>NZ_VIOG01000007.1:0-133941 GCF_009708045.1 Corynebacterium hiratae | reverse complement strand
AGACTCCGGGTGAGAAGAACGTTACTGTTGTGGTGACGTACCCGGATGGTACGACTGATGAGGTCGAGACGACTGTCACGGTTACCGATACTCCGAAGTCTGATGCTGAGACTTATGATCCGAAGGGCCAGGATCAGACTGTAAAGGTTGGTGAGACTCCGAAGGCTGAGGATTCGATTAAGAATCCTGGTGAGTTGCCGGAGAACACCAAGTTTGAGTTCAAGGATCCGGTTGATACTAAGACTGAGGGTGAGAAGGATGCCATTGTTGTGGTGACTTACCCGGATGGTTCGACTGATGAGGTTCCGGTGAAGATCACCGTCAAGGACGATTCCACTGTTGTTCCTCCAGAGGACGATGACCAGAAGGATACTGATGGTGATGGTCTGACCGACAAGGAAGAAGAGGAGCTCGGCACCGATCCGAATAAGGCTGATACCGATGGTGACGGTATCAATGACGGTGACGAGGTCACCGGCGACGGTAACAAGTTCGACGGTAAGCCAACCGATCCGAAGAACCCCGATACCGATGGTGACGGCGTCAACGATGGTGATGAAGTCAACCGGACTGACGAGGATGGCAACCCGGCTCCGACGGACCCGAATAACCCTGACACCGATGGTGATGGCATTAACGATGGGGACGAGAAGAAGGACGGTACGGATCCGACTTCCAAGGATTCCGATGGCGATGGCCTGACGGATGATAAGGAGAAGGAGCTTGGCACCGACCCGAATAACCCTGATACCGATGATGACGGTATCAACGACGGTGACGAGGTCACCGGCGACGGTAACAAGTTCGACGGTAAGCCAACCGATCCGAAGAACCCCGACACTGATGGTGATGGAGTCAACGATGGTTCCGAGGTGAATAACAAGGACAAGGATGGCGAGCCTGCGCCGACTGATCCGAATGACCCGAACTCCAAGCCGGGTGACAATGACCAGAAGGATACTGATGGTGATGGTCTGACTGACGAGCAGGAGAAGGAGCTTGGCACCGATCCGAACAAGGCTGACACTGATGGTGACGGTATCAACGACGGTGATGAGGTAGACGGCTCCAAGAACCCGTTCGATAAGGATGGCAACAAGGTTAAGCCGGGTGAAAAGGGCGCTCCTACTGACCCGACTAACCCTGATACCGATGGTGATGGCGTCAACGATGGTGATGAAGTCAACCGGACAGACAAGGATGGCAACCCGGCTCCGACGGACCCGAATAACCCTGACACCGATGGTGATGGCATCAACGATGGGGACGAGAAGAAGGACGGTACGGATCCGACTTCCAAGGATTCCGATGGCGATGGCCTGACGGATGATAAGGAGAAGGAGCTTGGCACCGACCCGAATAAGGCTGACACTGATGGTGACGGTATCAACGACGGTGATGAGGTAGACGGCTCCAAGAACCCGTTCGATAAGGATGGCAACAAGGTTAAGCCGGGTGAGAAGGGTGCTCCGACTGACCCGACCAAGCCGGATACCGATGGTGACGGCACCAATGATGGTGATGAGGTCACTGGCTCCAAGAACAACGGTAAGCCGACCGATCCGAATGACCCGAACTCCAAGCCAAACAAGCCGTCTAAGCCGATCGTTCCTGGTCCGTCCTGGCCGATTGATCCGAACAAGCCGGGTGAGGATGGCAAGGGCAAGGACTCCGATAATGATGGTCTGACTGACGATCAGGAGAAGGAGCTTGGCACCGATCCGAACAATGCTGACACCGATGGTGATGGCATCAAGGATGGTGACGAGGTTACTGGTTCCAAGAACCCGTTCGATAAGGACGGCAACAAGGTTAAGCCGGGTGAGAAGGGTGCTCCGACGGATCCGACTAAGGCTGATACCGATGGTGACGGCACCAATGATGGTGATGAGGTCACTGGTTCCAAGAACGACGGTAAGCCGACCGATCCGAATGACCCGAACTCCAAGCCGGGCAAGGTGGATAAGCCAGGTACGCCGGATGGTTCCGCCGATTGGGCTGGTTCTTCCAACCTGTCTGAGCGTTGCATCAACACCGGCCTTGGTATCGGTATCCCGCTGCTGTTCCTGATTCCGGTTGGTCTGGCTTCCCAGATGAACATTCCGGGTCTCTCGGAGTTTGTGGCTCCGATTAACAAGCAGATTCAGGATCTGAATACCCGTCTGCAGCAGCAGGCTGGTCTGTTCAACGGCCCGTTGGCTGACCAGGTCAATGGCATCAATGCTCAGCTGAAGCGCTTCGGTGCTGATTACCAGCAGGCTGCTGGTGCTGTGGCTCTGATTGCTGCTGGTGCTTTGGCTATCGGCCTGTTGGCTGATGCTTGTGCACCGGGTGCTGGCGAGGGTTCCTCCAACTAAGAGAACCGTAGGATGTGTCTCCTTTAACAACACCGCTAAGGGAGGAGCGTTAACCTCCCACCCAACCTGAGAGTTGATGGAGTAGGGCATTGCTGCCGGGGCATAAGACTCCGGTAGCAACCCCTAGTTCTCAACTTGCTTGTATTTGTTTGATACTTTTGTTTATTTGATATTTCCGAAATACATTTAGTTATTTCATTAAGTCTTGGGTCTCCACCGAAGCTTTTCCTTTCCTTAAGCTGCGTGTGTGGAGGCTCATGGCCACTGGCATCTTTGCCGGTGTGCAAGTACCCCGTTGCGTAGGTCAGAGGACGCGGCGGGGTACATCTTTATGTTTTGACGTGACTCGGCGTCGTGTTCCGTTGAAGTCTCCTTAGTCTTCGTCTGTCTCGGCTGTCATTGTCCTGCTGGGTATGTGTTCTAATGCGCGTGCCACTGCTTGAGGCGTTCAAACAGGATACGGTCGGAATCCACCTTGGCCAAGCGGTTGGCTGTGATTGTGCCGCCCATCATTGTTTCCCAGGACGGGCCGATGAGTTCGTCGATGTTCTCGTGGAAAAGGTGGCCGGCGTCTTTGTAGATGTGGGGCTCAAGGTTCTGGTTTTGTGCGGCCAGAGCTTCCGCGGCTACGTCGCCTTGCCACATGGCGTCCTCGGTGCCGGCGAACAGAAGGCCGTTGCCTTGGAAGTTGCTCAGGTCGATGACGGACTCGGGGCTAGCTGCAGCAGCGTCGGCCTCATAGCCGGCGCGGTAGGACACGGGCAGACCAAGCGCGAAGCGGAGCATAACTTTGCCCATTTCTGTTCCTTGTAATTTCGCAAAAGGAACGGGCTCACCGTGCCAGGAGAAACTACTCGTGGAGCCGCTGCCGCGCTGGTAAGTGAGGCTGCCGTAAGTGTGGTGCGCAGGCGTGTAGAGAACGATGTTGTCGATCTGCGGGTAGCGGGCGGCGAGATTGGCAGTAAGCTCCGGCCTTTGGACGTACCGATAACAGTCAGCGGTGCGCTGCCGTTGCCGTACTCCTCAGCGTAGGCGAGGACCTCGTCAAAGAACTCGAGTGGGACCCCGTCGATGAATTCCTTTTGCCCGGGCTTGCCAAAGAAGTACAAGGCGAGCACATCGTACCCGGCGTCACGTAGCATTCGTGCCTGTTCCACGTTGGCACCGCCGTCCGAGCCGCCGAATACGATGACGGTGCCTGGATGTGTCTGTATGGATTGTTGTTCCTGTCCGGTGGCTAGCGGCGTGAGGTGGAAGCCCTTCATGTAGCGGCCGTCAATTCTTGAAACGCCCTCTTCTTTGAGGATGCGATCATCGCCACCTGCTGGTGGTTTGGGGGCAGCAAAACGCTTGGAATTGATAGAGCGGATTGCCCAGACACCGGCGGCGGGGGCAGCGATGCACACAAGAGGTATGCCGATTGCTTTGGAGATGACTTTGATTGCGGGCATAGAGGGGCGAGCTCCTTTGTGATTGGCTGTCACTCCAGTTTACTGATGCTTTTGGCTGGTGAAGTGTTGCGAGATGGCTTGATGGAGTGCTGGTGGCATGGGGGAGTAGTGAGGCTGCAGTGTGCTCTTAATGGTCCGGCTTGCTAAGCTGTCAGTGCTTTTGAGCGTGCTGAGCCGGTTCTTATTAGTGCTGGCGGCTGTACATAAAACAACAAATTAAACATCGTCACGGGTGCTTCCTCGTTCACACTGTGTTCTGCCTTTGAGGCTGCGTATGGGTGTCTCCGGAGGAGGCTGAGATGCCGCAGCGCAGCGGCGAACCGTCGAACCTGATCCGGATAATGCCGGCGAAAGGGAGGAATCATGAACTCTGTATCTCATGGTGGATCTGTTAATGGCGCAACTGCGAATGGCGCTGCTGCGCCGCGCAGTTTGAATTGGCGCGTCGTCGACATCGTGGTGGCCTCCGTGCTGGGTGTGGCGTGTGGAATCGTGTTCCTAGCGTGGAACACGGTGGGCTATGCCTGGTTCCAGGCCATGGATGCGCTCACGCCAGGCCTGGGTGGCATTGCCACCGGCATTTGGCTTCTTGGTGGTGTCGTTGGCGGTTTGATTATCCGTAAGCCGGGTGCCGCACTCTACGTGGAGCTGCTGGCGGCCATCGTGTCGGCGGTGCTGGGCTCCCAGTGGGGTATTAGTACGTTGTACTCCGGCATCGCGCAGGGCATTGGTGTGGAGATTGTGCTGGCCATCTTCCTCTACCGTCGCTTTAGCCTGGGCATTGCGATGCTCGGCGGCATGGCAGCTGGCTGGGGCGCGTTTGTGCTGGAGCTGTTTACCTCCGGAAACCTGGGCAAGACCCTGCAGTTCAACATCATCTACCTCGTCACGCTGAGCATCTCCGGCGCCATTCTGGCAGGAGCCGTGGGCTACATCGTGGTCAATGCGCTGGCGAAGACCGGTGCGCTGGACCGTTTTGCGGTCGGCCGCGAACAGCACAGTGCTTAAGCAAACGTTGCTTGTTGTGCGTTGCTTGCTGTGGATGCTTGTTGATTGTTGATGCTGAGCATTGACTGGTAGCTGAAGTAATGGCTGTTGCAAGGTGGCTGGTGGCTGATTCTGATGGCTGATGTGGGTTCGGTAGAAGATATGTCCGCGGGCGCGACGAAGCTTGTCGCACGCGGCTATGGCTGGACGCATGCGGGCAGGCGTGCGCCGGCGCTGGCGGATATTGACTTGGTTATATCACCGGGGGAGAAGGTCCTGCTGTGCGGAGATTCCGGGTCCGGGAAGTCCACGCTGCTGGCAGCTATCGCGGGCGTGTTGGGCGGCGATGACGAGGGCACCCGGGTGGGGGAAATCCTGCTGGAGGATGCCTCTGGTCACATCGAGCCGCCCGGCCGGACGATTCCGGTGGGCTTGGTGCTGCAGGACCCAGACTCCCAGGTGATTGCCGCGCGCGTGGGCGATGACGTTGCCTTTGGTTGTGAGAATTTGGCCTATCCGCGCTCTGAGATTTGGCAGCGGGTGTCGGCGGCGCTATCGATGGTGGGGCCCGCGGTGGACCTGTCTTTTCCCACGGAGCGTCTGTCCGGCGGGCAGAAGCAACGCTTGGCTTTGGCGGGTGTGATTGCCATGGGCGCGGGCATGGTGTTGCTCGATGAGCCGACGGCGAACCTCGACCCGGAGGGCGCGCGCGAGGTTATTGAGGCCGTGTCCACCATGGTGGAGCGCACCGGGGCCACCCTTATCGTGGTGGAACACCAGCACGCGGCGTGGAGGGGTGTGCTTGACCGTGCGATTGAGCTGAAGGATGGGCGCATCGTCGCCGACGGTCCCGTGGAGGCTGTTGTTGCTTCGCGCTCTATCAGCGGTTTGCCGCGGGCGCGGGATGCTGGCGGGACGTCGCCAAGCAGCACTGGAAGAGCACCCGAATCGGCGGCGCTGTGGAGCACGGACCTGGTCACCCGTTTCGGGCCGCCGCGCAGCTACGCGCTGCCCCGGGGGATGTCCACGGTGATTACCGGGCCGAATGGTGCGGGCAAGACCACGTGGCTGATGACGGTGGCGGGGTTGCTTCCAGCAGTGGCCGGGGAGATTGGTGTGGCAGAGTACGTGCGGCGGGGGCTGAAAGGCTCGCCGTTGACGTGGAAGTCCCGGGAATTGGCGGACCGCATTGGCTTCGTCTTCCAGAACCCCGAGCACCAATTCGTCGCCCGTACGGTGGCAGAGGAGCTGCGCGTGGCACCCCGTGTCATGCACCGCGAGGTGCCGGAGGGGCGCATCGCGGAGCTCGTGGAGGCACTACGCCTGGGGCATTTGCTCAACGCCAATCCGTTTACGCTCTCCGGTGGGGAGAAGCGCCGGTTGTCGGTGGCCACTGCGTTGGTCACGGCGCCGGAGGTGCTGCTTCTCGACGAACCCACCTTCGGCCAAGACCCCCACACCTTCACCGAGTTGGTGTGGTTGCTGCGGCGCATGGCGGATGAGGGGACGACGATTGCCTCGGTGACCCACGATCCGCTGTTCATTTCCGCGTTGGGTGACCACCGAGTGGAGGTGAGCCGTGGCTGATATAACTACAACTACGTCGTCGGCGAACGCGGACGACGCTGGTCGCGCCGATCGTGCTGGCCGTGCAGGTTTACTGCACGGCGTGAACCCGCTGACCCGGATATTCCTGATGTTCGTGTGGGTGAGCCCGCTGTTACTCTCCGTGGATTGGGTCTCCGCGGCAGTGTCCTTGGCCATGACTTTAGTTTTTGCGCCCCTGTGCGGGGTGTCGTGGCCGCGCCTGTTTAAAGCTGGCTGGTTCCTTTTTCTTATCGCTCCGTTGTCCGGCATTTCGATGCTGCTTTACGGCGCACCGGGCGGGCGGGAGTACTTCAGCTGGTGGTTGATCACGGTTACGGACAACTCGATGGAGCTGGCCATCGCCATTACTATGCGCGTGCTGGCGGTGGCGCTGCCGATGGTGGTGCTGGCGCGGGATATTGACCCGACGGAGTTGGGCGACGCCCTTTCGCAAATCCTCAAGCTACCTTCCCGCTTCGTCATCGGTGCGGTGGCCGGGGTGCGCATGATGACGCTGTTCAAATCTGATTGGCAGTACCTGGCCATGGCGCGGCGTGCGCGTGGGCTGACCGACGAGGGCCGCATCAAACACCTCATCACCATGTCCTTCGGGCTCTTGGTGCTAGCCCTGCGGCGCGGGGGCAAGCTGGCCACGGCGATGGAGGCGCGCGGTTTCGGGCGAACCCCACCGGGCGGTGGGCAACGCACATGGGCGCGGCCGTCCCGCCTTGCCGGCAGAGACTGGCTGGTGATGGTGGTGGGAACGGGCCTTGCGGCGCTTCCGGTGGTAGTTTCGGTGCTCAGTGGGTCCTGGAGATTCTTCGGACTCTAGGACGACTCTCTCAAAGCTGCACGCTAGACGTACCCAGAAGTGGTGAAGAAATACATGCAGGACGCGGACCGCACGGCCGACCAGGACAGCGGTAAGGACACTGCCCAGACACACGCCGCCGAGATGGATCGGCTCTTGGCCGATGTGGTGGCGCTCGCCGCGTCGCGCAAGCGCCCGATGCGCCCGGTCACCGTGCTTATCGACGGCCCCTCCGGCGCCGGCAAGACCTGGGCTTCTGCAGCGCTGGCTGAGCGCACCGGGTGGCGGGTAGTCCACCTTGACGAGTTCTACCCCGGCTGGCATGGGCTGCAAGAGGGTTCAGAGATGGTTTCAGAGCAAGTGCTGCGGGAGAATAACCCGGGCTATTGGCGTTGGGACTGGGATGCCAACGCGCCGAAGGACTGGGCCAGCTTGGATGAGCGCGATGATCTGATCGTCGAAGGAGTTGGTTCTGTCACCGAGGCCACCGTGGCCGCTGCCAAGGAGCGCGGCTCCGTGGTGACGGTCCGTATCGACGGCCCACGCGAGAAGCGTCGCGAGCGCGCCCTGGAGCGCGACCCTGGCTATGAAGAGTGGTTTGAAACCTGGGAGCGGCAGGAAAAAGAGCACTTCGCCGAGCGCGCGGTGGAGGCGGACCTGACGTGGGAGTGGAGCTAACTCTCTAGTGGGTCCTTGTGGGCAGTATTGCGTGGCGCCACTGGCGTGGCCAGCCGGGCCGTGCTGTAGGTACGCCGGACACTAACCATTGGGAAGTACCGGCACGTGAGATTTGGGCAGATCAGTGGGGTGTGGTAGTCTGTCCAAGGTTTCATCTTTATAGGAGATGAAAAGTCTGATCGGTATCTCAACCATCCGCTGGGTGAGATACGTTCTGGACATGCGGTAGGGCCCCGGAGAAGAGCCCCTATTTTTGCATGTTTGGACGTGTGAAAGCGGTCAGTTCAAGCCGAAGTCATAGAGAAAGACTAGATTTATGCCAACTATTCAGCAGCTGGTCCGCAAGGGCCGCCACGACAAGAAGGCCAAGGTTGCTACGGCCGCCCTGAAGGGCTCCCCGCAGCGCCGTGGCGTGTGCACCCGCGTGTACACCACCACCCCGAAGAAGCCGAACTCGGCTCTGCGTAAGGTTGCCCGTGTGCGCCTGACCTCCGGTATCGAGGTTTCCGCCTACATTCCGGGCGAGGGTCACAACCTGCAGGAGCACTCCATGGTGCTCGTCCGCGGTGGTCGTGTGAAGGACCTCCCGGGTGTTCGCTACAAGATTATCCGCGGCGCACTGGATACCCAGGGCGTGAAGGACCGTAAGCAGGCTCGTTCCCGCTACGGCGCAAAGAAGGGACAGTAATCAACAATGCGTAAGAATGCTGCACCGAAGCGTCCTGTAGTTAAGGACCCGGTTTACAACTCCGAGCAGGTCACCATGCTCGTGAACAAGATCCTGCGTGACGGCAAGAAGTCCACCGCTGAGCGCATCGTCTACGGCGCTCTCGAGGTCTGCCGCGAGAAGACCGGTACCGACCCGGTCGGCACCCTGGAGAAGGCCCTGGGCAACATCCGCCCGGACCTCGAGGTTCGCTCCCGTCGTGTGGGCGGCGCTACCTACCAGGTTCCGGTTGAGGTTAAGCCGGCACGTGCCAACACCCTGGCTCTGCGTTGGCTGGTTACCTTTACCCGTCAGCGTCGTGAGAACTCCATGATCGAGCGTCTCGCAAACGAGATCCTCGATGCATCCAACGGCCTGGGTGCTTCTGTGAAGCGCCGTGAGGATACTCACAAGATGGCTGAGGCCAACCGCGCCTTCGCTCACTACCGCTGGTAATCCCTCCGGTATAACCCGCCACATGGCATCATGGCTCGAACAGCGATATCATCGTTTACCTGCGCTGGCACTGCGTGTTCTCGCTCCCCTTTGGCGGAGCGCTCCACGCTAAACAGTGCGGAACCTAAACTTGAATAGCGTTGTTCGGGCCATTTTTATGGCGTGGGCTCCACGTCTCACGCTGACGTAGAAGCCCAGACGTGGCAAAATAGACCAAGACCTATCCATGAAGACGTCACCTATGTTTCGTCAGTGCATAACTGGCGTCGGCGTCGACGACAATTAAGTTGGGGTATTAACTGTGGCACAAGAAGTGCTTAAGGATCTGAACAAGGTCCGCAACATCGGCATCATGGCGCACATCGATGCGGGTAAGACCACTACCACCGAGCGCATCCTCTTCTACACCGGTATTAACCGTAAGGTCGGTGAGACCCACGATGTGGCGCCACCACTGACTGGATGGAGCAGGAGAAGGAGCGCGGCATCACCATTACGTCCGCTGCTGTGACCTGTTTCTGGAACAACAACCAGATCAACATTATTGACACCCCGGGCCACGTGGACTTCACCGTTGAGGTTGAGCGCTCCCTGCGTGTTCTCGACGGCGCTGTTGCTGTCTTCGACGGCAAGGAAGGTGTGGAGCCGCAGTCCGAGCAGGTGTGGCGCCAGGCTGCTAAGTACGACGTCCCTCGTATCTGCTTCGTCAACAAGATGGACAAGATGGGTGCGGACTTCTACTTCACCGTCCAGACCATCATTGATCGCCTCGGTGCTAAGCCGTTGGTCATGCAGCTGCCGATCGGTGCTGAGGATGACTTCGATGGCGTCGTCGACCTGATCAACATGAAGGCGCTGACCTGGCGCGGCAAGGTAGAAACCGGAACCGAGGCCACTATCGAGGAGATCCCTGCCGAGTTGCAGGAGAAGGCTGAAGAGTACCGCGAGAAGCTGCTCGAGACCGTCGCTGAGTCCGACGAAGAGCTCATGGAGAAGTACTTCGGCGGCGAAGAGCTGACCATTGAGGAAATCAAGGGCGCTATCCGCAAGCTGACCGTGAACTCCGAGATCTACCCGGTCCTCTGCGGTACCGCTTACCGCAACAAGGGTGTCCAGCCGCTGCTCGACGCCATTGTTGACTACCTCCCGAACCCGCTGGACATCGGCGAGGTCAACGGCACCTCCCTCGACGGTGAGGAGACCTTGACTCGTAAGCCTTCCGTCCAGGAGCCGTTCTCCGCACTGGCCTTCAAGATTGCCGTGCACCCGTTCTTCGGCAAGCTCACCTACGTGCGTGTCTACTCTGGCCAGGCTATCCCGGGCGAGCAGATGCTCAACTCCACCAAGAACAAGAAGGAGCGCGTGGGCAAGCTCTTCCAGATGCACGCGAACAAGGAGAACCCGGTCGAGCACGCCGACGCCGGTAACATCTACGCGTTCATCGGCCTGAAGGAAACCACCACCGGTGACACCCTGTGTAACCCGGACAACCCGATCATCCTTGAGTCCATGGACTTCCCGGATCCGGTTATCCAGGTTGCTATTGAGCCGAAGACCAAGGCTGACCAGGAGAAGCTGGGTACCGCTATCCAGAAGCTCGCTGAAGAGGACCCGACCTTCACCGTTCACCTCGACGAGGAGTCCGGCCAGACCGTTATTGGCGGTATGGGCGAGTTGCACCTCGACGTTCTGGTTGACCGCATGAAGCGCGAGTTCAAGGTTGAGGCCAACATCGGTAACCCGCAGGTTGCTTACCGCGAGACCATCCGCAAGAAGGTCGAGTCCCTGGAATACACCCACAAGAAGCAGACCGGTGGTTCTGGCCAGTTCGCAAAGGTCATCGTCACCATCGAGCCGTACAACCCGGAGCCGGAAGAGCTGGAAGAGGGCGAGTCCGCAACCTACAAGTTCGAGAACTCCGTCACCGGTGGCCGCGTTCCGAAGGAGTACATCCCGTCCGTCGACGCTGGTATCCAGGACGCTATGCAGTACGGCTTTGTCGCTGGCTTCCCGCTGGTGAACATCAAGGCCACCCTCGAGGATGGCGCTTACCACGACGTTGACTCCTCTGAGATGGCCTTCAAGCTCGCCGGCTCTCAGGTCCTCAAGGAGGCCGTCGCTAAGGCTAAGCCGGTTCTGCTGGAGCCGATCATGGCCGTTGAGGTTGTGACCCCGGAGGAGTACATGGGTACCGTCAACGGTGACATCTCCTCCCGTCGTGGCCAGGTCTTCGCTATGGAAGACCGCTCCGGCGCCAAGGTCGTCAAGGCCAAGGTTCCGCTGTCTGAGATGTTCGGCTACATCGGTGACCTGCGTTCTTCCACCGCTGGCCGTGCAAACTTCACCATGGTCTTCGACTCCTACGCTGAGGTTCCGTCCTCCGTGGCACAGGAGATCATCGAGGAGCGCACTGGCGCCAAGGCCTAACTTTTAGGCCCCTGCCGCAGAGGCGTACATGCGGGGCTGGTAGTCTTCGCCAGTGGAAGACCAGTTCCGCGCCTTGGGGTAGCGGTCGGCTGAGCGCACACGCTTGATGTGGGTTGAGCCGGCCGTTACCCTCCCAGGATCCGTTAATTTGATTCTTGTCGAGGGTCAACGTCCGCACGTGTTGGGCGGGGTTACCTCCTATTTAGGCAGTTTGAAAAAACTGCGGCATAAATCTAGGATCGTGTAACTGGCACGTAAGAAAGCGTCATTAGCGCTTATGAGCTCCGGCTCGAAGTGCCAATGGCAATACAAACCACGTGGCTGCGAAATACGTAGCCGCCATAGAGTCCAGGAGGACAAACAGTGGCAAAGGAGAAGTTCGAGCGTACGAAGCCGCATGTGAACATCGGCACCATCGGACACGTCGACCACGGCAAGACCACCACCACCGCAGCGATCACCAAGGTTCTGGCTGACGCTTACCCGGAGGAGAACACCGCTTTCGCCTTCGACATGATCGATAAGGCTCCTGAGGAGAAGGAGCGCGGTATTACCATCAACATCTCCCACGTTGAGTACTCCACCCCGAAGCGCCACTACGCACACGTGGACGCCCCGGGCCACGCCGACTACATCAAGAACATGATTACCGGTGCTGCTCAGATGGACGGCGCTATCCTGGTTGTTGCTGCAACCGATGGCCCGATGCCGCAGACCCGCGAGCACGTTCTGCTGGCTCGCCAGGTTGGCGTTCCGTACATCCTCGTTGCACTGAACAAGTGTGACATGGTTGACGATGAGGAAATCATCGAGCTCGTCGAGATGGAAATCCGTGAGCTGCTCGCTGAGCAGGACTACGATGAGGAAGCTCCGATCGTTCACATTTCCGCTCTGAAGGCTCTTGAGGGCGACGAGAAGTGGGTACAGTCTGTTATCGACCTGATGCAGGCTTGCGATGACTCCATCCCGGATCCGGTCCGCGAGCTGGACAAGCCGTTCCTGATGCCGATCGAGGACATCTTCACCATTACCGGCCGCGGTACCGTTGTTACCGGCCGTGTTGAGCGTGGCTCCCTGAACGTCAACGAGGACATCGAGATCATCGGCATCAAGGAGAAGTCGATGTCCACCACCGTTACCGGTATCGAGATGTTCCGCAAGATGATGGACTACACCGAGGCTGGCGACAACTGTGGTCTGCTTCTGCGTGGTACCAAGCGTGAAGAGGTTGAGCGTGGCCAGGTTTGCATCAAGCCGGGCGCTTACACCCCGCACACCAAGTTCGAGGGTTCCGTCTACGTCCTGAAGAAGGAAGAGGGCGGCCGCCACACCCCGTTCATGGACAACTACCGTCCGCAGTTCTACTTCCGCACCACCGACGTTACCGGCGTCGTCAAGCTGCCTGAGGGCACCGAGATGGTTATGCCGGGCGACAACGTTGAGATGTCCGTAGAGCTCATCCAGCCGGTCGCTATGGACGAGGGCCTGCGCTTCGCTATCCGCGAGGGCTCCCGTACCGTCGGCGCTGGCCGCGTTACCAAGATCCTTGGCTAATTCTTGCTAGGGCCTAAGGCCCTTCCTGATTTAGCAGGTCTGTGAGCCGCTCAATCCCTGATGGGGTTGGGCGGCTTTGGTGATCGTGGGGCTACTAGGCTTGAGAGTCATGTTCGACCCAACCCGCATTGACCGCACCCTCGCCGCACTGCGCGCCGCGTGGGAGGGCCAACCAGACCTTCCCCTGGGAACCCTGTTTGGCATGTTGGCGGCGGAGGGCTACGGCTGGGGCGTGCCTGACGACGAACTCACCGCGCGGCTGGAGGCGATGGCGGCTGTGCATCCCCCGCTTGTGCCTCTCGACGCCAATCTCGTCACCGAGGGCCTCTGGCTCGTCGTTACGCCCACACACCGCGTGACGCTAGCTCCTACGGCTGCCGCCTCTCGCAGTGTGGAGCAGCGCCGACAGGCGACGTCCGTGGCGGTGGTAAGGCCGGTATCCAAGGAGGGCCAGCGTGGCCAGCCGGTGGCGTGGACGGTGTCAGCCCTCCGGCCCGTTGGGCCAGGACGACCGCTCGTGATTGCCGATGCCGAAGGCTTCGAGCATCGGTTTGGTGTCGTTGAGTCCGTCACGCGCTTGCGGGAGGACCATCGCAACCTGACGGGTCTTAAGCGGCGCAGCGTGGGGGACCGAGTGTGGTTCATCCGTACCGATTCCGAAACCATCATCCTTGACCATGGCCTCCACATCGTGGAGCGCAAGAACCGGGAGCTTGTCCGTACCGACTTCTCGTGGCACACCATCGAGGCCGGGGAAATCGGGGAACCGTTTCGCGTCCACCTTTCCCGGGGCACGCTGCACACCTTTGGGCGTATCCAGGAGGTCATTCTCGCTGAATCCGCGCCTTGGAACGAGTCCGCCTCGCCTTACTAGCGTGGCCCTGTTCAGCCCGCCGAAATCCTCGCGACGCTCGTAACCCGCTAGGTCTTCTGCACTTCTCGAGCAGATAGCCGCTAGCACGCTGCTCCGCGCTTTAGATTGCCCGATGTCTCCGTCAACCTTCCTTCGGTTGGCGGGTGTCGCTCTTTAAGGGCTTAACTGCACCCCCAGCGGGGAGCGCCTGAATCATGGTCAGGGATCGCCGATATCCCCGTCAGCATGGCTTTGTCTGACGGGTTCTTCTATCTATCGGGAGCGCCTTTGTCGCAGGTTACCGGCGCTTTTTGTGTTTGGTGTTTGGGTGCTAGCTGCTGTCGGGTGGTTCCTCTGGTGGTGTGGTCGGGGTTGTTGTGGTGGCTTGGCCTGAGGCTCTCTCCGCGGTGAGTCTGGCTACTGCTTCTTGGTATTCGGGCATTGCGGTGATTGGTGTACCCCAGGGTGGGATGAACGCCACGCCGGTGTTGAGGCGGTACATGTAGCCGCGCCCGGTAGGCCTTAAAGGGTCATCGTCATTAATGCCGTTGTGGTAGGCGCACAGAAAGGTCAAGTTCTTGATGTTGGTGTAGCCACCAGCCTGCCAAGGCACCAAATGATGGATTTGGCAGTAATCAGCTGGCTTATTACACCCAGGCCTAGAACAGGTGTGGAATTCAGCGTGCAGGGTGAGGCGTTGGTTGAAGTTTGCTCCACGCTCGAGCCGCCAGGTGTTAATGGGCCCTTCAATAGGGTGCACGATGGTGGCATACCCTATTTCGGCAAACTTGTGGGTGAGGAATTCCGCCCCTGTCATGCGCCCACCGTTGGTGAGGTTGAGCTCGATCTCGTCCCCGTCACCGTTAATGATCTGGTCCAACTCATTCAGGGTGACGATGACTTGGGTGCGCACGGAAGGCTTAGTACCGGTGGCTTGGTTGAAGAAGACGTCGTTGGCGGCTTTGAGTAGGTCGGTGTTGTTGGTGGATTCTAGGACTGCGCGCATGTTGGCAATGGTGGTGGCATCGTCAGTAATGGAGAGGGTGTTGGGCCCTTCGGCGCGGTAGGTGATGCGCACGCCTGGTTTGGCGGTTCTTTTGCGTGTGAGTTCTTTAAGCCGTGCTGTGGCAACGGTTCGGATGCGGTGTGCGGGGGTGGCGGTAAGTCTGACTCTTAGGTTCCAGGCGTCGAGGGTTTTCTTTACTTTTGAAACGTAGGTTTCAATGAGTGTGAGGGTGCCTAGGCTGTGGCGTTGGGCAAGGGCGGCTGCACGTGCTTTCTTTTGCTTGCCGGTGTAGCGGGTGGGGCCGAAGTACACCTGGTTAAGGCCGGCAAGCTCTGTGGCGTCGGCTGGGTCAGCGCCGAGCGCGCGAAGCTCATCGGGTGAGCCAGGTATATGCTCCACCAGCGCAATCCCCGAGTTGCGAAGGCGGAGGTAGGTTTCGATATCCCCCATGGGCACGAAGATTAAACCAGCACCCGCAACCCCGCAACCGGAAGAAGAAAAACCCTGCTCACGAGTAGTTTTGTGAGCAGGGTAGGTGGTATCTAGAGGACCGCGTTGCGCACCTTCGTGAAGTGGACCTTGTATCGCGTATCCACATCCACGTCAGGGAACGCGGCACGGAAGTCCCGGTCGTTGACTTCGATGGCGTCCTTGATTCGCAGCAACGGGGTATCGGGATCTGCCAGGACCTCGTACTGCAGAGTCGGCCGCGAGCGGTCGTAGGCGACGAGCCGCGAGACCTTCTCCACGCCCTCAACCTCAGCGAGGGTATCCGCCACCGCGCCCGCAATCGCGGACATCTCAGTTTTAATCGCGCCCTCCTCATTCGATTGTTCCGAAGATACCGAGCTAAACCGATGGTGCCGCAGGTTGCTGATCACAAGCCACAGACCGGCTAGGGCGCACACAACCGTCGCCAAGCCCAGCGCATAGGGCCACCAGCCCTGCTCCGGTAAGCCCGCCCATGTGTCGTGGTCAACCCACGTTGCCAGGTAGGTGGCAAAAGACACGTTGAAGTGAATGAGAATCGGCCACGCGCCCAGAGCAATGAGAAGGACTCCCACAATGGCAAGGATCGTACGGTCCACGCCGGCAAGCGCCTTAGACATTAGCGATCTCCTCCTGTTCATCCTCAAGCACCACGGTGATGTCCGGAGCCGGGGTAAGAGCCGCGAGTGCTGCGGTCACCGCCTCAGTCACGCGCTCTTTAAGCTGCGCGTCGTCGGCATCGCCCGTCGCAGTCACCGTAATGCGCGCTTGGTCCTTAGAGATCCGCGCCCTACTGCGCGCTGCCGTAGTTCCTGGCACCCGACGCGCCGTTGCCGACGCCACCCGCGCAATGTCCACCGCGCGCAACCACATCGACGCATCCTCGGAGCCAATCCGCACGTGCGTTCTCTTCCGCGGCGCACACGCCGCCCACAACAAAATCAGACCGATGAGGATCGCCGCACCGCCGGCCACCAGCATCCACCCGTGGATCTCCGGGGAGGACATCACATCGATGAACGGCTGCAACCACGAAGCAGCGCCCTCATCGGCGCCCACGACCCAGGCCTCACGCCCCACGACCACGGCGGCGACGAGCAGGACGACGCCCAGGATGATGGTCCAGCCGCGCGCCGGCGGGGAGGCCTTCGGGCGTTGACCAAAGCCAACGGGCAGGGAGTTCTCACTCATAATGGCCTCCTTCGTTGATAGTGATGGCGCGCAGCGGAGTCGGGCGCGGAACGTCTACCCGGCGTGTGAACTCGGCCGAGGGCCGAATCTCAATCGGGCGCAGCTGGAGCGGCTCGGCGTGCGGGGAGCGCAGCGCTGGTGCCTGTGGAACGTCCACGTGCCGCGGCTGGACCGGGCGGGGAGTAGTGATGCGGCGCAACGCGAATTCCTGGGGCGACGCCACCGAACGAACGTTGACGGGCGTAGGGTCAGCAATAGCACGCAGCGGCTGTGGTGCTTCCGTGCGAATTGGCCGCAGCTCGTCGTAGCGCTGCTCTGAAGGGCCGAAACCTTCCGTGCGAACCGCAACCTCGGATGGCGTGGCAACACCCCGCACCCGCGGTCCCTCCGGTGCCGCCACGGCACGTACCGGAGCCTCGCGTGGGGCCGCGATGTGGCGCACGGGCGCGCCGTGCGCGGTGGTGATGGGCTTGAGGACACGCTCCGGAACAATCGCCGGGATCTGCGCCGGCAGCGGCGCCCGTGTCTCGACCGCCAAGGCAGTCGTGCGTTCGCCTGCCACGGCGCCACCCACGGTGACGTTGACGCGGGTGGTCCGGAAACCGGTGAAATCACGCACGGCCTCTCGTATCGCTGTGCGAACGGCCGCTGCAACGTCGGTGACGGGGGAGGGCCAGTAGACGGCAATATCGACGTCGACAGCGACCATCTGCGTATCCGGATCCATCTGCGCCATCACGCGCGGAAAGGCGCGGCCGGCCAGGCCGGCAAGTTTGGCGTCGACAGCCGCGGTTCCCGGCACACTCGCGATGGCGGAGCTAATCACCTTCTCCATCGCGCGCAGAGAAAAGCGGGTGCGGCCGTGTTTGGCGGTGCTCACTAGCCTCGGCCTCTATCCTGGCCGACCACGCCCTTCCATACCGCAGTGAGGTCGATGCGGCCGTCGAAATGCGCGCCAATCACGCCACCGACTGCGGCGAGCAGCACCGCGAGCGCGACGTACCACACGCCGAGGTAGATGAAAAAGGCCAGAACCAAGCCGGCGATCACGCCGAGGGAGGTGTAATTCTTCATGGTTTTCCTTTAGTTCTGTGAGTCGGTTCCTTTTAGACCGCGTCGTCGAAGACAACGTCCACGCGGCGCACCGCGGGCCAAGTGGCGCGGACGGTGGTGCGGGTGGCGTCGCCAAGCTCGGCGAGGGGAACGCCAGCGCTGACATCAACGACGATGTGCAGCTCCAGGTGCGTGTCATCCTGCGGGCTGGGGCGGCGGATGCCGTGCACGCGCTCACCGGGGAAGAGCAGCGCGACCTCCCCGAACCGGCCGGGCGAAAGCTTGGCGACGCCCCTCAGATCCGTCACCGCCTCCGCTATGGACGTGGCAATGGGGAGGGTGAGCTCGGCAGAGGTCACGTTATGCCTGGCCCTGGGTAACTGCCGGGGCCGTTTCGGCGGACTCGTCTTCTTCGCGCGGCAGCTTGACGTCGTGGACGACGACGTCGACGCGATCGACGGACAGACCGGTCATGCGCTCGACCGCATTCATGATGTTGCGGCGAATAGCCTCGGCAAGCTCGTGGATGGCCACGCCGTACTCGGCGATGATAGCGATATCAATGGAGGCGGTGCCGTTGTTCACCTCGACGGAAACACCCTGGCGTACGTCCTCGGAAGCACCGAAGGATTCACGGATGGAGCCCATCATGCGGGCGCCACCGCCGCCGAGCGCGGCGACGCCGGAGACCTCGCGGGCGGCGATGCCGGCGATCTTGGACACAACGACATCATCGATGCGGGTGGTGCCAAAATCGGTCTCCAGGTTCTTGTTACGCTCCGGGGCAGGGGCCGGGGTGGCGTCGTTAGCCGGGGCGGTCTGCTCGGCGACGTCCTTGGGGGTGGTGTTTTCAGCCATGATGGATCCCTCTCACTGTGTAGTTGATTTAGGTCTGTATCTACGCCACGAGCTTAACCGCGAACGCGGAACACGGGGCGGCGGAAAGTCAATCCTTGGCCAAAACGTGATGTTACCCACTGTTTCTGCAGGAGTTTGGAAAACGCGAGGTTACGTGCTTAAATACAGGGGTTGCTTTAACACAGCGACGTAGCCGCAGGCTGATGCTTGTAGGGCGTTGTTGCTGGTAAAGCGAACATGACACCTTTGTTGTGGAGTTCTTCTAGGACTACACGCGAAGGTCATCCGATCGGGCTAGGTCCGCGCTTGAGCAGAGACAATCCCGAGAAGATGGACCGGAGAAGGGGCATGGCAAATAAACAGCGGCAGTATATGAATAAGACTTTGGTTGCGGATCTTTAAGATCTAACGCCCCGGTCTTCTTCCTATTTACTTTGACTACGGGTCTTGTACCCCGTCACGAGCACTGCACTCTGGGCTTTTGCCTTAAGTCACTCTCGTGGTCGTCATGACAGTCAGACAACTGGCGTTGAGCCATGGCTTCCAGCCCGGACAACGTTATAGAGAAATCGAGAAGCAATTTCCCACCGCTTCACGCCCCGGATAGGCCGGGAATGTGAAAGTGGGGAAGCGAGGAAGAGGATAAGCGTGGCGGGACAAAAAATCCGCATTCGGCTGAAGGCCTACGACCACGAGGCCATCGACGCTTCTGCTAAGAAGATCGTCGAGACCGTTACCCGTACGGGTGCTCGTGTTGTCGGCCCGGTGCCGCTCCCAACCGAGAAGAACGTATACGCCGTTATTCGTTCTCCGCACAAGTACAAGGACTCTCGCGAGCACTTCGAGATGCGCACTCACAAGCGCCTCATCGACATTCTCGACCCGACCCCGAAGACCGTTGACGCCCTTATGCGCATCGACCTTCCGGCAAGCGTCGACGTGAATATCCAGTAAACGATCGACACAACGTATTTGGTGGAGAACAAACAATGAGTGAAAACGAGATCAAGGGAATTCTGGGCACCAAGCTCGGCATGACCCAGGTCTTCGACGAGGAGAACCGCGTTGTGCCGGTGACCGTCGTCGAGGCTGGCCCGTGCGTGGTTACCCAGATCCGTACTGTAGAAACCGATGGCTACAACGCCATCCAGATTGCCTTCGGCGAGAAGGACCCGCGCAAGGTCAACAAGCCTGCAACCGGTCACTTCAAGAAGGCTGGCGTGACCCCGCGCCGTTACGTCGCTGAGATCCGTATGGACGATACCTCCGCATACGAGGTCGGCCAGGAGGTCAAGGTGGACATCTTCGAGGGTGTGACCTTCGTTGACGTCACCGGCACCACCAAGGGTCACGGCTACGCTGGCGCCATGAAGCGCCACGGCTTCGCAGGCCAGGGCGCTGCCCACGGTAACCAGGCTGCTCACCGCCGCGTTGGTGGCATTGGTGGCGCTTCGTTCCCGGGCCGCGTCTTCAAGGGTAAGCGCATGGCTGGCCGCATGGGCCAGGACCGCGTGACCACCCAGAACCTGAAGATTCAGAAGATTGATGCCGAGTCCAACCTGCTGCTCATCAAGGGTGCTATCCCGGGTGCGCGCGGTGGCCTCGTCACCGTTAAGACCGCAGTGAAGGGCGGTGCACACGCATGAGCAACCTCAAGCTAGACGTCCAGACCGCTGACGGTAAGACCAACGGCACCGTTGAGTTGCCGGCCGAGCTCTTTGACACCGAGGCATCCATTGCTCTGATGCACCAGGTTGTCAACGCACAGCTCGCTGCCGCTCGTCAGGGTACCCACAAGACCAAGACTCGCGGCGAGGTCCGCGGCGGTGGTCGCAAGCCGTTCCGCCAGAAGGGCACCGGCCGCGCCCGCCAGGGCTCCATCCGTGCTCCGCACTACACCGGCGGTGGCACCGTGCACGGCCCGGTCCCGCGTGACTACTCCCAGCGCACCCCGAAGCGCATGATCAAGGCTGCTCTCTACGGCGCACTGTCTGACCGTGCACGCAACGAGCGCATCCACGTCATCGAGGAGCTCGTCCCGGGCCAGACCCCGTCCACCAAGCAGGCCAAGGCTTTCATCGAGCGCCTCACCGACCGCAAGAATGTTCTTCTGGTCATCGGCCGCGAGGACATCAATGCTCGCCGCAGCGCCAACAACCTGCCGAACGTCCAGATCCTGGATGCCGGCCAGCTGAACACCTACGACGTCCTCTACTCGGACGACGTTGTGTTCTCCGTTGAGGCTCTGCACACCTTCGTCGAGCGCGCTACCGGCGCCGCCGAGGAAGCTAAGGAGGAGAAGTAATGGCTAAGCTCGCTAACCCGCGCGACGTCATCATCGCACCGGTTGTGTCCGAGAAGTCCTACGGCCTGATGGAGCAGAACGTCTACACGTTCTACGTCTCCACGGACTCCAACAAGACCCAGATTAAAGATGCCGTCGAGCAGATCTTCGGCGTGAAGGTTGCTTCCGTGAACACCGTGAACCGTGCAGGCAAGCGTAAGCGCACCCGCACCGGCTTCGGTCAGCGTAAGTCCACCAAGCGCGCCTACGTGACGCTCCGTGAAGGCAGCGACTCCATCGACGTCTTCGGCGCAGGCGCTTAAGCCCCACCGAAGAGCCGAAAGGAAAAGGAAGAATTATGGCTATTCGTAAGTACAAGCCGACAACTCCGGGTCGCCGCGCATCCTCCGTGTCTGAGTTCGAGGAAATCACTCGCTCGACCCCGGAGAAGTCCCTGCTGCGCCCGCTGAGCAAGACTGGTGGTCGTAACAACTACGGCCGCATCACCACCCGCCACATCGGCGGTGGCCACAAGCGCCGTTACCGTCTCATCGACTTCCGCCGTACCGACAAGGACGGCATCCCTGCAAAGGTCGCTCACATCGAGTACGACCCGAACCGTACCGCTAACATCGCCCTCCTGCACTACGCAGACGGCGAGAAGCGCTACATCATCGCCCCGAAGGGCCTGAAGCAGGGCACCATCGTTGAGGCTGGTCCGAACGCAGATATCAAGGTTGGCAACAACCTGCCGCTGCGCAACATCCCGACCGGTACCACCATCCACGCTGTGGAGCTCAAGCCGGGCGCTGGCGCTAAGCTGGCTCGCTCCGCTGGTGCCTCCATCCAGCTGCTGGGTAAGGAAGGCAAGTACGCCATCCTGCGTATGCCGTCCTCCGAGATTCGTCGCGTCGACATCCGTTGCCGCGCCACCGTCGGTGAGGTTGGCAACGCTGACCAGATGAACATCCGTTGGGGCAAGGCCGGCCGTATGCGTTGGAAGGGCGTCCGCCCGACCGTCCGCGGTGTCGTTATGAACCCGGTCGACCACCCGCACGGTGGTGGTGAGGGTAAGACCTCGGGTGGTCGCCACCCGGTGTCGCCGTGGGGCCACAAGGAGGGCCGCACCCGCAACCCGAACCGTTACTCGAACAACATGATCGTGCGCCGTCGTCGCCCGAACAAGAAGCGCTAAGAGGAGGTAAACAATGCCACGCAGCCTTAAGAAGGGCCCGTTCGTCGATGAGCACCTCCTCAACAAGGTTGATGCTCAGAACGAGGCCGGCACCAAGCAGGTCATCAAGACCTGGTCTCGCCGCTCCACCATCCTGCCCGACTTCATCGGTCACACCTTCGCCGTCCACGACGGTCGTAAGCATGTCCCGGTGTTCGTCGAGGACTCCATGGTTGGTCACAAGCTCGGTGAGTTCGCACCCACCAAGACCTTTAAGGGTCACGTTAAGGACGACAAGAAGGGACGTCGATAAGCGATGAGTGACACCATCACCTCCGCATCCGCAACGGCTCGCTACGTCCGCGTTACCCCGATGAAGGCACGCCGCGTCATCGACCTGGTCCGCGGTAAGTCCGTAGCCGAGGCACTTGCAATCCTGAAGTACGCTCCGCAGGGCGCCGCTGAGCCGGTTGCCAAGGTTGTTGCATCCGCAGCTGCCAACGCTGAGAACAACTTCGGTCTGGATCCGCGCACCCTGGTCATCTCCGAGGCATACGCCAACGAGGGTCCGACCATGCGTCGTTTCCAGCCGCGCGCACAGGGCCGCGCATTCATGATTCGTAAGCGCACCAGCCACATCACCGTGGTTGTCGAGAGCCAGAAGGAAGGGGCCAAGTAATGGGCCAGAAGATCCATCCTCACGGCCTACGTTTGGGCATCACTTCCGACTGGAAGACCCACTGGTACGCCGATAAGGACTACGCAAATTACGTAGCCGAAGACATCAAGATCCGCGAGTACCTGGAGAAGGGCCTCGACCGCGCCGGCATCGCCGACGTCGTCATCGAGCGCACCCGCGACCGCGTCCGCGTGGACATTCACACCGCCCGCCCGGGCATCGTGATTGGCCGCCGCGGTGCTGAGGCTGACCGCATCCGCCGCGAGCTGGAGAAGCTCACCGGCAAGATGGTCGCCCTCAACATCCTCGAGGTCAAGCAGGTCGACGCCAACGCAAACCTGGTTGCACAGTCCATCGCTGAGCAGCTGGTTAACCGCGTTGCTTTCCGCCGCGCAATGCGCAAGGCCATCCAGTCCGCTATGCGCCAGCCGCAGGTTAAGGGTATTAAGATCCTCCTGGCTGGTCGTCTGGGCGGCGCTGAGATGTCCCGCACCGAGCGCTACCACGAGGGTCGCGTTCCGCTGCACACCCTTCGCGCCGAGATCGACTACGGCACCGCAGAGGCCCACACCACCTTCGGCCGCATTGGCATCAAGGTGTGGATCTACAAGGGTGACGTTGTCGGTGGCGTCCGCGAGTCCGAACTGAACGCTCCGGCGCAGGGCCGTGGCCGCGGTGACCGCAACGGTCGTCCGCGTCGTGGTGGCCAGCGTCGCCAGCGCGCACAGCAGAAGCAGGAGGGCTAATCCATGCTGATTCCTAAGCGCGTCAAGTACCGTCGTCAGCACCGCCCGACCCGCTCGGGTGTGTCCAAGGGCGGTAACCGCATCAACTTCGGTGACTACGCCATCCAGGCTCTCGAGCCGGCGTACATCACCAACCGCCAGATTGAGGCCGCACGTATTGCCATCAACCGCCACGTCAAGCGTGGTGGCAAGGTGTGGATCAACATCTTCCCGGACCGTCCGCTGACCCAGAAGCCGCTCGGCGTGCGTATGGGTTCCGGTAAGGGTCCCGTCGAGAAGTGGGTTGCCAACGTTAAGCCGGGCCGCATCCTCTTCGAGATGACCTACCCGAACGAGGCTACCGCCATCGAGGCCCTGCGCCGCGCTGGTCAGAAGCTTCCGTGCAAGGTCCGCATCATCAAGAAGGAGGACCAGTTCTAATGGCTAACGGTATCCCCGCCCACGAGTTCCGCGAGCTCGACAATGCTGAGCTGGAGAACCGCCTGAAGGACGCGAAGGAAGAGCTCTTCAACCTTCGTTTCCAGAAGGCCACCGGCCAGCTGACCAACAACCGCCGCATCGGCACGGTTAAGCGCGACATTGCCCGCATCTACACCGTTCTGCGCGAGCGCGAGCTGGGCCTGTCCGTTGCTCCGGGAGCTGAGGCTTAATCATGAGTGAGGCAAACGTGAACACTAAGAAGGAAAAGGGCGCTCGCAAGACCCGCACCGGCATCGTTGTCTCCGACAAGATGAATAAGACCATCGTTGTCGAGCTCGAGGACCGCAAGCAGCACGCCCTCTACGGCAAGATCATGCGCACTAACAAGAAGGTTAAGGCGCACGACGAGAACGAGACCGCCGGCATCGGCGACCGCGTTCTCATCGCCGAGACTCGCCCGCTGTCCAAGGACAAGCACTTCCGTCTCGTCGAGATCGTGGAGAAGGCTAAGTAATATCTAGCCCTCTTCTACGTGAATAGCCCCCACGATAACCGTGGGGGCTATTTTTGATCCTGCAAGGCGCTCTTCTACGAGACCAGCTCCTCTAGCGCGTGCCGCGGTATGTGAGCGCAATGGCAAGGCAAAACGCATTGAGCACCGTGCCGACCGCGAGAAGGAACGTGCCGATGCGGTAGGGCGTAGTGCTGGTCACGTCGATGGTGTTAAAGATCTGAACCCAGACCAACCAGCCTGCGATGAGCGTGCCCGCCCCGAGGGCGGTGAGCGCGCGGAGGCCACGGGTGGGGCGTTGGGCGGGGGAGAAGGCGTGGTAGGAGGCGTCGATAAGCGCTAGCACGGCAAGGATGATCGATGTCCAGGCCGCGACGGGCACCGGGAGCAGGGCCGAGGTGCCGAAGAATACCGGCAGGAGGAAACATATCGCGACGAGAACGAGGAGGACCGCGTTTAAGACGGCTGTGCGCAGGGGATAGTTCATAGCCGTGCCTCTACTTCGGTGCGTGTGGGCGGCTGGGCGCCGGTGCGTGAGACTGTGATGGCCGCGGCAGCCGCCGCAAACTGCAGGATCTCGCGCCAGTCTTCGGCGCTGAGCTCGGCTGCATTCCCGTCTCGTTCCGCCAGAAGAGTCAGGAGTGCAGCCATAACCGTGTCGCCCGCGCCGATGGTGTCCGCCACCTCGACGTTCACCGGCGGGACCTCCAACGACACCGACGCCGTGCGCACGCTCAGCCCGTCCGCCCCGCGCGTGGTGACCACCACCGGTACCTGCTCCAGTGCCCCAGCCCCAAGGAAATCAACCTCTTCTTCACTGAGCTTCAGCAGCGTGACGTGAGGAAGCAGACTCAGCAGGAACTCGCGGTGCTCCGCAGTGGCGAAGAAGGGCCGGATGTTCGGGTCCAGCGCCACCTTCGTCCCGCGCGCAGCCAAGTCCTGGAGAAGCGCGGCATAACGCGAGGCGCCCGGCTCCAGCGCTAGGGAGACGGTGCCGAAGCAGGCCCAGGGGACGTCGGCAAGCGCGGGCTCTACCAGGCGGTCGGCAGTACCCTCCGTGTAAAAGGAATAGGTTGCCGAGCCGTCGTCGGCGATGTTGCACACCGCCAGCGTGGTGGGTTCCTCGCCGCGCTGCACAAGGGAGGTGTCCACGCCCTCCTCGGTGAGACGCTCCACCAGCGCACAGCCGAATGCATCCTTCGATAGACGGGACTGAAAGCCCACGTCAGCGCCCAATCGCCCGGCTGCCACCGCCACGTTGAAGGGGCCGCCACC
Source organism: Corynebacterium hiratae (assembly GCF_009708045.1). Lineage (NCBI taxonomy): Bacteria > Bacillati > Actinomycetota > Actinomycetes > Mycobacteriales > Corynebacteriaceae > Corynebacterium > Corynebacterium hiratae. The sequence continues at coordinate 108,388 of NZ_VIOG01000007.1, read as the reverse complement.
CAGCGCCGGTTGGAGGTCAGCCAGCTGCCCGCGGCCACGCGGAACAAGATCAACGAGGCCTTCGCCACACACCATAATGTCCATAGAGCCCATACTATCGAGGGCATGAACTACCGTCCGCTTTTTCATCTCTCCCCGCCCTCCGGCCGCTTGAATGACCCGAACGGAATCTTTGTTGATGGCGATACTCTGCACGTCTACTACCAGCACGACCCGTGCTTCCCACACGCTAAGAAACAAACGGGGTGGGGGCACGCAGTAGCATCGCTGAGCGCCGCGCAACCGTGGCGGCACTACCCGGACGCGCTGTTTCCCATCCGTGAGCATGACGCCCACGGCTGCTACTCGGGCGGCGCAGTGGTCGACGGCGAGGACGTCTGGCTGTTCTATACCGGCAACCTCAAGCGCGATGGCGTACGGATTCCCTCGCAGAACCGCGTGCGCGTGGTGGACCCCTCCGGCCCGGCAGGTGGTTTCTACGAACACGACCCGGCCAACCCACTCATCAATGGGCCCGCGGAGGGGTTCACGGGACACTACCGGGATCCCCAGATCACCCGTGATGATGCGGGCTGGCGCATGGTGCTCGGCGCGCAAGCGGAGGATGAAACGGGGCACGTGGTGCTCTACCGCTCCACGGACTTGGCACAGTGGTCCTTAGAAGGCGCCCTCACCTTTGATACCTCGAGTGCTCAGCCGGGCCTGAGTCCGGACCTCGTGCCGGGTGGTTACATGTGGGAGTGCCCCAACCTGCTCAGGCTCCAGGATCGCGCGACGGGGGAGGACAAGGATGTCTTGGTCATCTGCCCGCAAGGTCTTGAGCCGGTGCTTGCCGACGACACCACGCACTACGCTTCCTCCGACCAGTGCGGCTACCTCGTGGGCCGGCTCGATGGCACGGTCTTTCACGTGGAGCGTGGTTTTAGTGAGTTGGACTATGGCCACCAGTTCTACGCGCCACAGCTGGTGGAGAAGGACGGCGAAGCCATCATGCTGGGCTGGATGGGCCTGCCCGCGCAGGATGACACCCCGACGGTTGCCCAGGGCTGGGTCCACACGCTCACCTTGCCGCGGCGCGTGTGGTTGGAAGATGGCTGGTTGCGCCAGGCACCGTTGTGGTCGCTGCCGACTGTGCCGGCGGAGGCAGCACGCGCTGAGTTCGGTTCGGTAGCCACGTTGACGGCCGGCGAGGGAACGTACGTGCTTGTCGACGCCTCCGGTGCCGACGCCTTCCGCGTCACCTACGGCGAGGGAGAACTACGCTTGGTCGCGGGCGACGACGAGCGCGTCGTGCCGTGCCCGGCGGGGTCTGTGGAGCTCATCGCGGATGGCTGTGCGGTCGAAGTCTTCGCGGGAGATGGGCGGATTGCGGGGGCGTCGGCGATTTTTGGTGCCAGCGATGCTCGGTGGAAGGGCTGGATTGCCCGTTAGGGTGTGAATCTTCCTATATTCATGTCCGAATGCTTGGCTTTCTGTGGGGTGGCGTGTCTAATGGAAGGTGACACTAAATAATTCATCTCACTCTAGGAGGCACAGCGGCGTGGAACACTCACAAGTCGCGGAGCGAATCCTGAAAGCCATCGGCGGCGAAGACAACATCGTGGCGCTCGCGCACTGCGCCACCCGCCTGCGCATGGTGCTCAAAGACAGCAAGAAGGTCGACAAGGCCGCCCTGGAAAACGATCCGGACCTCAAGGGCATCTTTGAGGCCGGCGGCATGTTCCAAGTCATCGTTGGCCCGGGCGATGTCAACATCGTCTTCGACCAGCTCAACAAGATAACCACCAAGGACATCGCGGTCTCCACCGACAAGCTCAAGGACATCGCCGCCGATTCCGGCAACTGGTTCTCCCGCGCGGTGAAGGTCCTCGCGGATATCTTCGTGCCGCTCATCCCGATTCTGGTCGGTGGCGGTCTGCTCATGGCGCTCAATAACGTGCTCACCGTCAACGGCCTTTTTGGCGAGCAGTCAGTCATTGAGATGTTCCCGGCTATGGCCGATGTCGCCGGGCTTATCAACCTCCTGGCTTCCGCGCCGTTTGCGTTCTTGCCTATTTTGGTGGGCTTTACCGCCACCAAGCGCTTCGGCGGCAACGAGTTCCTCGGCGCCGGCATGGCTATGGCGATGGTGATGCCGGACCTGGTCAACGGTTACCAGGTAGCCGCGACCATCGAAGCGGGGGAGATGACCTACTGGAACATCTTCGGCCTCGACGTGGCCCAAGCCGGCTACCAAGGCTCCATCCTGCCCATCCTCGTCATCGCCTGGATTCTTGCCACGATTGAGAAGTTCCTGCACAAGCACCTCAAGGGTACGGTGGACTTCCTGCTTACCCCGCTGCTGACGTTGCTGGTGACGGGCTTCATCACCTTTATTGCGGTGGGTCCGGTCCTGCGCACTGCCGGCGACATGCTCGGTGCTGGTCTGAATGACCTCTACACGTTCGCCGGCCCGGTGGGCGGCTTCATCTTTGGTCTGTTCTACTCGCCGATTGTCATCACGGGTCTGCACCAGTCCTTCCCGCCGATTGAGACGATGCTGTGGAACGAGGGCGGCTCCTTCATCTTTGCGGTGGCTTCCGTGGCCAACATTGCCCAGGGTGGTGTGGCCCTGGCGGTCTACTTCCTGGCCCGCTCTGAGAAGCTCAAGGGCCTGTCCGGTGCTTCGGGTGTGTCCGCGCTCTTCGGCATCACCGAGCCCGCCATCTTCGGTGTGAACCTGCGCTTGCGCTGGCCGTTCTACATCGGCATGGGTGCGTCCGCGATTGCAGCGACACTCATTGCGCTTTTCGACGTCAAAGCCACCGCCCTCGGCGCCGCCGGCTTCATCGGCTTCGTGTCCATGCGCCCCGAGGACTACACGCAGTTCTTCATCTGCGCCTTTACCTCTTTGATCCTCGCTTTCGGCGTTGCCTTTGCCTATGGCCGCTACCTGATTGCCAAGAACGGTTCCATCGATCCTGATGAGACCGGTGCTGCTACCGGTGCCGGCGGCGCGGTACCTGCTGCCACCGCTGACCCGAACGCCTATCGCGTGGCCTCCCCGCTGGCTGGTACTGCTATCGCTTTGGAGTCGGTCTCGGATCCGATGTTCGCGGCGGGCAAGCTGGGCGCCGGCGCGGCCGTCGAGCCCACAGAGGGGCGCCTTGTCTCCCCGATCGACGGTAAGGTCACCGTCACCTTCCCCTCCAAACACGCGTATGCCGTGCGCGGCAAGGACGCCGACGGCAACAACGTGGACATTCTCATGCACATCGGGTTCGATACCGTGAACCTGAAGGGCGAACACTTCACCTCGCTCGTCTCCAAAGGCGATGAGGTGAAAGCCGGCGACCTCCTCTGCGAGTTCGACATTGATGCGATCAAGGCAGCCGACTACCCGGTGACCACGCCGGTCGTCGTCTCCAACTCGAAGAAGACGGGTCCGGTCCTCCCGGCCTATGCCACGGGCGAGGAGATCTCCTTCGGCGATGAGCTTCTGACGGTGGACCCGAAGCCGGAACCGGCTGATGCAGCACCTGCCGCATCAGCCTCCAAGGCGTAGGAGCTCCGGCCACGGCGAAGACCTAAAGCCCTCGCCCGCCGCTCCTAAAAGTGCAGACCTGAAAGTGCAGACGTGCTGCGTGCTGTCAAGCACTGCGCGTGACTTCACGATGTCCACCAGCACCTCTGCACTTTCAGGTCTGCACATGTGCGTCTTAAGGGCGCAGACGCGAGGGAGGGGGGTATGCCGCATGGGAGCCCCGTCATGCAACCGGGGTGTGGGAAGTGGTGAGGCGTGCAATTTGGGGAAACAGTCTAAGGCATGCTTGAATGTATGGGTTGCATATGGCCGGTCGGTGCAGCGCGATGCGTTTCCGAATCGCCGCACCGAGACCCTTCGACCGCTGTGAACAGCGAGTTCGTCGCACAGCCTGTGCCACGTAAGCAAGTAGACCAGGTGTGTCAAGGACGGAAATCTTGACGCACGTTAATCCAGGTCAGGAGACCCATAGTGATTCAGCAAGAATCGCGTCTGCGCGTCGCCGACAACTCCGGTGCACGAGAGATCCTCGTCGTCCGTGTTCTCGGCGGCTCCGTTCGACGTTTCGCTGGCATTGGTGACATCGTCGTCGCCACTGTCAAGGAAGCCATCCCGGGTGGCAACGTAAAGGAAGGCGACATCGTCAAGGCCGTCATCGTGCGCGCCAAGAAGGAGACCCGTCGTCCGGACGGCTCCTACATCGCATTCGATGAAAACGCCGCAGTTATTCTCAAGGGTGACAACGAGCCGCGCGGTACCCGCATCTTCGGCCCGGTTGCTCGCGAACTTCGTGACAAGCGTTTCATGAAGATCGTTTCTCTCGCACCGGAGGTGATCTAGTCTTATGAAGATTCATAAGGGCGATATGGTGATCGTTATTTCGGGCCCGGACAAGGGCGCGAAGGGCAAGGTCATCGAGGCATACCCGAAGCGCGACAAGGTCCTCGTTGAGGGCGTTAACCGCGTCAAGAAGCACGTTGCTAACTCTGCTACCGAGCGTGGCGCCGAGTCCGGCGGAATCGTGACCCAGGAAGCTCCGATCCACGTGTCCAACGTTGCGATCGTTGACTCCGAGGGCAACCCGACCCGCGTGGGCTACCGTTTCGACGAAAACGGCAAGAAGGTCCGCATCGCACGTAGCAACGGGAAGGACATCTAACATGAGCGAGAACTACACTCCGCGTCTGAAGACCCGCTACCGCGAGGAAATCAAGAAGGCTCTGAACGAAGAGTTCAAGTACGACAATGTGATGCAGATTCCGGGCGTCACCAAGGTTGTTGTCAACATGGGTGTGGGCGACGCTGCCCGCGACTCCAAGATGATCAACGGCGCTCTCGAGGACCTTACCGCTATCACCGGCCAGAAGCCGCAGGTGCGCCGCGCTAAGAAGTCCATCGCTAACTTCAAGCTCCGTGAGGGCATGCCCATCGGCGCACGCGTTACCCTGCGCGGCGACCGCATGTGGGAGTTCCTGGACCGCCTGCTGACCATCGCGCTGCCGCGTATTCGCGACTTCCGCGGTCTCTCCGACCAGCAGTTCGACGGCCACGGCAACTACACCTTCGGCCTCACCGAGCAGACTATGTTCTACGAGATCGACATCGACAAGGTGGACCGCCCGCGTGGTATGGACATCACCGTCGTGACCTCCGCTACCAACGACGAGGAGGGCCGCAAGCTCCTGCGCGAGCTCGGCTTCCCGTTCAAGTAAATAGCGCTTGAGGAATTCCCCCGGCACTCCGTGAAGGAGGCCGGGGGATTTTTGAGTTTTAGTACCGGCGGCGAAGCCACGCAGCCGCGCCCACAAGGAAGAGAGCGGCGCACACGATGGCAACGATGGGAGACATACCTTGGCCGAGGGAATTGCCCAGTGGGGTGGTCTCCCCCATGTACCAGGGGAAAAGGGGCGCTAGCAATGACAGCGGGAGCGCAATTCCCGCAGATGCCTTTGAATCCAGTGCGCTACGCAGCGTTAACGCGAGGCCAACTGCAGCGAGACAGAAAAGGATCGTGGATGCTGAATGAAGAGGAACCACCCCAATGAACAATCCGAACCCGAATACAGCGGTCCACGCTGTGGTAGCTGCGCCCAACAAGGTAATTTTCTCTTCGTGTAGCGAACGGGCCGTGCTGGTGGCTTCGTATTTCTCGTCCCATGAACTATTCAGCAAAGCCAGTATGGAGCCTGCGACGAGCAGTGGCAGCAGGTTGAAAACGAACACGGGACGGTTCAGTGGCGCTCCGAAGAGCTGTGGTACGGCCAGGTTATCTAGGAACTGCGCCACCACGCCAAGGCTGAGGATTAAGAAGAACTCCGGCCAACGGCGAAGTCTTAAGTAAGGGCTCATTGTGCAACCCCCAGTGGCGGTAGCTCGGAGCCGCACTTCTGCATGGTGTGAACAAAGGGAGCCAGAGCCTTGGCTTGCTCCGCGGGTGAACGGTGCGAAAGCTCGTTTTCAATCCAGGCGCGCGCAGGAGTAGTTGAGCCCTGTGCGCTGAGGGTAGAAAACCTGTCGTCCTCCGTTCTGAACGCATACGTGGCCCAGTCCGAAAGTACCTGGTGTGCATTGCGAGAGGCAGAAGTTTCTTCGCAGGGGCGCTGAGCGCGCAGCGCCGCAGCTTGAGCCTCAAAAACCCGCGTGTACAGGGCCGCTGGGCTCGCAACTGTTTGGGATAACTCCGTCGTGTGCTCGGAGCCGGGTTGGCCGTATGTACCGGTGAGGGGAGGAAGACCGGCGTCGACAAGCACCTGCGTGAATTCCTGCCAGTGCGCGTCTGCAGCTAAGACGAGTGCGTGGTCTTCTGGCCAACTGCAGTATCGCTGTTTGTTCGCATCCCGGGTGCAGCTTGCCGACGCCTCCGTGATGTCCCGTGCCCGCGTACCTTGGGGCCCCACTGCGGCGGAGCCAACAGCGGCGACGGTGATGATGGCTAGGAGACTCAGCACGGTGTAACGCGGGGCCGGGTGGTGGCGTGTCAGTGCGGCAAGGACACAGGCACTTAAGGCCGCTACCATGACGGCAGAAATTGCGACCGAAGCCACCCGTGGCTGCCGGGCGATCAGCTCATACCCATTGCCGGGGAAGAAAAGAAAGCGTAGGGAAGCCGGTGCGGAATCCGCACACGCCGATACCACGCACAAAGCTATCGTGAGGAGTGCTGCGAGTAACGCGGCGAGAAGCCGGCGCCGGACAAGGACACCCAAGCTCGCACCGAGAACCGCACACAGCACAACCCACACAAGGCTGCTAATGATGACGAGGAACCATGGAGAGCCGCCCACGGGTGCGGTATAGACAAACCCTGCCAGGATCATGAAGCCGATAAGAATGCTGGCCAGTCCCCATACCAGCGCCCGGCCGACGAGAAGTGCTGCTGTGCGAGCGTGCGAGGTGGATGTGGAGCGCAGAAACGTAGCGTCCTGGCTTCCTGAGTCCCATGCAGCAATACTTGCGAGAAGTACGCCCGTAGCCGCGGCGACAACCGCACAGATTGCGGTGGCCTCTGGCCAGGAACCGGCGACGTTACTGCCCCGCGCAGAGGCAAAACTCAGCAGTGCGGTGAAGAGTACAACAGGAATGAAGCGAACGTGTCTCACAAAGCAGTCCCTCCCTGTGTCCCGTCGGTAGCTTGTTCGGTGACGGCGCAGAATCCTTGTTCCACGGAGCCGTACCTTTCGATGAAATCTGCAACAGAAGAATCGGCTGCGATGCACCCGCGATGAAGAATGAGCGCGCGATCGGCGGAGTCCATATCGGCCGCGATGTGCGTAGACATGAGGACAGTGGTGCCGTTGGAGGCCATGTCACGCAGTGCGTGGATGAGTGAGGATCGGTGGTGTGGGTCGAGGCCTGCGGTGGGTTCGTCGAGAAGCAGCACATCTGGCTCGTGGACAATGCCCGCCGCGACCATGGCGCGGCGCTGCATTCCACCGGACATCGCGCGCAGGCGAGTAGTGCTGTGGTCCTCCAAGCCCATTATCCGCAAGGCATTGACCGCGTGGTGGCGTGCTGTCGCGCGGGCCAGTCCGCGCAGCCAGCCAACGTCTGCTACGAAATCCACTGCGCGTTGCGCCGGATCAAAGACACTGCGTTGCGGAACCCAGCCGACGCGCTGCCGCCAAGAGTCGGAACGGCGGACATCTTCACCACCCACGAAGACGGTTCCTGTCGGCGGGCGTAGCTCACCGGCGATGAGCTGCATGAGTGTGCTTTTCCCCGCGCCATTTGCGCCGAGGAGGACGGTGAGCCCTGGGGGGAGGCCAAATGATATATCGCGAACAACCTCAGCGCGGGCGGAGTAGCCGTAACTGAGGCTGTTAATAGAAATCGAAGAATTCATCTAGTGGACTGAGGCGGCTCCGCCTTCTGCATGATCCCAAGGGGTCGGGCAGTCTAGGACGAGCCGCTTGGTGCTTCCTGGGCTCACAGTTGCGCTGGTGTGTTGATCTGGTGATGCAGGTTTACAATTGATCCACATCTCCGCAATTACGTCGTGGTTGGTATTGTTCTGGCAATCTGTAGAGGCGTGACTACCTTCAAATTGGATCGTGTCGCAATCAGCTTGATCTGCAGGGGCTGCATAAGCAGTGCTGGTGGCGGCATTTGCTAGCGCACCGATTGTAGTGAGCGCAGCAAGCCCGAGCGCTTTGCACTTTTTCAAAGTGGTTCCTTTCATCTCAAAGTGATCCCTTTTGTCTAGGGCAATTTCATTATATATAACAGGGAACTAATGTCAATAAGGTTTATGCTCCCAAGATCCTCAAATGGGATGCAAGGGAGTACGATACAAAGGTCTCTGAAATCTCTATCGTGCGAGGTAATCGATGTCCTTGAATGATGCTGCTGCGGCGGCCGTCACGAAAAAGGTTGCGCTGCTCGATGAGTCCTTTGGCCGGTTCGCCGTGCGCTCCACCCTGGCAGGTGTGTACCTCGCCATCGGCACGGCGTTTGCTGCGGTGATGGGGGTGGGCGTCGAGAAGCATGCGGAAGGCATGGGCTCGCTGGTCTTTGCCTGCCTGTTCGGCTTGGGCCTGTTTGCCATCGTTCTTCTCGGCGCGGAGCTGGCCACCGGCAACATGATGTACATGGTCTATGGCGCCGTAACAAAGCAGGTGGGCTGGGGCAAGGGAATGTGGCTTTTAGTAGTCACCACGCTCTTCAATTTGGTGGGCGTTGCGCTCTTCGCCGTTGCCATGGGAGCGTCAGCGAAGCTGGGTGGTATTGCCCCGGATCACCTCATCGCCACGCTATCGATGGGCAAGCTGACCAAGGGGCCAGGCGGCATGTTCGTGGAGGCCATCCTGGCTAACTTCGTGGTCAATATGGCGATTGTGGGAGCAGTTTTTGCCAAAGACATCGTCTCCAAGTTCTTCGTCATCGTGCCGATTATCGCCTGCTTCGTGGGTTTGGGTCTCGAGCACGTCATTGCGAACTTCTGCCTCATGCTCTTGACCTTCTTCTGCGCCAGCCCGCTGCCGGAGGGCTTTACCCTTGGCGCGGTGCTGGCCAACTGGTCCATCGTGTGGGTAGGAAACCTCATTGGTGGTGGCTTCTTTATTGGTGGGGTGTACGCCTGGCTTAACTCCGGCCCGGAAGCCTATCGCGACTAAGCTCGCCCGAATAGAGGTTGAAGCGGTCCCCGCGGGCAAAGCCAACGAGCGCCATACCGGTCTCCCGGGCGGTCTCAACTGCCAGTGATGAGGCTGCGGAGACCGCGACGAGCATGCCGAAGCCGGCCATGGCAGCCTTGTTGACCAGCTCGAAGCTGGCGCGCGAGCTCATGACCAGGATGAGGTCGCTGGCAGGCAGCATGCCGTCCATGAGCAGGTGGCCAATGACCTTGTCGGCGGCGTTGTGGCGGCCGACGTCCTCGCGGACGACGATGGGCTCGCCGTCGAGAGTGAATGCGCCTGCGGCGTGGATGCCGCCGGTCTTGCGGAACTGTTTTTGCTCCGCCTTCAGAGCATCGGGAAGCTGAGCGACGACCCTCGGATCCACCGGCACGCGCGGAATCTCGTAGCGTGACTGCTTCATGAGCGCCTCGATAGAAGAGGTACCGCACACGCCGCAGGCAGAGGTCGTCGTGGTGAGGCGCAGATCCGCGAGGGTAAGCGCATGGGGGGTAGCCAGCTCCACGTCGAGAAGGTTATAAGGATTGCGGCCATCCACCGAGGCCCCAGCGCAGTAGCGGGCCTCGTGGACGTCGCTGGCCTTTTCAATGTGGCCTTCGGAGTGGAGGAAGCCGTGCGCCAGCTCGACGTCGTGTCCCGGCGTGCGCATCGTTGTCGTCAGCGTCTGTCCGCCCACGCGGATCTCCAGAGGCTCCTCGCCGGCGACGGTATCGCCGCGGGTATCGGCCTGGGTGACGTGGCCCTCCTCATCGAGGCGCACCTTGGTTACGGCAAAGGTGGCGTTAATGCGCCCGCTCATCGGTTGAGGGCCTCCTTCAAGGTGGCAATGTGCGCGCGAGCTTCGTCGACGTCCTTCGATGCCAAACCAACCAAATACGCCGTCAGCGGGGCAGCGGGGCGGGATTGGGTATGGGCCACGTCTTTGGTGAGGTCAAGCAGCTCTTTGATGAGGGCGGTGGCGTCGGTCGGGGAGACGTCGAGAAGCTCGGCGGCCTCCTGGAGCCACTGGTGGGCGGTGCGGATGGGGTCTGGTGTTTCACTCATGGCTTCTCATGCTAACGCGTTTTGGAAAACAGCATGTCAAGGGTAGAGTAATCCGACGGACTTGCATTTTTCCTCCTCCCGCGCCGTGAAAACAGCGCAGGAGGTGCGCAAATGTGCCAAGCCGGAAGAATTGAACATATCTACTTTGTTGTAGGCCCCTCGCCGTAGATAGCGGACCGTTGTCTGTATCAAAGGGTGGCGAGCGCCTCGCGGTATTGACCGCGGGGAGCGTGAGTAGCCCGAAATCACACGGAAAACGCTTTGGTGGGCATTACGGGAACCGCAACGAGAAAGGTTACAGGTCACTCATATGACTATGACTGATCCTATTGCCGACATGCTGTCGCGCGTGCGCAATGCATCTAATGCGCACCACGACGTCGTGTCGATGCCGACCTCCAAGATCAAGGCCAACATCGCTGAGATCTTGAAGCAGGAAGGCTACATCGCTGACTACTCCGTCGAGGGCCACGAGCTGACCCTCGAGCTTAAGTACAACAACCGTGAGCGTTCCCTCTCGGGTCTGCGTCGCGTGTCTAAGCCGGGTCTGCGTGTGTACGCAAAGTCCACCGAACTGCCGCAGGTTCTGGGCGGCCTGGGCGTGGCCATCATTTCCACGTCTCAGGGTCTGCTTACCGACCGTCAGGCTCAGGAGAAGGGTGTAGGCGGAGAAGTTCTCGCCTACGTCTGGTAAGGGAGGATTGACACATGTCTCGTATCGGTCTAGCACCTATCGCCGTCCCGAAGGGCGTCGAGATCACCATCAACGGCCAGGTTGTCAACGTTAAGGGTTCCAAGGGCACCCTCGAGGTTGAGCTGCCGGAGCCGATCACCGCAGCCGTCGAGGACGATGAGATCAAGGTCTCCCGTCCGGATGACGACCGCAAGAACCGCGCCCTGCACGGTCTATCCCGCTCCCTGGTCAACAACGCCGTTGTTGGCGTGACCGAGGGCTACACCAAGAAGATGGAAATCTTCGGTGTCGGTTACCGTGTCCAGCAGAAGGGCAAGGACCTGGAGTTTTCTCTGGGCTACTCCCACCCGATCCTCATCGAGGCTCCGGAGGGCATCACCTTCGCTGTGGATGGCGCAACCAAGCTCTCCGTATCTGGTATTGACAAGCAACTGGTTGGACAGGTCGCCGCGTACATCCGCCGCCTGCGTAAGGACGATCCTTACAAGGGCAAGGGTATTCGCTACGACGGCGAGCAGGTCCGCCGCAAGGTCGGAAAGACGGGTAAGTAAGCAATGGCTAACACTGAAAACGCAAAGCGCACCCCGGTTGGCAAGGACATTTCCTCGCGTCGTCGTGAAGCACGCGCGCGCCGCCACTTCCGCATCCGTAAGACCCTCCGCGGCACCCCTGAGGCACCGCGTCTGGTCGTGCACCGCTCCTCCCGCCACATGCACGTCCAGGTCATCGACGACCTGGCCGGCCACACCCTGGCTGCAGCTTCCTCCATGGAAGCCGACGTGCGTGCACTCGAGGGCGATAAGAAGGCCAAGGCTGCCAAGGTAGGCCAGCTCATCGCTGAGCGCGCCAAGGCCGCTGGCATCGAGCAGGTCGTCTTCGACCGTGCAGGCTACAAGTACCACGGCCGCGTTGCTGCGCTGGCCGACGCCGCTCGCGAAGGTGGTCTGCAGTTCTAATGATTAAGGCATACGGAAACATCAACGGAAGGAACGCCTAATGTCGGACCGTGAACAGCGTGACGGCGGACGCTCCGCCGAGAACAACAACGACCGCAAGGGTCGCAACAACGGCCGTCGTAACGACCGCCGCAACCACCAGGACAACGAGCGCGATAAGTACATCGAGCGCGTTGTGACCATCAACCGCGTCGCTAAGACCGTTAAGGGTGGCCGCAACATGTCCTTCACCGCTCTCGTCGTCGTCGGCGACGGCCAGGGCATGGTGGGCGTCGGCTACGGCAAGGCCAAGGAAGTCCCGGCCGCAATCCAGAAGGGTGCAGAAGAGGCTCGCAAGAACTTCTTCCGCGTTCCGATGATTGCTGGCACCATTACCCACCCGGTTGAGGGTCGCGACGCAGCTGGCATCGTCATGATGAAGCCGGCCGCTCCGGGTACCGGTGTCATCGCCGGCGGTGCTGCTCGCCCGGTGCTTGAGTGCGCTGGTGTGCAGGACATTCTGTCGAAGTCCCTGGGCTCCGACAACGCTCTCAACGTCGTCCGCGCTACCGTGGACGGCCTCAAGCAGCTGGTTCGTCCGGAGGAAGTTGCCGCACGTCGTGGCAAGTCCCTCGAGGACGTCGCACCGGCCCAGATGCTGCGCAAGCGCGCAGGTCAGGAGGCATAAGCAATGGCTCTGAAGATTACTCAGGTAAAGGGCCTTGTGGGCACCAAGCCGAACCACCGCGCAAACATGGAGTCGCTTGGTCTCAAGCGCATCGGTCACTCTGTGGTTAAGCAGGACACCCCGATCATCCGCGGTATGGTTCACAAGGTGCGTCACCTGGTCACCGTCGAAGAAGTGGCAGGGGAGTAAACCATGGCTGATATCATCAAGCTCCACGACCTGCGCCCGGCCGCAGGCTCCAACAAGCCCAAGACCCGCGTCGGCCGCGGTGAGGCATCCAAGGGTAAGACCGCTGGTCGCGGTACCAAGGGCACCGGTGCTCGTAAGCAGGTTTCCGCTGCTTTCGAGGGTGGCCAGATGCCGATCCATATGCGTCTGCCGAAGCTCAAGGGCTTCAAGAACCCGAACCACGTTGAGTACCAGGTAGTCAACGTTGCTGACCTCGCAGAGGCTTTCGCTAACGGTGGCGACGTCACCGTTGCGGACATCGTCGCTGCTGGCCTGGTTCGCAAGAACCAGCCGGTCAAGGTTCTGGGCAACGGCGACATCAACGTTAAGTTGAACGTCACCGCTGACAAGTTCTCCAAGTCTGCTGTCGAGAAGATCGAGGCTGCTGGCGGCACCGCCACCGCAACCAAGTAATTCTCTTACAGGCTCTGTGAGAGCCACTGCCCTCCCGGGCGCCACCTTTCGGTGGCCTTCGGGAGGGCTTCTGGCGTTTTTGGTCCTGGCCTAGGACACAAAGGGTATTAGTACCATTTGAAAGGCACCTTATGGCTTCAGTGTTATGCGATGACCTGGGGATTTACCCAGCGAGCCCCGCAAAAGGCATTAGTACCTTTTGAGGGGAACCTTATGGTCCAGATGTTATGCGATGACCAGGGCTTTGGCTGCGGGAGGCCCGCAAAAGGCATCTCTCAAAAGGTATTAATGCCTTTTGAGAGGAACCTTATGGTGAGAAATTTATGCGGGCCTAGTTGGTTGCATAAGGCGCGGCGGTGATGCTGAGGCACAGTATGCCGTGGTGATGCTGAGGCACAGCGTGCGGTGGGGCCGTTAGGCGTCGTTGACCGTCTTCTCGTAGAGGCCCGGGAAGCGATCATCAGGGTCGGTCACGGCCTTGATGCGCTCTGGCAGGTCGCCGCCATAGAGCTCCGCGAACTGCTCAGGGGAGTAGAAGGCCTCTGAGTACAGGGATTTATGTCCGCCGAGTTCGCTGACCTTGGCCTCGATGACGCGGTTGAAGGCGCCATTGCCAGGGGCCGAGGGATCGACGTGATTGCCCTCCACGCCGGACCAAAAACCGACGTTGATCCAGGTCTGTCCTGGGCGCAGGGGGTAGAGCGGCCACGGGGCCGGGGAATCAGCGGCAAGCGAGCCGGTGCCGATGAGGTCCTCGACGCCCTCGCGCAGCCGAATCGGACAGAGCCACACCGGTTGGATGTCGGAGGCTTGGAAGAACCAATCCAAGAATTTCGGCAGATTGTCCGGTGTGACTTCGATGTCCTGGACCACGCGCTCGCCGCGGGGCAGACCCTTCGGCTTCTTGATGAAGTTGTACTCCAGCTCGTACTTGCGGTCTAAGCGCACGAGCTTCCAGTAGAAGGAACTGCGGCGCAGCTGTCGCGGCCACACCTCGCGCACGCGCGGATTCTGCGCGCCGAACGCGCGGGAGCACCAGAACCAATCCGTATCCCAGCGCCAGATATAGTCGCGCACCGTGAGGCGGTCGCGGCGGATCCCGCTCTGGTGCTGGAGGCTGCGATAAAAGATTTTCTCCCGCGTGTAATCCGAGGTTGGCCCTTCCTCATCCGTAAAACGGGTCAGGACGAGGTATGACTCCTCCGGTGAGAAGACCACGCCATCGAGACCGTGGACCTCGACGTCGTCGTAGGTGCGGGTGAGGGAGACGTCGTCAAGCGCGTGCGTGAGTGAGTTGAAGTCGTTGAAGCGCACCTGACGCAGCTCCACGTAGGGCTTGACCGCGCGCAGCTCAATCTTGAGGCGCACCGCATAGCCTAGAGAGCCGTAGGAGTTGGGGAAGAGGCGGAAGAGATCGACGTTCTCCTCGCGCGAGCACGTCACAATATCCCCGGTGCCGGTCAGGATATCCATCTCCAGGACGGATTCGTGGGGAAGGCCGTCGCGGAAGCTCGTGGACTCGACTCCCATGCCCGTCACCGCACCGCCGAGCGTAATGGTCTTGAGCTGCGGCACCACGAAGGGCATGAGCCCGTGCGGCAAGGTGGCGTCGACAAGGTCCTCGTAGGTGCACATGCCCTGGACCTCGGCGGTCTGCACAATCGGATCGACCTCAATGACCCCACCCAGGCCGGACACATCGAGGCCCGCCTGCTGCTCGCTGCGCCCGCGGAACAGGTTCGAGGTCTTCTTCGCCAAACGTACGCGCTTATCCTTCGGCACCGCGTGGAAGCTACGCAGGAGCTTGTCGACGCCCTCCTCATGCGCCTTCCAGCCACCGGCGGGACTTCGATTGCGTCGACGCTGCGATGATTGCGGATGAGATCGATTAACATGGAACTCCTTCAAGATTTAGAAGCGCGAATCTTCCCACCAGCGGCGCTCGGGCACGCCGGCGCGGGAGCCAGCATCGCCCAGTTTGACGCCCAAGAAGTGGTACAGGTTGATGATGTTGTGCTCGAAGCCCCACTCGGAGCCGGCCATGTAGATGGCCCACAGGCGGGCGGTGGGAAGGCCCACCAGCGAGCAGGCTTCCTCCCACGTTTCCTTGAGGTTCTCACACCAATCATGCAGCGTGCGCATGTAGTCGAAGCGCAGGGACTCGGTGTGAAAGACCTCGAAGCCGGCGTCCTGCATGCACTTGGTGATGGTGCCGGAGCCGGAGAGTTCGCCATCGGGGAAGATATAGCGGTCGATGAAGCCGCCCTTCGGCGTCTTGTGGTTATCCGGGTAGGTGATGCAGTGGTTGAGCATGAGGCCGCCCGGCTTGAGCTTGCCGTGGAGGAAGCTGAAGAAGTCGGGGTAGTTCTTGACTCCGATGTGCTCGAGCAACCCGATGGCGGAGATGGCGTCGAAGCCTTCCTCGGTGACGTCGCGGTAATCCAGGAAGCGGATCTCCGCGAGATCTTCTAGGCCCTCCTCCTTGATCTTGGCCTGGCCCCACTCTGCCTGTTCCTTGGAGAGGGTGACTCCCAAGGACTTCACGCCGCGCTTGGCCGCGTAGCGCACCATGCCGCCCCAGCCGCAGCCGACGTCCAAGTGGCGGTCGCCTTCCTTGAGCCGCAGCTTGTCGAAGATGAGGCGGTACTTGTTTTCCTGGGCCTCGTCGAGCGTGGCGTCAGGGGAGGGGTAGTAGGCGCAGGTGTACGTCATCGAGTCGCCGAGGAAGAGCTCGTAAAAGTCGTTGCCCACGTCATAGTGATCGGAGATGACTTCCGCGTCGCGCTCCTTGGAGTGTTTGGATAGACCCTCGTGGAGCTTGCGGCGCAGCCACGAGGCACGCTCGACATCCGGGACCGGCTGGATTTGAAAAGCACCCATCGAAGCCAAGGAACGCGCGACGCGAGCAAGGGTTTTCGCGTCTGGGCGGGAGAACGTGTCATACATTGCGTGCAGCGCGTCGAAGATGCCGTAGGGGTGCGCCGGGTGTTCCCCCTCGACGGTGATTCCGTCGGTGACGTAGGCGCGGGCGAAGCCTACATCGCCCGGGTGTGTGGCGATGTAGGCCAGGCCCTGCAGGTTATTGATTCTGACGGTGAACTGCGCGTCGGCTGGGCCGGTTGCGGAACCGTCGAAAGCTTCCCAGCGGAAGGGGTTGGGGCTGGGAACGAAGGTATCGATGATCTCAGCCACGGTCATTGGGGAGAATCGCTTACTCATAAAACTACATACTACTTTCGGATTAAGGTTAGGCAGATAGAAGACGGCCATACTCTGTGGCGCCCCGGGGCGCCGCTTGAGAGGTCGAAAAGACGTAGAAATGTTGTAAGGACATTGCCTTAGGGCAACGCGGTCCATGGTAGGCCTCATGCGTCGATGGCGCTAAGGGGGAAACTAATCCGAGAAGGATAAGCCTGGTTTTCGCGGGGCCAATGTGGCGAAAGGGGGCGGGGCTGGTAGGGTAATGGGGTCAAAACTGTCCAACCGTTCCTATGAAGGACCTTAAGAAGGTTCTTAACTTTTGGGAACAGATGAGATCCACCCCCGTGCGCGGCGAATTCGAACCGCACAGCAAGCGCGGTAGGCCAGGAGGATTGAGTAGTGTCCGCCATTTTGCAGGCTTTCAAAGATGCCGACCTGCGGAAGAAAATCATCTTCACGCTCGTGATGATTATTCTCTACCGCGTTGGCGCGCAGATCCCGTCGCCGGGCGTTGATTACGCCACCATCGCCGGTCGCCTTCGTGACCTTACGGAGGAGTCCGGAAACCTGTACTCGGTGATCAACCTGTTCTCCGGTGGTGCGCTGCTGCAGCTGTCGATCTTCGCCATCGGCATCATGCCGTACATTACGGCGTCCATTATCGTGCAGCTGCTCACCGTGGTTATTCCGCACTTCGAGCAGTTGAAGAAGGAGGGTCAGTCCGGTCAGGCGAAGATGACGCAATACACGCGTTACCTCACCCTTGCGCTGGCCCTGCTGCAGTCCGCGGGCATCGTGGCCTTGGCGGACCGCGAGCAGCTCCTGGGCCAGGGCGTGCGCGTCTTGGCGGAGGACCGCAACTTCTTCACCCTCGTCGTGCTCGTTATCACCATGACTTCTGGTGCAATCCTGGTGATGTGGATGGGTGAGCTGATTACGGAGAAGGGAATCGGCAACGGCATGTCGCTGCTGATTTTCGCCGGTATTGCTACCCGCCTTCCTACCGACGGCGTCAACATCTTCCAGAACAATGGTGGTCTGGTCTTCGCCATGGTTCTCACGGGCCTCATCGTTCTCGTCGCGGGCATTACCTTCATCGAGCAGGGTCAGCGCCGTATCCCGGTGCAGTACGCAAAGCGCATGGTGGGCCGCCGCCAGTACGGTGGCTCTTCCACCTACCTGCCGCTCAAGGTCAACCAGGCCGGCGTTATCCCGGTCATCTTCGCCTCCTCGCTGATCTACATGCCGGTGCTCATCACCCAGATCGTCAACTCCGGCTCCCCGGGTGTCTCCGATAACTGGTGGCAGCGCAACGTCATTGCTCACCTGCAAGCACCGAGCTCCTGGCAGTACATCGTCCTCTACTTTGTGCTCACCATCTTCTTCTCCTACTTCTACGTATCGGTTCAGTACGACCCTGCGGAACAAGCCGACAACATGAAGAAGTATGGTGGATTCATCCCGGGTATCCGCCCGGGCCGACCGACCGCCGAGTACCTAGGCTTCGTGATGAACCGCCTGCTGTTCGTCGGTTCGATCTACCTGGCGCTCATCGCTGTTCTGCCGAATATCCTCTTGGACCTCGGCGTGGGCACTGCAGGTGCCAGCGGCACCTCCGCCTTCGGTGGTACCGCCATCCTCATTATGGTCTCGGTTGCCTTGACTACGGTCAAGCAAATCGAGTCCCAGCTTCTACAATCCAACTACGAAGGACTGCTTAAGTAATGCGTTACGTACTCCTTGGCCCTCCCGGTGCCGGCAAGGGCACCCAAGCCGCCCTCCTCAGCGAGAAGCTCGGCGTTCCGCACATCTCCACCGGTGACCTCTTCCGCGCCAACATTGGTGAGGGCACCCCGCTTGGTGTAGAAGCCAAGTCCTACATCGATGCCGGCAAGCTGGTGCCGACTGACGTCACCGCCCGCATGGTAGAGGACCGCCTTAACCAGGATGACGCCAAGGAAGGTTTCCTCCTTGACGGCTTCCCGCGCACCGTGGAGCAGGCCGACATCCTGGCGAAGCTCCTTGACGACAAGGGCCTCAAGCTGGATGGCGTGTTGAACTTTGAGGTGTCCGAGGACGTCGTCGTCGAGCGCATGCTCGCCCGCGGTCGCGCAGACGACACCGAGGAGACCATCCGCACCCGCCTGGGCGTGTACCGCGAGGAGACCTTCCCGCTTATTGAGCACTACGGCGATGCCATCATCTCCGTGAAGGCTGAGGGTTCCGTTGAGGAGATCAACGAGCGCACCCTGAAGGCCATGGGCAAGTAATCTGCCTTTTAAGCCATGGCTTTTCGACGACGCACTAAAACCATCCCCGCCCGCACCCCAGGCGAGCTCGATGCCATGCAGGCGGCCGGCGAGATCGTCGGCCGCGCCCTGCAGGCGGTACGCGCTGCCGCAGCGGTGGGCGTGAGCACTCTGGAACTCGATGAGGTGGCCGAGCAGACCATCCGCGATGCCGGTGCCGTGCCCACCTTCAAAGGCTACGGCGGGTTCCCGGGTTCCATCTGCGCTTCCGTCAACGACGTCATCGTCCACGGCATCCCCAGCAAGGAAATGCTGCTGGCTGAGGGGGACCTTGTTTCCATCGACTGCGGTGCCACTCTCGACGGCTGGGTGGGGGATAGTGCGTGGACGTTTGGCGTCGGTAAGCCCAGCGCCGAAGCGCAGGCGCTGAGCGACGCCACCGAATGGGTCCTCCACGAGGGCCTCAAGGCGATGGTTCCGGGCAACCGGCTGACCGACGTCTCCGCTGCCCTCGAGCAGGCGACTTACCGCGCCGAGGATAAATTCGGCGTCGAGCTCTTTATCGTCGATGGCTACGGCGGCCACGGCATCGGCCGAGAGATGCACGAGGAGCCCTACCTGGCCAACGAAGGCAAGGCAGGGCGCGGTCCCCTCATCCAGGAAGGTTCCGTGTTGGCCATCGAGCCGATGCTGACCCTGGGTACTGAGGACAGCGAGGTCTTAGAGGATGACTGGACCGTGGTAACCCTCGATGGCTCGTGGTCGGCGCACTGGGAGCACACCGTCGCGGCGACGGAGAATGGTCCCCGAATCCTGACCCCGCGCTACTAAAACACGTCTTTCGGGTAGGAAATCATGGTCGGAAGGTTTATACTTCTTGCCATGTCTAAAATTCGCTCCCGCGCTGGTGCTCGCTCCCTACGCCGAGCCAC
This sequence comes from Corynebacterium hiratae, assembly GCF_009708045.1. Classification (NCBI taxonomy): domain Bacteria; kingdom Bacillati; phylum Actinomycetota; class Actinomycetes; order Mycobacteriales; family Corynebacteriaceae; genus Corynebacterium; species Corynebacterium hiratae. The sequence continues at coordinate 88,847 of NZ_VIOG01000007.1, read as the reverse complement.
CGCAATCGGCCTTCTGACCGCTACTCTCTCGGTCGCCCCGGCCGCACATGCACAGACGGTCCCCTCTATTGATTCCCTGTCCTCCAACGTCCAGTCCCAGCTTGATGAGTTCGCTGGCCAGACCCGTGAGAACGCGTGGGCTAGCCGCAACCAAATGCTGGAAGCGCTGCAGAATGTTAACCCGCAGGCAGCCGATGCTCTTCGCCCAGTAATCGATGGCGCTATTGAGCTCGTCTTCCCGGGCCTCATCGAGCAGAAGAACGCCGAGATTCGCGCTGCTCGTGAAGCTGAGGAGCGCGCCCACGCTGAGCAGATTGCTCGCGAGAAGGCCGCCGCTGAGGAAGCCGCGCGCAAGGCTGAGGCTGAGCGTCAGGCGCAGCGCTTCGATGTTGGCCCGTGCCCGGCAGATGCGCGTATCTGCGTGGACCGCGATGGCCGCCGTACCTGGCTGCAGGACGGCAACGGCAACGTCACCTACGTTGCGCAGGGCATGTCCACCGGTAAGCCGGGTGAGGAAACCCCGGCCGGCACGTACTACATCAACCGTAAGGTGAAGGACGAGATCTCGTGGGAATTCGGTAACGCACCGATGCCTTACGCAATGTACTTCACGAACAACGGCCACGCCTTCCACGAGGGCTCCCCGGCCTACCAGTCCAATGGCTGCGTGCGCCTGACCCACCAGGATGCCGTGCGCTACTGGAATGATGTCCCGGTTGGTTCCAAGGTCTTCATCTACTAGAACGTAGCGGTGGCCAAGCCACCGCTACAGGTCATCTGCCTCCCGCGCTTGACGGCGACGGGAGGTTTCTGTATTTGGAAAACGGGTCTTTGCAGCGTATGCTTTAGTGCTGGTGTCTGTACGCAGCCGGATTGGCTGCTGAGGACACCAGGCAGTAGACACCAAACATGCAGGTGGAGGCGTCGCCAAGCGTGGCGAAAAGAACTCCATCAGAAAAGTAGAGGTTATGGCTAAGGAAGGCGCAATCGAGGTTGAGGGTCGCATCGTCGAACCCCTGCCCAACGCAATGTTCCGCGTCGAGCTCGACAACGGGCACAAGGTTCTTGCCCACATCTCGGGCAAGATGCGTCAGCACTACATCCGCATCCTCCCAGAGGATCGCGTTGTTGTGGAGCTGTCTCCTTATGACCTGACCCGCGGACGCATCGTCTACCGCTACAAGTAAAGACTGTAAGCCTCCTCACCCACGGGACGCGCCCTTCGTGCGTCCTTTTTTACCTCAGGCTGCGATGGCCTGAGCCCACGCTGCTAAGCATGCCCACAGTTTCCCCGGCACGGCCCGGGGCGAAGCGTATGCGTGGCGGGGGACGGATGAGGAGAAAACCATCGTAACAACCCGAAAGGACTCGCCATATGGCACGTCTAGCTGGTGTTGACCTCCCGCGCAACAAGCGCATGGAGGTTGCTCTCACCTACATCTACGGCATCGGGCCTTCCCGTGCCAAGGAACTGCTGGAAAAGACCGGCATTTCTCCCGACCTGCGCACCGACAACCTCGACGACGATCAGCTGTCGGCGCTGCGTGACGTCATTGAAGCTACCTGGAAGGTAGAGGGTGACCTCCGCCGCCAGGTTCAGGCTGACATCCGTCGCAAGATTGAAATCGGTTGCTACCAGGGCATCCGCCACCGCCGTGGTCTGCCCGTTCGTGGTCAGCGCACCAAGACCAACGCTCGTACGCGCAAGGGTCCGAAGAAGACGATCGCAGGAAAGAAGAAGTAAAACATGCCACCCAAGACTCGTTCCGGCGCGCGCGTGGTGGTCGTCGCGTCGTAAAGAAGAACGTGGCCGCTGGCCACGCATACATCAAGTCCACCTTCAACAACACCATCGTGTCCATCACGGACCCGCACGGTGCTGTCATCTCCTGGGCATCCTCCGGCCACGTCGGCTTCAAGGGTTCCCGTAAGTCCACCCCGTTCGCAGCGCAGATGGCTGCTGAGAACGCGGCCCGCAAGGCCATGGACCACGGTATGAAGAAGGTTGACGTTTTCGTCAAGGGTCCGGGCTCCGGCCGCGAGACCGCCATCCGTTCCCTGCAGGCTGCAGGCCTCGAGGTTTCCTCGATCACGGATGCCACCCCACAGCCGCACAACGGCTGCCGTCCGACCAAGCGCCGCAAGGTTTAAGGGAAAGGAAGAGGTAAGAAAATGGCTCGTTATACTGGCCCCGCTACCCGCGTATCCCGCCGTCTGCGCGTCGACCTGGTCGGCGGCGACATGGCATTTGAGCGTCGCCCGTACCCTCCGGGACAGGCTGGCCGCAACCGCATCAAGGAATCTGAGTACCTGCTGCAGCTCCAGGAGAAGCAGAAGGCCAAGTACACCTACGGTGTGCTGGAGCGTCAGTTCCGCCGCTACTACGCCGAGGCTAACCGCCTTCCGGGCAAGACCGGTGACAACCTCGTCGTTTTGCTCGAGTCCCGTCTCGACAACGTGATCTACCGCGCAGGTCTGGCCAACACCCGCCGCCAGGCTCGCCAGCTTGTCTCCCACGGTCACTTCACCGTGAACGGCAAGAAGATCAACGTTCCTTCCTTCCGCGTTACGCAGTACGACATCATCGATGTTCGTGAGCGTTCCCAGAAGATGGAATGGTTCGAAGAGGCTCAGGACCGCCTGGTTGACGCCAACGTTCCGGCGTGGCTGCAGGTCGTTCCGGACACCCTGCGCATCCTCGTGCACCAGCTGCCCGAGCGCGCTCAGATCGACGTTCCGCTGCAGGAGCAGCTCATCGTCGAGCTTTACTCGAAGTAATCCTTCGACACTTTCATCTTTACCCCTTCTACCGGCGTCAAATAGCGGGCGCCGACAAGGAGAAACTCCATGCTTATTTCCCAGCGTCCTCAGCTCACCGAGGAATTCATCGACTCGTCTCGCTCTAAGTTCGTTATCGAGCCGCTCGAGCCGGGCTTCGGTTACACCCTCGGTAACTCGCTTCGTCGCACGCTGCTTTCGTCCATCCCGGGCGCGGCAGTAACCTCCATCAAGATTGACGGTGTGCTCCACGAGTTCACCACCATCAATGGTGTGAAGGAAGACGTTTCCGAAATCATCCTTAACGTCAAGGGTCTGGTTCTGTCTTCCGACTCCGACGAGCCGGTGGTCATGTACCTGAGCAAGGAAGGCCCGGGTGAGGTCACTGCAGGCGATATCCAGCCGCCGGCTGGCGTGGAGATCCACAACTCGGATCTGCACATCGCATCGCTGAATGAGTCCGCCAAGCTGGAGATGGAACTCGTCGTCGAGCGCGGCCGTGGCTACGTTCCGGCTGCCGCCACCTCGGGAGAAATCGGCCGCATTCCGGTCGACCAGATTTACTCCCCGGTGCTGAAGGTCTCTTACAAGGTCGAAGCTACTCGTGTTGAGCAGCGCACTGACTTTGACAAGCTGATCATCGACGTCGAGACTAAGAACTCGATTTCCGCACGCGACGCCCTGGCTTCCGCCGGCGGCACCCTGGTCGAGCTCTTCGGCCTGGCTCGCGAGCTGAACACCGCTGCTGAGGGCATTGAGATTGGCCCGTCCCCGCAGGAGACGGAGTACATCGCCGCCTACAGCATGCCGATCGAGGATCTGAACTTCTCCGTCCGCTCCTACAACTGCCTGAAGCGTCAGGAGATCCACACCGTCGGTGAGCTCGCTGAGTGCACCGAGTCGGACCTGCTGGATATCCGCAACTTCGGTCAGAAGTCGATCAACGAGGTAAAGATCAAGCTGGCTAACTTGGGCTTGGCCCTCAAGGACACCCCTGAGGACTTCGACCCGACCCAGCTCGAAGGCTACGACGCAGAGACCGGCGACTTCAAGGACCCGGCTTCCGACGATTCCGAGTAAAGAATTCCACTGAATCGTGACGGCGCGGCTTTTTGCGCCCCGTCGCGCGCTCAATTAATCCGCACACGAGGAGTACATAATGCCTACCCCCAAGAAGGGTCCGCGTCTCGGCGGCTCCGCCAGCCAGCAGAAGCACCTGCTGAGCAACATGGCAGCGAGCCTGTTCGAGCACGGCGCAATCAAGACCACCGACGCTAAGGCGAAGCTGCTTCGTCCTTACGCCGAGAAGATCATCACCAAGGCGAAGGCCGGCACCGTTGCTGACCGTCGCGCAGTTCTCAAGCTCATCCCGCACAAGGATGTTGTTGCCTACCTCTTCGACGAGCTGGCACCGAAGTTTGAGAACCGTGAGGGTGGCTACACCCGCATCATCAAGCTGGACAACCGCTCCGGCGACAACGCCCCGATGTCCCAGATCTCCCTCGTTCTCGAGGAGACCGTGACCTCTGAGGCTAACCGCGCTACCCGCGCTGCTGCTTCCAAGCAGGCCGAGGAAGCTAAGGCTGAAGAGGCTGAGGCTGAGTCCGCTGAGGCTACCGAGGCTGAGGAGACCACCGAGGAGAAGTAATTCTTCTTTAGGTCTTCGAAGGGCCCGCGCTCACCACGATGGTGGGGCGCGGGCCCTTGTCGTTTTCTACGGGCCACGGCGCAGAGAGAGGGGAGCAGTGCTGGGGGTGTACCGTTTTAACAAATAAGGGTCCAAAAATTGCACTTTTCAGGCCACTATTTGTTAAAACGGACCACGGACGCAGTTCCCACGGCACGTGGAGCGCACGGTATCATCAACCCCCATGAGTGAAAGCGTTCGCCTGCGACTGGACTTGGCCTATGACGGCACCGACTTCCACGGGTGGGCCCGGCAGAAGGACGGCCTTCGCACGGTGCAGCAGACCATCGAGGAGAAGCTGGCCATGGTCTTGCGCCACCCGGTGGAGCTCACGGTGGCTGGGCGCACCGACGCGGGCGTGCATGCCAGCGGCCAGGTCGCGCACTTTGACACCACCCGCGCCGCACTAAGCCAGCGCAGCATCGATGGCGATCCCGCCAAATTGGTCCGGCGCTTGGCCAAGCTGCTGCCGGTTGACGTCCGCGTGCACGCCTGCACCGAGGTGTCGCCCGATTTCGATGCTCGCTTTTCGGCGCTACGCCGCCATTACGTCTACCGCATCACCACTCATCCGCGCGGCGCGCTGCCGACCCGCGCTCGGGACACCGCAACGTGGCTCAAGCCGGTGGACCTGGATCTGATGCAGGCCGCCGCCGATCAGTTGGTGGGTCTCAACGATTTCGTGGCCTTCTGCAAGGCCAAGCCACACGCCACGACCATCCGCGAGTTGCTCGCCTTCGAGTGGAAGGACGTCTCAACGCCCGCAGAACCGCAGCTTTATGAGGCACACGTTAGCGCCGATGCCTTCTGTTGGTCCATGGTGCGCTGCCTCGTGGGATGCTGCCTGCGGGTAGGCGAAGGTTCCCGCGATGTGGAGTTCGCGGCCCAGATGCTTCAGGAAACCAGCAGGTCCTCCCAGATTCCCCTCGCCCCGGCCGCGGGGCTGAGCCTGGTTGGCGTGGACTATCCCGACGCAGACCAATTGGCTGCACGCGCGAAGATGACTCGCAGCCGTCGCGCTGCGGAGGACACGGAGTTGGGTTAATCTAGACCCCACTGCACCAGGGAGGGTGGTGCACTGATTCGGGGAGGATTTTCATGGCACGCGCGTTGCCTACTACCAAGGCCCAGGTATCCGGGCACAAGTTTCTACTGCGTCGGCTCGAGCACGGCTTGGTGTTCGGGGATATCAGGATGATCCATGATCCGCTGAAGCGGCGACGGCGCGCACTGCTCGGTGGAGTAGCTGCAGTCGCATTCCTTAGCCTCGGTTCGGGGCTCATTGCGTGGATGCAACCGGATCCGCAACCCGGGGATGCGCCCGTTGTCCGTTCTGCGGAGGGACAGCTTTTAGCACTGGTCAATGGCACCTACCACCCGGTGGCTAACCTGGCGTCGGCCCGGCTCATTGCCAACGAAGCGGTGGAGCCACATGCGGCCGGGGATAGCTTTCTAGACCAGATAAGCTTAGGCACCCCGCTGGGGATTGCGGATGCCCCGAACCTCCTTGCCGCTGCGACAGGGGAGGAGCCAAGCTGGTCAGCCTGCTTGGAGGAATCCACCGAAGGGGAGAACTGGCAGTCCAGCAGTCGCGTCGGCACCGTGACCGTGGTGGCGCACCATGCCGTTCCAGGATTCGACGAAGAGCACGCCGCCGTGGCGGAATCCGAGGGCACGCAGTGGTTGCTCACCGGTCAAGGGCGCGTCGTGTTGCCCGAGGCCACGAGCACGCAAGGCAGGGTGCTGCGCCGCGCCTTGGGGATGACCGCGGAGACGGCGGTGTGGAGCGTTCCCGCGGAGCTACTCAATGCCTTCGCCGAACTGGAGCCGCTGAGTTTCCCAGCCGCGCCCCCTGAGATTCTGGATACCGGCGAACAACTGTGGGCGCGAACCGAGCAGGGCGTTTTCTCCATCACCCCCACCCAGGCGGAGATGCTCGTCGGCATGGGCGCACAGCGTTTGCCGGCACAGTCGCAGGAGGTAGCCGCGCTTGGCGACGTCCCACCGACCTTCAACCTCCCGGCTACCCGCATGGACTTCCTGTCTCCTGAGCAGGGCTGGTTGTGCGCGACGAACCAGCATGGAGCCGGTATGACGCGCCCGGTGTCAGCCACCGTGGACTTGCCGGGTGATTCGGCGGCGCAGCGTTTCGCCGGTCTGCGGGCGGGCGTGGGCGTGGACAGCGGGCATGGTTATCACGTGGTCTCTGCCACCGGCAGGCGCCACGAGCTGGCTAGCGCCGGGGAGCTAAACGCGCTGGGCCTGGGGGAACCGGAGCGGGTGCCGTGGGAGATACTGCGTCTGCTGCCGGAAGGTTCTGCCTTGAGCCGCGCAGAGGCCTTAAAGAATGAGCACTGATAACAGCCACGAGGACGAGGAACCCCAGGGCCCCGAGGAGTAGACGCACCATAGGCCAGCCTTGGGCGGCCGGTGCCGCCAACGGTGTCACCGTAAAGGAACGCTCCTCGCGGGTTTCGGCCGCAGGTCGAAAGGTCACCGCGGTGAGGGGATCGACCACTCCGTGGCCGGGCTCGGCGGAATCGATGACGCGTTGGCGCAGCTGCGCCGGGGACTCGTCGGGGTAGCGCTGCACCAACAGAGCGAGCGTTCCGCTGACCAGGGGCGCGGCGAAAGACGTGCCTTGAAATAGGGTATCCCCCTTGGCACTGGCCCAGCCGCCGCCGGGTTCCAAGGCGAGTGGTACGTTGCCCTCTGCGCTGAGAGGTGCAGCGATGGAGTAATCCGCAAGGTCGTACGGGGTGGCTAGGGCGCCAACCGCGAGGACAGTATCCGCCACGGCGGGGAAGACCACATCACCTTGTTCACAGCCACCGGATGTCGCGTTTCCCGACGCCGCCACCACCACCGCCCCAGCGTCCTCCGCGCGCTGCAGCGCTGCGTCCAAGCCCGATCGATCCACCCGTGAGGCGGCATCCGGCGGGACGCAGGACACGACGGAGACGTTGATGACCTGAGCTCCCGCGTTCACGGCATCCTCGATGGCAGCAGCTAGGCTGGCCAGCGTTCCGGAACCGTGGTCTTCCTCCGCTGAACCATCGGCCCCTGCCGAGTTATCCGGCGCCGGTTGCCTGAAATGCGAACTGGTCTGCCGGATGGCGTAGATCTCCGCATCCGGGGCCACGCCGAGCTCTTTTCCCGCAATGACCCCGGCCACCACCGTGCCGTGCAGGTCACAGTCCCGTAGCGGGTCGGGCTCGTCTGGGGTTACGAAGTCCGCTCCCGGTGTCACGCGCAGCTGGGGGTGCGCGGCCACTCCGGTGTCGATGACCGCGACCTTCACCCCGGCACCCGTGGCAAAAGAGTGCAGCCGCGCGCGATAGTCCGAGTATTGTGCGGAAGGCTGTGGCCCTTCCGCGGCGAGGGTAGCCTCCGCGCACGCGGTGTCTGGCTCGCGGGCAGCAGCTACCGGCCCGGACAACACGCAGGACCCCCACGCCAGACCAGCGCCAAGAGCAGCGCTGGCAGCACCAATTCGGATCCCCAAGTTCATGAGCCCAGCCCCCTAATGAACTCGAAAAGCCCAGCCAGGTGTGCGGCGAGCGGCAAACACGCAGCCAGCGCGAGGGCTTCGGCGCGCTCGAACCACACGATGGTGGTCGGCTCAATCTGCCGTAGCTTGCCTGCCCACACCGGTACTGACAGCATGGCCATAACGATGAGCCCCGCGACGACGCTGAGCACCCATGTTTCCGTGGTTGGCGCAGAAAGCAGCTGCCACTCGCGCAATGGCACAGCCACCGCGGCACTAGCAGCGGCGAGGCCATAGATACCCAGTGCCCACGCAGCAATGGGCCGGGCATGGCGTGCTGCATGCACGATGACCCCGCCAGCGATACTTACACACAGCGCTTGGGAGGCCCCCTGGGTTGCCGCCGCGTTGGCGTTTAATGCGATGAGGAGCAGGGCAGGGATGCCCGCCACCGCGCAGCCCACCGCAATGCCCTCGTAGGCCTGCCCGGCGCGCCGGGCAGCGAGCGCGTTATCGGTGGGTACCTCGTCCGAGATGCTTAAGTCTTGCCCGGCGGTGGGAAGCTGCGGCACGCGCAGACCCGCCAGCCGCGTGGTCAGCAGGGGAGCGCCCGCCAACAGCCCCACGGTGGCGGCGAGGAGCGGGGCGGGGCCGAGGAGGCCGACGAGCACGAGCAGGCACCACGTCGCGGCAGTAGCCCGGTCCCGCAGCCCGCCGATGCGTACCAGGTGGGAGAGCACCGCCGTCGCACCGACGGCGGTCGCGGCCCCCACGACGGGTGCCGCCGATACCGCAGTACCTGCAGGTCCAGCGACAAATGCTGCGCCAGCGGCTAACCCGCCCGCCAGCCCTGCGGCGACGTGCGCGGTGGCGAGCAGAGATCCTCGCCGCGTCCATACCGCAAGAACGAGGGCGAGGAGTGCAGTGGCGGCGCAGCCGACCGTGGGGGACAGTGTTGCGGCAAGGAGCCCACCGCCGGCGATAAGGCCCGCCACACCCCACAGCCCAGCCAGGCCAGAAAGCTGCGTGGCGGAGACATCGGCGGCTAATGCTTCCGCGGCGTCGCGCACGATGGGTGCCGGCGCCGGTGCATCCGGGCTAAGCACCAGCACGGAGCCTTCTTCTACGCTGGTGCGATCCAGTGGCGTGGTCATCGATATGGTCTTGCCCGCCGCGGTAGTGGCGCGCCACAGGATGGGTGCTGGGGGAACGTCGACAAGCACGAGCAGCTCCCCCAGCACCTCCCCGAGACTGGAAGAAAGCGGCAGTGAGATATCCGCTTCTTTGCGGGTCTGGCCTGCGTGGATACGGACGGTGACGCGGACAGAATGCGCGAGTGCGCGAGTCATGGAAAATACCTCCCCCGAGAAAAATTTCTGGGCAACCCCTTGCCCATTGCCTCACATTGTGGCTTACTGGTGGCACGCTGTCCACCGCTTAAGGAGGCGGTGGAGTACTTCGGGGGGAAGGACTTTGACATGCGCGTACCTACACGCGTCGTTGACACCGGGCTGTCGTCATATCGGGAACCAGCGCCACCACTGCCGCAAGGCAGCATTGATGCCGAGGCCGTGCCGGAGGCGGCCCGTGCCCAGCCCGTTCCGTTGGTTCGCCTGCTTATGCCGCTGGTCATGATCGCGGCCATGGTGGGCATGGTGGCGCTCATGGTTCTCGGCGCGGGTGATGCGCGCCGGATAAGCCCCATGAGTCTCATGTTCCCGCTCATGATGCTGGCCAGCATGGCGATGATGTTCAACCCGCAGGGAGGCGGGCAGGATCCGGACGAAACTCGCCGGACGTACCTGCGTCACCTCAAGGCGCTGCGCGAGGAGGCGCTGGAGCGCGCGGCGGCGCAGCGCGCGCATGAGGAACACCGCAATCCGGCGCCTGGGCAGCTCGGCGCGTTGATTCCGACGTCGCGCCTCTGGGAGCGGGATGCGGATGCCCCGGATGCGCTGGAGGTGCGGGTGGGCACCGGGCCGATGGCACTGTGCACGCCGATCAATGTTCCAGATTCGGGTGCCGCGGAAGACCTCGACCCAGTGTGTGCGGTGAGCCTGCGCCAGACCGTGCGCGCGGTGGGAACGCTGGCGGATATGCCGGTGGTCATCCAGCTCCAAGCCTTCCCTATCGTGGGGCTGGCCGGTGCGGATGCGCACGGTATGGCCCGCGCGCTGCTGTTGCACCTGGCGGTACTGCATGGCCCGGAAACCGTGGGCATTGAGTACCACGGGGAGAGCTGGGAGTGGCTGAAGTGGCTGCCGCACTCGAGGGATCCGGAGAGCGCTCAGTTTCGTATCCGCGTCGTGGAGGAGGACCACCGGCATCGCGGTGTACTGGACAAAGAGGGAGCGCCGGGGGACGCCCCGACGACCATCATCGCCGTGGGGGTCACACCTCATTCGCCGCTGGGCCGCCGTGCGGAGGACGAAGGCATTTACCTGCGGGCGGAAGGCGCGCTGTCCGTGGTCACCGCCGCGGGGGAGGAGGAGCTGGGCAGCTGCGCGCTTGTCGACGTTCCCGCGGCCCTCCTCCACGCCCGCACGCTTGCGCCCTATCACCGCCCCTTCGGCGGCGATGCTACGGCAGCGCCACGGCACGGTCGCGATGCGGACCTCCCCGCGCTGCTGGGCTACCGGGACGTGGATGCGCTGCAGGCCTCCGGCATGTGGCATGGCCGCAGCCCGGCCGAACGCCTGCGCGTGCCCATCGGTGTGGACGAGTCCGGGCAGGCGGTGGTGCTCGACCTGAAGGAGTCGGCGCAGGGCGGCATGGGCCCGCATGGGCTGTGCATCGGTGCTACGGGCAGCGGAAAATCGGAGCTGCTCAGGACACTCGTCGTGGCCCTAGCCGCCACGCATAGCCCGGAGGAGCTCAACCTCGTGCTTGTGGACTTCAAAGGTGGCGCGACCTTTCTCGGCTGCGAGGAGCTGCCGCACACCTCCGCCGTGATTACCAACCTGGAGGAGGAATCTACCCTGGTGGAGCGCATGTACGATGCCATCTCCGGGGAGATGAACCGCCGCCAGGAGCTACTGCGAAAGGCCGGCAACTTTGCCAATGTGGGCGAGTTCAACGCCTCCGCTGCCGCGGTGGCGGAGCATGGGCCGCTGCCGGCACTGGTCATCGTGGTGGACGAGTTCTCGGAACTGTTGGGCCAGCACCCGGACTTCGCCGAGCTTTTTGTCGCAGTGGGAAGGCTCGGCCGCTCACTACACGTGCACCTGCTGCTGGCCTCCCAGCGCCTGGAAGAAGGGCGCCTACGGGGATTGGATTCGCACCTGTCCTACCGCATTGGCCTGAAGACATTCTCCGCCGGGGAGTCCCGCCAGGTCCTCGGTGTGCCCGACGCCTACCACCTCCCCGCCCAGCCGGGAGCCGGCTACCTCAAGACGGATGCCGATGCCCCCACGCGTTTCCAGGCCTCCTATGTGTCCGGCCCGGTGACGCGCCGGGTAGCGCTAGAAGATGATGCTTCCGCACAGCACACGGCGCGCCTAGAGCTTTTCACCGGGCACTGCGCTGCGGTAGAGGACGTGGACTATGCAGTACTCGTGGACTCCTCGAGCACCCTCCTTGACACCGTGGTGGGGGCTGCCCGGGACGAAGCCGCCGGGCGCGGTCAATCAGCGCGGCGAATCTGGCTGCCGCCTTTGCCCGCCGTGGTGGAGCTGTCCAGTGTCGCCGCTGTGCAGGTAGAACCGCCCGGCGCGGACGGCGGGCTGTGCGCCGAGGTGGGGCTTATCGACCGCCCCTACCACCAGCGCCAAGACCCGCTCACCGTGGACTTCACGACGGGTGGCGGGCACCTGGCCCTGTGCGGTGGGCCGCAGTCGGGCAAGTCAATGGCGCTGCGCAGTATCGCCTCCGGAATGGCACTGCGGCACTCGCCGGACCAGGTGCGCTTTTATGTCATCGACTTGGGTGGCGGACAACTGCAGGTTCTGGAGCGGTTGCCCCACGTGGCCGGGGTGGCCGGCCGCGAGGAACCGGAGAAGGTACGGCGCATCGTCGACGAAGTCGCTGGTCTCGTGCGTCGCCCGGAATCCCGCCACACCTTCCTGATTGTGGATGGCTGGCACCACATTGGCACCTCTGGGGCGGATTTTGAGGACCTAGCCGAGCCGATTACTCAGCTGGTCGCAGATGGTGCGTCCTCCCACGTACACGTCCTCATTGCAGCGGCGCGGTGGACCAGCCTGCGGCCGTCAATCCGGGACCTTATCGCGGCGCGCCTCGAGCTGCGTCTGGGTGAAGCCATGGATTCCCTCATTGACCGCAAAGCACAACAAAAACTCCCGGCAGCGCCCGGGCGGGGCATCACGCTGGCGGGGGAGAACCTGCTCTTCGCTGCGACGTCCCCGCAGGATATCGCTCATATCTGCGGAGTGCATGCGGACGCCCAGCCGGTCCCGCCGTTGAAGATGCTGCCCGCCCTGCTCACCGAGCTTCCACAACCGGCCGGGAGCCCACCGACCGGAGTGGCTTGGGGAATTGGCGGGCCGGACCTGGACCTTCTGACGTGGGATCCGACCACGCAGCCCCACCTCGTGTGCATTGGTTCTCAAGGTTCCGGTAAGTCGCAGTTCCTCAGCGTGATTCTCGCCGGTATCAGCCAACTGAACCGGGAGGAAGCCCGCCTCGTGGTTATCGATGAGCGCCGGGCACATTTGGGGACGCTGGATGAGGAGATGGTGGCGGTATATGGGGCGTCGGCAAGCGCGGCCACCCAGGCCATCCTCGATACCGTCCGCACCTTAGAGCAGCGCCTCCCCGGCCCCGAGGTCACTCCCGCGCAGTTGGCCGCGCGGAGCTGGTGGGAGGGGCCGGATATTTACCTTGTCATCGATGATCTCGACTTGGTCAGCGACATTGCCCTGGCACCACTTGTGGAGATTCTTCCGCACGCCCGCGATGTGGGCCTGCACCTAGTGCTCGCGCGCAAATCAGGAGGAATCGGGCGCGCGCTGTTTGGGCAGTTCCTCTCGGCAGTGCGCGACCTGCAGCCAGCACTGCTGCTTCTCGACGCCGACCGCGACGAAGGCGCCATCTTCGGCATCAAACCAGTAGCGCTGCCGCCCGGCCGCGGCCAATGGGTCGTGCGTGGGGCACCCCAAGGCCTGGCACAGGTGTATGTGCCGGACACCGACACACCAGAAGAACCACCACACACCACATCCAGCAAGGGAGATAACCAATGACCGCTACTCATGCACTGCGCACACCGTCGACTACGCCAGAGACCACACTCGTTATCACGGTGCTCGACGCCGCCACGATCTATGAGGGGCCGGAGACGATCTACCGCTACGACTTACCCGGCACTGGTATCGCCGAAGGCTGGGCGCTCGACGCCGTTCTTGACCAGGCAGAAAAGGTCTGTGGGGCGGAGTGGCCGGAGGTAAGCGCCGAGGTGGTAGCGGATCCATCCGGTACGGACATCACTGACGAGGCAGTGAGCATCCTGCGCCGCCAACTCACCGGCGCAGGCGCGACGGTAGTGGAACCAGAACCATCGCCGCCGGTGGTGGAACAAACACCGACTCTTACAAGGGCGGTTGTGGACGGGCACGACGAGGGCCATGCAGACACCGTGACAGCTGAGCGGCCGCGAGTCACGCGCGCGCGACGCTCCCATCGCGCGACACCACACCGCCTTTCTGCGCTCGTGGGAGGCATCGACCCCTTCTATATCGCCATCGCGGTCATGGTGCTCGTCGTGGCCGGAGTGTCCTGGTGGGCCGTGGGGCGCAAAGACGCAGCCTTAGCAGCCGCGACACCACACCAGACGGCGGTAAGTACCTCCAGTGCTGCCCGTTCGCCGGGTACGGCCCCGACCCAGAGCTCGGACGCGCTGACTGAGGAGGGCGGGACGCAAGGCTCGCCCGGGGATACCGGCAGTGCGCAGCTGCGTCCGGGCCAACAAGCCATCGACGTGGAAGGGATGTCCTTGGTCTTGCCACAGGGTTTTCGTACCAGCGTGGAAGATGGGCTCGTTACCGCGGCCGGTGAGGATCCCAACCTGCGGATCCTTGTGGCTGCGGATCCGCTTTTCAACGTGCCCGTTGACGTCCTTTTTGCGGAGATCAAGGAGCAGATCGAATCCGATCCCGCCCTCCGCGATCCGGTAGAGGAGTCCGGGCGTCTGACCTATACCGAAGACCCCGGCGATGGCTCGCGGGTGACCTGGATGATGTGGGAGGACAAAGGCCACCAGATGTCCGTGGGCTGCCACACCAAGTTCGAGCCCAACGTGGTGCAGAAGGCAGCGTGCCGAATGGCAGTGGAATCGCTGGTCAAGAAGGGCTAAGCAGCGGGAAGCCAGAAAAACTAAAAACTTTGAAACCGGCGGGAACCGATGCACCACTAACTCAGTCCAATAAGGGTGAGAAGGACACAGGGTGCTTCTCGGGGGGAAAGAAACACACATCAGGCCCCGTAGTAAAAGGGCATGCCCCAGGTAGGGAACAAAGAAAGGGAGAGAACAATGACTCAAACGTTCCGCACAGAAGCCGACGTAATGGTGGCCACCGCCGGCCGCGTCGACTCCACCAATGACGAGGTACAGGGTGAGCTCACCCGTCTGCAGGGAGTTGTGGACTCCGTCCGCGCCAGCTGGGCAGGCCGCGCGCAGGTTTCCTTTGACAACCTGATGCAGCGCTACAACTCCTCCGCACAGCAGCTGCGTGAGGCACTGACCGCCATCAGCGACAACATCAGGGACAATGCCCGCAACTTTGATTCGGTCGAGGCAGATAACGCCCAGTCCTTCGACAACGTCGGCGGCGCGGGCCTGGCCCTTTAAACAGAGCCGCAGCCTCCTATAGCCGTACGCACTGAACCACACACGAGCACACAGAAGATAAGGAACACGCAATGTCTGGAATTAAGTATCAGTTTGGCGCCATCGCTGGTGCCGCCGCCGACATCAACTCCACCTCCGGCCGCATCAACGGGCTCCTCGGTGACCTCAAGGCCACCCTGCAGCCGATGGTATCGACATGGGAAGGAGAAAGCGCTGCCGCATATAACGCGGCACAGGCCAAGTGGGATAAAGCTGCCGCCGAGCTCAACACGGTGCTAGCTACCATCTCCACCACGGTGTCCCAGGGCAATGACAATATGAGTGACGTCAACCGCCGCGCCGCCGCTAGCTGGGGCTAAACCGTCCCAGCTGCGGGTCTTTCGCTAGGAGTGTGGGCGCAGTCTTCCATCACCATTCACAACCATGAGCGGTGGGTGGCGTGGAGGAAGGCGTGAAGGGCTAGGAGAGGGGTGTAGTGAATGGAAGGGCTGGACGCACCGCCTCACAGTCAGCACTTTCCGCCCACCTAGTGAAAGGCGCCGGTATCGCTTCTCATCAACGTTTCTGTCTCTACCCCCACCCCGAAGTATCTGGGGATGGAGGCGTTGGTGAGGGGCGATATCGGCGTTTTGGGTTTTCAAACAGCCTCATACTAAAGTGAAACACCTATGTGTCCGCACCCGCGTCTACGTGGGTGCGCGCGTGCTGCAGGTCTCCACCGGCCGCTGTATGTACCGCGTAGGGGCTTACATAGCGTTGGCCGGCAGTTCCGAGACAGACTTTCAAGGAGTCATTTTGTCTACTTTCCACCCGAAGAGCGGTGACATCACCCGCAAGTGGTACGTCATCGACGCTACCGACGTGGTTCTGGGCAAGCTTGCTTCCACCGTGGCTGACATGCTGCGCGGTAAGCACAAGCCCCAGTACGCACCGAACGTTGATTGCGGCGACCACATCATCATCCTGAATGCGGACAAGATCCACATTTCCTCCAACAAGCGCGAGCGCGAGATGCGCTACCGCCACTCCGGTTACCCGGGCGGCCTGAAGTCCATGACCCTTGGTCAGTCCCTGGACGCCAACCCGGTTCGCGTTATCGAGGAAGCTGTGAAGGGCATGATGCCGCACAACAAGCTTTCCAACGCCTCCATCAAGAAGCTGCACGTTTTCGTGGGCGAGGAGCACCCGTACGCCGGCCAGAAGCCGGAAACCTTTGAGTTTAAGCAGGTGGCACAGTAATGACCGAGCAGAACATCGACAACAATGTAGCCGACGCTGCCGACATCGCTGCAGCAACCGCCGCTACCGAGGAGTTCACCAACACCATCGGTGATTCCCTGGCAACCGACACCGAGGCTGAGGTTGAGACCGCTGCCCCGGCTATCCACGAGGGCCCGATTCAGACCGTTGGCCGCCGTAAGCGCGCCATCGCTCGTGTCCGCCTCGTCGCTGGTTCCGGCAACATCTCTGTCAACGGCCGTGCCTTTGACGAGTACTTCCCGAACAAGCTGCACCAGCAGGACATCCTGCAGCCGCTGACCATCCTCGAGCGCGAGGGCCAGTTTGACCTCAAGGTCACCGTCACCGGTGGTGGCCCGACCGGCCAGGCCGGCGCTCTGCGTCTGGCTATCGCCCGCGCACTGAACATCTACAACCCGGCTGACCGCCAGGCCCTGAAGAAGGCCGGTCTGCTCACCCGTGATGCTCGTGCCGTGGAGCGTAAGAAGGCTGGTCTGCACAAGGCAGTCGTGCCCCGCAGTACTCCAAGCGTTAATCTTCGCGCATACTGCATTTTCGAAAGCCGCTGCTTCCCTTTCGTGGGAGGTGGCGGCTTTCCCCGTTCGGCCAGCGCACTGGTGTGATTCTCCTTATACTAAGCGGCGTGAAAGTCATTCTTGAGAGCGTGCGGGACGCACTATCGGTCCCCTTGGACGCAGCAAAGTTGCTGTGGCGGTACCTGCCGCAGCTGATCACGGTTATCTGCCTGTCGCTGGCCGTGCGCGCGGCGGTGCTGTGGTTGGCGGTGGTCATTTCTGAGTATTCGCCGTTGGCCGCCACGCTCATCTTCCCCTTTGCGCCGCTTTCTGTGATGACCGGCGTCATTGCGTGCTTTTGGATCATGCAACCTTCCATGGAGTTCTTTGGCGGCGAGACCCGCTTTAGCAAACTGGATAAGACCACGCTGCTGACCGTCGGTGGCCTCCTCATCCCGTTCCTCACCGTGTATTCCTCCCACGGCCTGTTGCGCGATGACGCGCGGACCTTTGTCTACGACTCCGTGACCATCGAGGTGGCCACCAGCTTTCTCGATTATGATTTCGGGCGCTCGTTCATAAACTCCGGATGGCTATTTGCAGGGTTCCTCATCTCTATCGTGGTGCTGCGCAAACTCATTGGTGCGCTGCAGTTGGGGGAGCGCGCCTTTGGCGTGGCCACTGCGGCCGCGTACCTGGAGGTGCTGTGGATGGCCACGGCGTCGCTAAGCATCACCAGCAATTTTGAGAAGGTCCGTGTGTGGATTCTTAGCCGGCAAGGCATTGGCCCCGTATGGGACTCTATTGTCACGGCGAAGGATTGGATTGTCGCCCACACCTGGGTCATTGGTGCGGTGATTGGGTGGCTGTGGAATAACGCGGCGCAAATCGGCAACTTTATCGTCGTGCCCTTCGCATGGCTGACCCTCGGCGCGGTGGTTTACAACACGAGCCTGACCAGAAAAGAGGACAGTTCTGAGCCGGACACGTCAGGCGAGGAGGACGCGGTACCGCCCTTGCAGACGGTAGCCGATGCCCCCATCGAAGGTCCCGCCGAACGAGGAAAGCTCTCCCCGCATGCCGAACAGAAGATGTGGGCCGATTATGGGCGCCGCTATTCGGAGGCCGCCTTCCGAACGACACGGGACATGCTGGACAACGCCGCGCAACCACTCGTCGGCCCCTTCCGTAATGCGTGGCGCAATTTCAAGACGCTGGCAGTCGCCGGTGCGGTCCCCATGCTGACCTTTTGCCTCGTCTTCGTCCTAGCTTCGGGAGCTGAGCTGGGCGTCATTTATGCCCTGCGTGCCATCATCAAACCGCTGGCGCTGGGGACCATCACCATTGGGCTTGAGCCTTATGTGCTGGTCCTTGCCCGAGCCGTGTACTTCCTCGTTGCGCTTCCGCTGGTGGTAGCCGCGCTGGACCGTTTCCTCAACGCTGAGTACGCCGAGGCGGAGGACGCAGATGAGAACACAGACGAAATTCAAGGCGAGGAGCCGGACGCTGAATCTACCGTCCCAGCGAGCCAGGCGGGGGAAAAGTAGGTGGAATCGGTGACACAGACTACTGAGCACACTCAAGCCGGTGACGTGGATCGCGCAGAAGCCACGACCGATCCTGATACCCACATCAGCGCGCGCAAGCTCAACATCCTCACCTTGGTCGTCGCGGTGGTGTTGGTTGCTGGCGGGATTACGGTTGAGCAGATCAACAGGCGCGGGTCCGGCGAGGAGCTGGCGCGTCCGGACCTGCGGGAGGACCACATCGTGAACCTGCGCCCTGAGACCGCGGACGTCTTGCCGGAGGCCTTCATTGAGAAGATCGCCCTGTGTACCGAAGCACCGCTGCAATCCGAGAATGCGCTACTTGAAGGAGCCCATGGTTATTCCTGCAAGCCGTGGCTTACCAAGGAGCAGGACGCTGAGGGGCTCATGACATTCCATAGTCCGCGGGACATTGTCATTGGGGAGGAGGCCGAAGAGATGTACAGGGCCTTGCCCGACTATCAGGACGATGCCTTCCAGACGTCGACCCGAACTGTTCGCGAGGCGAATGGATCCGCCCCGGAAGTCCTCGTCAACGAATGGGGCAAAGATGGATTCGGCGGTGGCGACATTTTCGTCTACTACCCAGAAGAGAAGGTTATGGTGTCGTGGCCATGGAACAAGACCGATCCGGGCGCGGAGGACGTTGAGGAGGTTGTCCGCGCAGAAGGCTTCTAAGCGCCTGTGTGCAGGCGCACCTCATAAGGGGCGCCCCAGGTGACGAATAATTCGGAAGGCTCGAAATCGGCGTTGGTGACGAAGTAGTACGTCATCTCCCATTCAGCCGGCCGCGCGCTGGACTCGGGGAGGATATTGGCATCTAATTCGAAAGGATTGATGGCCATCGGCCCCGCAGCCCCTTCGGGTTCACAGAGGTTGGGGAAGGCGGCGGGCATATCGGTCGGCACGTCCTGCGGGGACAACACGAGGCGGACAGGTTGCTCGATCCCTTGGCCGTCACGGAGCCCGACCTCGCAGCCTTCCAGTGGGCTTTCCGGATCCGCATGCCAGTCCACGGTGGCCTTGTAGAGTGCGGTGTCCCCGGGGAGCGCAGGGGGATCCATGAGGTTCTTGTCGGCATAAAGGGAGCCGAATTCGGAGGGGTCTGCCTTGTCGATGGCGGCCAGGGTGACCGTCGCCGAGCGCTGGGCGGTGTCCTGGTCTAGCTGGTAATCAAAGCTGAACTCGGCGGGCTCTTGCTTGGTGGCCTCGACGGTCGAATGGACCGACAGCGGTCGGTATCCGTGCACCATGACGGAGGAGGAGGCCGCCACCATGATCGCGAGCGCCGGAAGAGTTGCTGCCCACCACCACGCCTTCGAGGCCTTCTTCGATGCTGTGTCTTGGGACGTCATGCTTTAACCTCCACGGCTGTGTGAAGTTCCTTGCCCATGGGGACCGGTTGTTGGTGGAAGTCGCCGAGGAGATTCTCCACTTCCAGCGCCAGCGTGGCGGGGCCCAGCGAATCCGATGGGAGTACAAAGAGACTGGTACAGGTCATGGGGAGGGAGACGACCTCGGCGTCGCATTGCGGTGTGGTCGTGCGGAAAACACGGCCCTCGGAGTCTTCTAATTTCAGGCTCAGGGGGTAGGAGTGAGTGCGCTCCAGCGTGAAATCGACGGCTACTTCATACAGCTCACTGAGCTCCTCGCCCTCGGGCAGAGTACCGGTGAATTCCGCGTAGTCGCCGGACGCCAGTGGGCGAGTGTGGACGTCTACCTGGCTAATGCGGGTGTGCCCGGGTATTTCGTCGGTGTACTCAAAGTGGGAGAATTCCACCTCGCGCGGATCGGGCAGCTGGTCACTAATGAAGATGCCCAGGGAGGTGATCGCTGCGGCCACGGCGATCATGGGGACCTTCTTGCGGTTGAGCAGGGGCAGGGAGGAAGATTTGCGGTGGGTCATGCCAACTCCATCTCTGCTACGGGGGTGGGGTCAAACCAGCGGTAGGACATGTCCAGGCTGGATTTGCGCACCGTCAGATCGTTGAGAACAAGCGCTGTTCCGGGGGCATCGTCGACGGTGATGTCGACGGCGAAGGGAACCCCGGGGTTGGGTCTGGTCACCGCCCCGTTCTCCAGTGAAGGCGCGATGGAGAACTGCTCAAAGGGGATAGGCTCACCATTGCGGGTAAGGCTAAACATCTGTTGGTAGTCCGTGAAGGCGGTGTCTTGGGTGTTGAGGAACGTGGCGGTGACGTGGACTTGGCCGGCCTCGACGCGGGGCTTATCGACGACCACCTGGGCCTGCTGCAACTCCACCGTTTCGCCCGGAGCGATGACTGCAGGTTCTTCCGTTTCCGCGGGCTCGGTATTTCCGAGCACCAGAAATAGCGCTGCGACAGCGAGTATCGCCATGTTGAACTTGGTGAGCACACCATCGGTGAGGGTTTTGAAGAGTTTCACTCCCTTCGACTCCCTTACGCGCGTCAAGCCTTTCGCATAGGACATGATGATTATTCAAGCAGAGGACGGCCCAGCGCGCGCGTTAACTGGGGAAACTCCCCACCGGCCCTGCTCACAGGGCAGAAGGTGGGAAGAAGTCTACACAACAAGAGCGAGCCGACCTGCGCCAGGCAAGGGGGAGCGGGCATAATAAACAACTATGACTCGACTTTTTGGAACCGATGGAGTTCGCGGCCTCGCGAACAAGAAGCTCACTCCCATTCTGGCTTTGCGCCTAGGACAGGCAGCGGCGGAGGTGCTGACCTCGGACCGGGAGTCCTACGAGCGCCGCCCGCTGGCGATTATTGGGCGCGACCCGCGTGTGTCGGGCGAGATGTTGGATGCGGCGATTGCATCGGGCTTGGCCTCACGCGGCGTCGACGTCGTGCGCGTCGGCGTGCTGCCGACCCCGGCCATCGCATTCCTCACCGATGATTTTGGGGCGGACCTCGGCGTGATGATTTCCGCCTCCCACAACCCGATGCCGGACAATGGCATCAAGTTCTTTTCCGCGGGCGGCAAGAAGCTGCCGGATGAGGTGGAAGACCGCATCCAGGCTGCCATGGACAACCTCACCGACGGTGGGCCCACGGGGACCAAGATTGGCCGCATTATTTCGGAGGCCCCCGACGGCCGGGAGCGCTACCTCAAGCACCTAGCAGAGGTCGTCACCACGGATCTGAGCGGTATCAAGGTTGTCGTCGACACCGCAAACGGTGCTGCCTCCAAGGTTGCTCCGCAGGCCTATGAGGCAGCGGGCGCTGAGGTCATTGCTATCCACAACAAGCCCAATGCCTTCAACATCAACGAGGACTGCGGTTCGACCCACATTGAGAAGACTCAGGAGGCCGTCGTCGAGCACGGCGCTGATCTGGGTCTGGCCCACGACGGTGACGCTGACCGTTGCCTAGCCGTCGATGCTGAGGGCAACGTCGTTGACGGTGACCAGATCATGGCGATCCTCGCGGTGGGCATGAAGGAAGAGAACGACCTCCGCTTCAACACCCTGGTGGCCACCGTGATGTCGAACCTGGGGCTGAAGCTGGCGATGCAGGAGCAGGGCATTGAGGTCAAGGAAACCGCCGTGGGGGATCGCTACGTGCTGGAGGAGCTCAACCGCGGTGATTTCTCCCTGGGCGGCGAGCAGTCCGGTCACGTCGTGCTCCCGGATGATTGCACCACTGGCGATGGCACACTGACGGGACTGTCCATCATGGCGCGCATGGCTAAGTCCGGCAAGACTCTCAAGGAGCTGGCCTCCGTGATGACGGTATTGCCGCAGGTGCTCATCAACGTGCCGGTGTCCGATAAGGCGGTCATCCTCAATGCCCCCGAAGTCAAGGAAGCTATTGCCGCCGCCGAGGCAGAGCTTGGTGATACGGGCCGCGTCCTGCTGCGCCCCTCAGGCACAGAGGAGCTCTTCCGCGTCATGGTGGAAGCAGCTGAAAAGGAGCAGGCACGCAAGGTAGCGGGCAAGCTCGCTGCCGTCGTTGCTGCAGTTTAATTCTACCCGCATAATCGCAACCCTGGGCCTTTGGCCTGGGGTTTCTTCTTTTTCTGTGTGGTGGGGAACCGGCGGGTGGCTTTCTCAGTCCAATAAGAGCAGGAATCACTGTTTGTTGTGGACGAGAAGGAGGGCGCACATGCCCGACGTATTTTTTGATGAGGAGGAAGCCACGCGGCTTCTCGACGACGTCATGGACCAAGCCCGCGCCCAAAGTGACGCGCACCGCGGGGACAGGCCGAGCTTTGCCCCGTCTTCTGCGGGGCGGGATTTTAGCGGGCATGGGGCGCAGATTCAGGCGTTGCTGAGTCGGCTACACCAGCGCGGTGCGTGGCGCTTGGAGAACATATCGGCCACCGCGGGTGCTGCGCGCGAGCAGGTGCGGGCTTTTGGCGACGTCGACCGTGGCCTCGCTGGCCAATTCGGCAGCCAGGAAACGGGGGCGAACTGATGTCCACGATGATCAAGTCACTGCTGGGCGATTATTCACAGGTAGTCTCCCAATTTCAGGCTGCGAGCCTTGGCGGCTACTCCGGTCCCAGCACACCGATTGATTTGTTGGGGGACATGGTCGGTTCCGTCGACGGGATCAACCCAGGAGAGCTCGTGACGCATACCGCGTCGGCGATGGGCGCGCGACGTCCACTGCGTGGCGGCAATGGTCTGCGGGATTTCCTCCTTGGCACGGTGCTGTCGCTGGCTGGGGGAGCGATCATGGATCACCTGCGCGGCGTGCAGGATGACTTTGAGAAGGAAAGGGACGAAGCCGATGATCTGGTGGAGTCCGCGCAGCAGTGCTCCGAGGCCATCGAAGACGTGGTCAGTGTTTCCGAATCTGCCGTAGCGGAGTTGATTTCTGCAGTAATTCCGCTGCTGAATATCTTGACCATGTTGCTGCAGCGGCACCCGTTGGGCAAGGCCATCGTCCCGGTTATTTCGCGCATTGGCGGTGACCTGATCGACCAGACGAATGACACCATTTCGCAAACCTGCCGGGACCGCGACACCGCCATTGAGAATTGCTACGGCGAGTTTGAAAAGCGCTGCACCGAGGTATGCGAGCGGGAGCTGCCGGAAACCCCGCCTGAGCCTGAATGCGGTTGCGAGGAGAAGCCGAAGGAGTGCCCACAACCGGATCCTGAGCCCTGTGAACCGACGAAACCTGCAAGCCCCGCAGAACCACCGCCACCGGCGCAAGCCCAGCCAACGCCACCGGCGTCGGCAGAGCAGCCCCCTGCACCGCAGCAACCAGTCGAGCCGGAACCAGACAAACCGGTGGCACCGCCAGAAAAACCTGCGCCAACGCAGCCCGCGGCGGTGACGGAAGAAGAGTGCCCGCCGGCTGAGGATAAGCCTCGGCCAGCGAAACCGAACACGCCGCATACCGTGCCGACTGAGCCCGCAGCGCAAGCGCAGCCCACACCCGATTCCACCGCAACAGAAGAAGAGCACAAGCCGTGCGGGTGCCACGCGGAGAAGGAGTCGCAGCAGTCTTGTACCTGCACTGAGCAGCCGCGCGACGTGGGAACCACCACGCCGGCCGACGCCGGGATAGAGGCACCCAGCGAGGTTGACGTGCCCACCGCACCCGTGCAAGCGGAGGTGACTGACTGCCCAGAGGAGGCGGTGCAGGAAGTCGAAGAGGTCGAGGAGCCTGACGAGCCTGTAGTAGCTGAAGACTGTGAGGAAGAAAGCGGCGAGAGTCCTAACGCGGAATCCTGTGAGTGTAAGCCGGAGGAATCCTGCTGCGGAAGTCTGGGCATCCTAGGCGTAGGAGTTGCCATTCTGGGGCTTGGGCTGCTGGCTGAAGCCGCCGTGGATTTCATTGAGAATCTGCCGGAGCCTGAGCTGGAACCTGCGCCTGAGCCCGAACCAGAACCCGAGCCGCAGCCGGAACCGGAGCCAGGTCCACCGCCGGCACCAGAACCAGCCCCGGACAACGGAGTCACGCCACCACCGCCAGAGCTAAATAACGTTCCCGAGCCAGAAGCTCCACCGGAGAAGCTGGCGCATATGCAGGCAGCGGAAGCGCCGGCACCGGCACCAGTGCCGGAACCTGCACCGGTACCAGCCCCTGAACCGCCCCCTGAGCCAGCGTCTGGGCCGGCTCCCGGCGCGGGAGCCGCACCAGAAATGACACCGGAAACGGCACCGGAAGAAAGCCCAGATTCCCCATCCGTACAGGCGCGAAAGGCAGGGCAGTGGTAATGCCGCACAATGATTTCGATGAGTTCGCACGTGGATTCCGCGAGCGCACAGCCGCACGGCTGCTGGAGTTTGAGAAAGCGATGGCCAAGGCACAGGACGAGCTTGAGAAGTCCGCTCAGCGCGCGGCCCAAGCCCAAGCGCACACACATGCGCCGCACACACATACGCCGGGGCGAAACCCAGAGTCCAGGGGCGTGCCGCATAGTCAAGCGCAGGGGCAGGGCCGGGGCCGTCCGCGCGGTCAGGTGCAGTCGGTGCTCAGGCGCAGCTGAAGCAGCAGCGAGAAACAAGTCTGGTTCCTCGCAGCCACAGGTGATACCGTGAGGTGACTGCCTACTGCACGTATCAACCAGGGTGAGGAGAATGCCGCATGACAACAGTGCCTTGGCTTCATGACGTCCTGTGGGGCGTTCTTCCCATGCTGTACCTCTTGGTGGCTTTTGTTGTGCTTGGCATTGAGATTAAATTCGACAGAGAAATGTCCCACATAAAGCTGTGGACGGCCGCTCAGTTGCTTCTGCCGGGCATTGCACTTATTGCCTGGTATTTTCTTGAAGTCCCTAAGCTAAAACAACTAAAGCAGGACGACAACTGATCGTCCTGCTGTAGTTAGGAAAAGCCGCGCTGTGAAGCGCTCTTTCGTTGGAGCTTTATTTGCTGTGCTCAAAGCCGGCGCGTTGAGCCAGGTCCTCGCCGGTGAAGCTCTCAACGCCCTTCGCGGAGGCATCGGCATCCGCAAAGCCGTCATACTTGGATTCGCCAGCCAGGGTGGAAAGGAAGAAGCCGGTCACAAGGCCGCGGGCGGTCTCGACTGCGGAGCCCTGGAAGAAGCCGGAACCGAGCGCCAACTTGAAGAACTTATCCTCGCTGAAACCGGACTGCGTGCCCTTGGCAATCTCCCGGTAGGCCACCGGTCCGCCCCACGCGTTGGCCAGCTTTGCGGGGTTGCCGGCGCGGAAGATGTCATCCTGGCCCGCGCCGATAACGAGGCCGCGTGCCTTGACGGTGCGGGCAGCTTGAACGGCGGATGGTGAGGTATCAGCAGGGTAGAGGGCTGCGACGGCGCGGACCTTTGGGTTATCCACGGCAGCCAAGGTGGCTACGCCGCCGCCCATGCCGTGGCCGAAAACGCCCAGCTTGGAGGCGGACACCGAAATCTTGCCAGCGCCCAGCCTAACGCCAGCGGCAATCTGCAGGGCCGATTCGAGGTCAGCAGCCAAGTTGCGGTGCTTGGCAAAGACACCAGTCTCCGTATCGGGAGCAACCACCACGATGCCCCAGCTGGCCAGGTGGCGGAGGGTGGCGTGGTAGTCCTTGATGCTCTTCGTCCAGTCGTGAGCAAACGCCACGGCGGGCAGGCCCTTGCCTTCAGCAGGGGTGTAGACCTTGCCTTCTAGCCCTGCATAAGACAGGTCCCCAACGAGGACGCGGTGCGGGCCGCGCTTGGACAACGTACCGAGATGCTTCTTCAAATTCGCAGACACGCTTTACAGAATAGAGGAAAGCGTAGACAAAGAGGTGGACATGTACCAGATAGGTGGGGGAAGGTTTTAAGCACGATCCTTGCGATTCGGCACGTTAAATCATGCTGTAAAATTCCGTTCCATGTGTGGAATCGTTGGATACATTGGCCATAACACCGATGGTCGTGAGTACTTTGCCCTCGACGTTGTGCTGGAGGGCCTGCGCCGATTGGAGTATCGCGGCTATGACTCAGCAGGCGTCGCAATGTACGCCGATGGGGAGATCTCCTGGCGCAAAAAGGCTGGAAAGGTCGCTGCGCTGGAAGCCGAAATCGCTGCGCGCCCACTCAAGGATTCCGTCCTGGGCATCGGGCACACCCGCTGGGCTACTCACGGTGGTCCAACCGATCTGAACGCCCACCCGCACGTCGTGGACGGCGGCAAGCTCGCCGTCGTACACAACGGCATCATCGAGAACTTCGCCGAGCTCAAGAGCGAGCTGGAGGGCAAGGGCCACAACTTTGTGTCCGAGACCGATACTGAGGTTGCCGCCACCCTGCTGGCGGATGTCTTCCACAACGAGGCCCACGGCGACCTCACCAAGGCCATGCAGTTGACCGGCAAGCGCCTGGAAGGCGCGTTCACCCTGCTGGCTATCCATACCGAGCAGGCCGATCGCATCGTGGCTGCCCGCCGCGATTCGCCGCTGGTCATCGGCCTGGGCGAGGGGGAGAACTTCCTGGGCTCGGATGTCTCCGGCTTCATCGACTACACCAAGTCCGCCGTGGAGATGGACAACGACCAGGTCGTGACCATCACCGCGGATGACATCGAGATCACTGACTACGACGGCAACCCCGCCCAGGGCAAGCCCTTCGAGATCAAATGGGACGCCGCTGCTGCCGAAAAGGGCGGCTTCAACTCCTTCATGGAGAAGGAAATCCACGACCAGCCAGCAGCAGTGCGCGATACGCTGCTCGGCCGCCTCGATGAGACCGGCAACCTGGTCCTCGATGAGATCCGCATCGAGGAGTCGGTGCTCAAGTCCATCGACAAGATCATCGTCATCGCCTGCGGCACCGCCGCTTATGCCGGCCACGTCGCGCGCTACGCCATCGAGCACTGGTGCCGCATCCCGTGTGAGGTGGAGTTGGCTCACGAGTTCCGCTACCGCGATCCCATTGTCAACGAGAAGACCCTGGTCGTGGCCCTCTCCCAATCGGGCGAGACCATGGATACCCTCATGGCAGTGCGCCACGCCCGCCAGCAGGGCGCCAAGGTGATTGCTATTTGCAACACCCAGGGTTCCTCCATTCCGCGCGAGTCCGACGCCGCCCTCTACACCCACGCCGGCCCGGAGATCGCCGTGGCCTCCACCAAGGCCTTCCTGGCGCAGATCACCGCGACCTACCTGCTGGGCCTCTACCTAGCGCGCCTGCGCGGCAACATGTTCTCCGATGAGGTCAACTCCGTCCTGGATGACCTGCGTGCGATGCCGGATAAGGTCCAGGTAGTCATCGACAACGAAAAGCAGGTCTACGACCTAGCCAACGCTATGGAGAACGCTAAGTCGGTGCTCTTCTTGGGCCGCCACGTCGGTTTCCCGGTCGCGCTGGAGGGCGCGCTCAAGCTCAAGGAGATTGCCTACCTGCACGCGGAGGGCTTCGCTGCCGGCGAGCTCAAGCACGGCCCGATCGCGCTTATCGAGGAGGGTCAACCGGTCTTCGTTATCGTGCCTTCCCCGCGCGGTCGCGATTCCCTGCACGCCAAGGTTGTCTCCAACATCCAGGAGATCCGCGCCCGCGGCGCTATCACCATCGTCATCGCGGAAGAGGGCGACGAGGCGGTCGAGGCCTACGCCAACCACATCATCCGCATTCCCCAGGCGCCGACGCTCATGCAGCCGCTGCTGGCTACTGTGCCGCTGCAGATTTTCGCCTGCGGTGTAGCCACCGCCAAGGGCTACGACGTGGACCAGCCGCGCAACCTTGCGAAGTCGGTGACCGTCGAATAGCGCTGAGCCCTCAAGTGGCACAATGGTGGGTATGTTAAAAACCACCGTTGACCTCAACGCTATTGCCCACAATGTTGCTCGCGTGAAGGAGGCGGTGGCCCCGGCCCGCCTCATGTGCGTGGTCAAGGCGGACGCGTACGGGCACGGTGCGCAGCGCTGCGCACCGGTCATGGCGAAGGCGGGGGCAGACGCCTTCGGGGTGGCCACGCTCGTCGAGGCCGTGGAGTTGCGAGGCGTCATCGAGGACCTTCCCATCGCTGCCTGGTTGTGGGAGCCAACGGAGGACCTCGCCCCGGCGCTTGCCGCTGGTATTCAGATCGGCATCCCATCATTGATGCACGCACGAGCCCTCATCGAGGCTGCCGAAGCGCCCACCGAAGCCTTCGTGATGGTGGAAACGGGGATGCACCGGTCGGGCGTCGACAAGCATGCGTGGCAGGAGACCTTCCGCCTGCTTGCCGACGCCCCCCACATCACCGTCCTAGGCCTCATGTCCCACTTTGCCTGTGCGGACGAGCCGGAGCACCCGCACAATGATCATCAGGAGGCGGAATTCCGCCAGGCCCTAGCGCTTGCACGCGAGGTGGGGCTGGAGTGCCCGCTGAACCACCTGGCCAATTCGCCGGCGGCATTGACTCGCCCCTCAGCACGTTTTGAACAAGTGCGCGCCGGTGTGGCCCTGTACGGGCTTGAACCGGTGGCCGGGCTCGACCATGGGCTGGAACCAGCCATGACGTGGGAGGCTTCCGTTGTTGCCGTGAAGCCGATTTCGGCGGGGGAGTCCACATGCTATGGCCTGACCTGGACCGCGGATAGTGACCGCGAGCTCGCCACCGTCAGCGTGGGTTATGCCGACGGGCTGCCGCGCGCCTTTCAGGGGGCGCTGCAGGTAGGCATTGGTGGCGAGTTGTACCAGCAGGTGGGGCGGGTCTGCATGGACCAGATCGTCGTCGACCTCGGCGCGAACTCTCATGGCGTGCGCGCCGGGGACACCGCCGTTATCTTTGGGCGCGGCGGTATGAGCGCTACAGAATTGGCCGCGGCCGCTGGCACCATCAACTATGAAGTGGTGTGCCGCCCCACCGGGCGCACCACGCGCACCTATTGTGAAGGAGCTAACGATGCGCAGTGATTTTCCGCACGAAGGGCGCCGTGTGGCTGCCACCCCGGAGGATGCCCAGGCCTTCGGCGAAGAGCTGGGCGCGGCGTTGGAAGCAGGGGACTTGGTGATCCTCGACGGCCCCTTAGGTGCCGGGAAAACCACCTTTACGCAGGGCATTGCCCGCGGGATGCAGGTGAAGGGGCGGGTGACGTCGCCGACCTTCGTCATCGCGCGCGAGCACCCTTCCCGCGTGGGCGGGCCGACGTTGGTGCACGTGGATGCCTACCGCTTGCTCGATCATTCGGATGATCCGTTGGGGGAGCTGGACAGTCTAGACTTGGACACCGAAATCGAGGACGCCGTGGTCGTTGCCGAGTGGGGTGGGGGCTTCATGGAGCGCCTGTCCGATGCGTACCTCGCCATCACAATCAACCGCGACTCGGACGATGACGTCCGCGTCTTTACATGGAAATGGGTGAACTAACGTGCTGGCTTTTCTTGCCGAACAGCCCCTGCTGACGCTCTTTCTGATCATGGCGGTGGGACTAGCTGTTGGCAAGATCAATGTCTTCGGCATCTCGCTCGGCGCCGCAGCGGCGATGTTCGTGGCCTTGGGCTTGTCCGCGGCGAACCCGGACATCGTGGTCCCCGCCTTTGTTTATCAGTTTGGCCTGGCCATCTTCGTCTACGTTATCGGCCTGAATTTTGGCCGCAGCTTCTTCGAAGATTTCCGCCGGCGCGGTTGGAAGATGTCCATGGTGGTCATCGTCTTCTTCTTCCTGCTCGCGGGGCTGACAACCCTAGCGATGCGCCTCTTTGATCTGGACCCCGCGATCAGCGTGGGCACGCTGGCAGGTTCGCTGAGCTCGACGCCCGGTATGGCCGCGGTCGTCGAGGCCCTGGGCGGCGATAGCACCCCGGTGGTGGGCTATTCCTTGGCTTACCCTGGCTGCATTATCGGAACCATTTTGGTGGCCGCCATCGGCGCGAAGGCGCTGCGCGTGAATCACGTTGAGGACGCCCGGGCCGAGGGCATGATTGCGGAGCCGCTGGAGTGGCGGGCGGTGCGCCTGACCCGCGACTTTGACGCAACGGTAGGGGAGCTGCAGGAGGTGACTGGCGAGCGCGTCATCGCTACCCGCCACGTCAACAATCCCCACAACCACAACCTGGCCTACCCGGAGCTGCCGCTGCGCGCCGGCATGGAGCTCTTGCTTAACGGCACGGCACCAGCGCTCGATAGTGCGATTTCCCAGCTGGGTGAGGAGATCCACCTCAACCTCCACGAGGAAGATGGCCTGGTCTACCGCCGCCTGACCGTGTCCAGCCCACGTGTTGCGGGCTATCAGCTCAAGGACCTGGACACTGTCAAGGAAGGCTTCCTCATCGCGCGCGTGCGCCGCGGTGACTCCGACGTCGTGCCGAACGAGGAAACCGTCCTGCACTACTCGGACCGTGTGCGCGTCATCACCGCGCCGGGCAGGCTTGACGACGTCCGCCGTTTCCTCGGCGACTCCGAAGCCAAACTCGGCAACGTCGATCTCTTCCCCTTTGCCCTCGGCCTCTTCATTGGTCTGCTCTTCGGTGCTATCCCGATTCCGCTGCCAGGCGGCACGACGCTGTCCTTCGGCTTCGGTGGCGGCCCCATCGTCGTCGGCCTCATCCTGGGCGCGCTGGGCCGCTCGGGCCCGATTAACTGGCAGCTTCCTTTCCACGCCAAGCAGACTATCTCCACGCTGGGGTTGACCTTGTTCCTGGCGGGCGTGGGAACGTCGGCAGGCGGCCAGTTCCGCGACGCCTTGTCGGATCCGACCTCCCTGAAGTATATGGGCGTGGGTATTGTGCTGTCGCTGGTCTCCGCCATCGGCATCATCGCGGTATCCATGCTGGTGCTGCGCCTGAAGTTTGATGAGTCGATGGGCATCGCCGCAGGCATGACCACGAACCCGGCGATCATGGCCTACCTCAACCCCCAGACCGGCACCCAGCTGGCAGAGCGCGGCTATGCCACCGTGTACCCCACGGCGATGATCGGCAAGATCCTCATGTGTCAGGTCCTTGCCCTGTTGATCGTCTGATCCTTTTCTCGGCACCGGAAGGGCCGGTCAGGGTCGCTGCAGGGCGGTCGCGTAGGATATCCCCGTACTGAACTCCCTATTATTAGGAGCACATCCCCATGAATAAAATCGGCCAATTCATCACGACCGTAGTCATCGGCGGCTTTGCCATCGTCCTTGGCTTGCTCATCGCGCTGTCCATGACCCGCTCGCCGGAGGAGCCTTCCTCGACGTTGGGTGAAACCTTGGACACGTACCCGAAGAACCTGAGCTTCTCCGCGCTCTTGGTCCCCGACGTCTACGGCCAGGATTGGATTGCCGGTCTCGTCGTCTGCCCGGGTGCTACGGAGCAGCAGCTTGGGGAAGGCGGCGTGGATGTCGCCGGTATCGACTTTGTCGACGGCAAGGTGGCGGAGGATGAGAACTACTTTGTCACCGTGAGCGTCAATCAGGAGTACCAGGTGGAGAAGCTGAACCGCTCCCAGGTGGACCTCTGCTCCGGCGTCCTCGAGCAGGTGGAGATGGCCAAGGCCCAGGGCCAGGACGCTCCGCCGCTGCGCGGCATCCAGCCGGGCGAGCCGCTGCAGTTCCTGCGCGGTGATGACCAGATGTTGCAGCAGGGTGCTGACAATGAGGACGCTCCTGCCTGGCAGTTCGTGGGCTAATGAAGGTCCTCGCACTCGATACCGCCACCACGGATCTGGTCACGGGCATCGTTGACACCGACACTGGCGACAGCATCGACCGCGTCATCAGCGGTACGCGCGCCCACAATGAGCAGCTCATCCCTACCATCGAGGAGCTGCTTGCCGACGCCTCCCTGACCTACCTAGATCTCTCCGCCATCGTCGTGGGCACGGGGCCCGGACCGTTTACCGGCCTGCGCGTGGGCATGGCCACCGCCTCCGCGTTGGGCGTGGCCCTCCACGTGCCGGTACACGGCGTGTGCACCTTGGATGCCATCGCGCATGGTCGAATGGGGGAGTGGCTGGTGGCCATCGACGCTCGCCGCAAAGAGGTCTACTGGGCCACCTATGACGAAGGGGAGCGCCGTAGCGGCCCGAACGTATCGAAGCCGGAATCCCTCGATCTGAGCGCCGCCGGACTTTCGAGTCCGGAGAGCACGCGCCTAGTGTTCCCAGAGTCCATCGCCCCGCGTTTGCCGGAAGGTATCGCTGACCTTCCCCGCGAGTGGGCCACACCGCGCGCCGCGGGTTTGGTGGCCTGCGCTGATCTGTCCGCTGAACCCGCGCCACTCGTCCCGCTCTACCTGCGCCGTCCCGATGCCGTGGAGCCACAGACCAAGCCGCGCTCGGCCGCGCTCGTCGGCGGCATCGAGGACACTCCCGAATCATGAGGCTGCGCCCACTGACCCCCGCGGACGCGCCGCGCTGTGCTGAGCTCGAGAAGGTCCTCTTCCCCGGCGAACACCCATGGCCGGCGCATGCCTTCGAGCAGGAAATCGCGGCGGGCCACACCACCTACTGGGCGGTTGACGCAAGCGTCAACCGCGAAGACCACAACGACAACCGCGCGGAAGTTCTCGGTTACGCCGGCGTGGGACGGATGGGGCCCGCCGCCTGGCCGGAGTACGAAATCCACACCATCGGCGTCGACCCCGCCGCCCAGCGGCGCGGCATCGCGCGGCTGATGATGGACGCCATCGTCGAGCTTGCAGATTCCCACGACGCGCCCATCTTCCTCGAAGTGCGCGTGGGCAACGATCCGGCCATCCGCCTCTACGAGGCCTATGATTTTGTCATCAACGGCCTGCGCCGCAACTACTATCAGCCCTCCGGCGCGGACGCCCACACCATGTACCGACCACGAAAGAGTGAGAGATGTTAATCCTCGGCATCGAGTCCTCCTGCGACGAAACCGGCGTGGGCATCATCGAGCTGTCTGATAACGGCCACATGGAGATCCGCGCCGACGTCGTCGCCTCCTCCATGGAACAGCACGCGCGCTTCGGCGGCGTGGTTCCGGAGATTGCCTCCCGCGCCCACCTCGAAGCCATGCCGCAGGTGATGAAGGCGGCGTTGGAGGAGGCGGGCGTCGAGAAGCCAGATGCAGTGGCCGCCACCGTGGGGCCGGGCCTCGCCGGCGCACTCCTCGTCGGGGCGTCGGCAGCCAAGGCCTTCGCCTCCGCGTGGGGCGTGCCCTTCTACGGCGTCAACCACCTCGGCGGGCACGTCGCGGTGGCCAACCTGGAGGGCGAGGAGCTGCCGCACTCGGTGGCCCTGCTTGTCTCCGGCGGTCACACGCAGCTGCTCGAGGTGGAGGCCGTGGGCAAACCCATGAAGGAGCTGGGCACCACGCTTGACGACGCCGCCGGCGAAGCCTACGACAAAGTCTCCCGCCTCCTAGGGTTGGGGTATCCGGGAGGGCCGGTCATCGATAAGCTGGCCGCCCAAGGAAAGCCCACCATCGACCTGCCGCGAGGTTTGTCCAAGGCCGAAGACCTGCGCGGGCCCAACCGCCACAACTTCTCTTTCTCAGGGCTCAAGACGGCGGTGGCACGCCACGTGGAAAAGGCCGAGCGCGAGGCACCACGGTCCAGGTTGAGGACCTGTGTGCCTCCTTCCAGGAGGCGGTGGCCGATGTGCTCACCGCCAAGGCCGTGCGCGCCTGCCAGGACACCGGCGCCAAGGTGCTGCTGCTCGGTGGCGGCGTGGCGGCGAACTCGCGCCTGCGCGCCTTGGCGGCGAAGCGCTGCGAATCTGCGGGCATCGAGCTGCGCGTGCCGCGTTTCAAGCTGTGCACCGACAATGGTGTGATGATCGCCGCGGTGGCTGCCCAGCTCATCCACGAAGGCGCTGAACCTTCCGGCCTGGCGTGTGGGACCGATACGCAGCTTGAGGTGGAGGTTCCGCTCGTGGCCGCTGCGCGCTAGCGGATGCGCAACCTCCAGGGTGCCGGTAGTGTGATGACCGATAATTGTCCGGCTCACACACAAGGAGCTCACACCGCTATGACCACTGGATTCCTCGTTAACCCTGACCTGTCCCGTCGCATCATCGAGTTTGAGCTCGAACAGGCAAATCAATTCCTCGGTGGTACCACTGAGGATCGCGTTTCCGTGGCCTTCCAGGATGATGGCCAGACCTACGCGGCGTTGTTCAACCCGAACGCGAAGGCTGACGACGCCGACCCGAACCCGGTGGCCTCCCTGGCCCGCAACGCCGCCGCTACCGGCAACTCTGCTTTCCTGCAGGACCCGATCCGCTCCATCTGCGGCCCGGTCATCTTCGTCACTGCCGACGGCGACGACAAGAACATCGACGAGGTCGTCGAGGCCGTGGAGCACGGCATCCGCGCGGTGAAGAACTACCGCGAGGATAACCCGGAGGAATACAACCTGTGGCGCGCGGCCGTCATCAACTCCGATAAGCAGGTTTAAATCCCTAACTCCCATAGGCAGGCCGAGGGTGCGTTAGCGCAGCCCTCAGGAACCCAAGGACGCGACGGCTCGTCTCGAGCCCGAGCGTCTTTGGTGGTTTTCGGGACTCTCTCCGGTTCTATTGGCCGAGGTTGTGGCGGAAAACATGACAACTCTCGCGCGCGTGAGGGCGGCGTTCGCGGAGGGCGAACGGGTTAGCGGCCCGGGCTGTTGAGGGCTAGCAGTCGCGAGGGTAGAGTGCTAGGCAGGTTGTTTTGACCCACAGTTGTTCACCCGCGACGACGGCTGTGCTGGGCTACCCACAACCGGCACACGCGCGTCCACGTGGACGCGCATTAAGAACACTTTGGAGGAAATCATCATGGCAAACATCAAGCCGCTGGAGGACAAGGTCCTCGTCCAGATCGTTGAAGCTGAGACCACCACCGCGTCCGGCCTGGTTATCCCGGACTCCGCGAAGGAGAAGCCGCAGGAGGCCACCGTCGTAGCCGTTGGCCCGGGCCGCACCAACGATAAGGGCGAGGTTGTCCCGGTTGGCGTTAACGAGGGTGACACCGTCATCTTCTCCAAGTACGGCGGCACCGAGCTGAAGTACGACGGCCAGGAGTACCTCCTGCTGTCCGCTCGTGACCTGCTCGCTGTCATCGAGAAGTAAAAGTAGGCGATTAACCCTATGCCAAAACTGATTGCATTTGACCAGGAGGCCCGCGAGGGCATCCAGCGCGGTGTAGACACGCTTGCCGACGCCGTCAAGGTCACCCTCGGCCCCCGCGGCCGCAACGTCGTGCTGTCCAAGGCCTTCGGTGGCCCGACCGTCACGAATGACGGCGTCACCATCGCCCGCGACATTGACCTCGACGATCCTTTTGAGAACCTCGGCGCCCAGCTGGTGAAGTCCGTGGCCGTCAAGACCAACGACATCGCCGGCGACGGCACCACCACCGCCACCTTGCTGGCCCAGGCACTCGTCTTCGAAGGCCTGCGCAACGTTGCTGCCGGCGCTAACCCGGTGGAGCTCAACAAGGGCATCGCCGCGGCGGCTGAGAAGGTCGTCGAGGAGCTCAAGAAGCGCGCCACCCCGGTGAACTCCTCCGCGGAGATCTCCCAGGTTGCCACCGTGTCCTCCCGCGATGCGGAGGTCGGCGAGATGGTTGCCGGCGCGATGGACAAGGTGGGCAAGGACGGCGTCGTGACCGTCGAGGAGTCCCAGACCATCGAGTCCACCGTGGACGTTACTGAGGGTATTTCCTTCGACAAGGGCTACCTCTCCCCGTACTTCGCAACGGAGGAGGAGACCTACAACGCCGTGCTTGACGACGCCGCAATTCTCCTCGTCTGCAACAAGATCTCCTCCCTGCCGGACTTCCTGCCGCTGTTGGAGAAGATCGCGGAGTCCTCGCGCCCGACGCTGATCATCGCTGAGGACATCGAGGGCGAGCCGCTGCAGGCACTCGTCGTGAACTCCATCCGCAAGGTCCTCAAGGTCGCCGCCGTGAAGTCCCCGTACTTCGGCGAGCGTCGCAAGGGCTTCATGGATGACCTGGCTGTTGTCACCGGTGCTACGGTCGTCGACCCGGAGGTTGGCATCAACCTCAAGGAGGTCGGCCCGGAGGTTCTCGGCTCCGCACGTCGCGTCACCGTGTCCAAGGAGGACACCGTGATCGTGGATGGTGCAGGTACTGCAGAGGCCGTCGAGGAGCGCCGCGAGCAGCTGCGTCGCGAGATCGAGCGCACCGACTCCACCTGGGATAAGGAGAAGCTCGAGGAGCGTCTGGCCAAGCTGTCCGGTGGCGTTGCCGTCATCCGCGTTGGTGCCGCTACCGAGACCGAGGTCAACGAGCGCAAGCTGCGCGTTGAGGACGCCATCAACGCCGCCCGCGCGGCCGTCGAGGAAGGCGTTATCGCTGGGGGCGGCTCCGCGCTGGTCCAGATCTCCCAGGAGCTTGAGGCCTTCGCCGAGGGCTTCGAGGGCGAGGCCAAGGTAGGTGTGCTGGCCGTAGCCCGCGCGCTAACCCGCCCGGCCTACTGGATCGCCGAGAACGCCGGCTTGGATGGTTCCGTCGTCGTCGCCCGCGTTGCCGAGCAGGCCAACGGTGAAGGCTTCAACGCCGCCACCCTGGAATACGGCAACCTGCTGGAGCAGGGCATCATCGACCCGGTGAAGGTCACCCACTCCGCAGTTGTTAACGCCGCCTCCGTGGCCCGCATGGTGCTCACCACCGAGGCTTCCGTGGTGGAGAAGCCCGCCGAGGAGGAACCGGCACAGGCAGGCCACGCGCACGCCCACTAAAAGCGCGGGGAAACAACGTTTCTCCGGGAATAGCAAAGAGCTACAAGAAAAGGCCCGTCGCCCAAGCCCCGTACGTGGGGAAGGGGCTGCGGGCCTTTGTCCTGTGCCCGGCCGGTCTGTGCCTTCACCGGCCGGTGAGTAATTGTTCTAAGGGCCTAGCCACGTGATGCTCATGGGGGTGTGGGCACGGAGTGCGGGGGCACGGCGCGAAGATCATCGGCACGACCGGGAAGTGATGCTACTTAAAGAAACATCGCGTTTGACCCAGCCACGGCTGCGAGACGTGAAGCGAGGGGCTTAGGCGCTGACGGTGGCGTGAGCGTCGCGCGAGCGCAGAGCTACGACGCGCTCAGATTCACTCATGCCACCCCACACGCCGTAGGGCTCGCCGGAGGCCAGGGCATGTTCGCGGCACATTTCGATGACTGGGCAGGTGTGGCAGATCGCCTTGGCGCGGCTTTCGCGCTGAGCGCGGGCGCGCCCGCGCTCGCCGTCCGGGTGGTAGAACACGTCAGAGTTTTCTCCACGGCATGCCCCGTGGAGCTGCCAATCCCAAAAGTCCGCATTCGGCCCGGGGAGCAGGAAGGACTGAGACACGTTCGATTCTCCTTAATCAAAGATAGAGCGCCCGGGTGCGCATCGTGCTGTGGGCAAGCCTTTGCACGGGGTGGCGCCCTGAGCACCGGGGCGAGGTGAGACGAGATAGAAGTGTGTCCCCCTTGGGTAAACGGCGCGTTACGCAATGCTGACATGTAGGTGTAGCAAGCCGAAAACTCTCACTTTTACCCTTGATGACCTGCACCTACATCTAAGATGAACGGTGTATGAACTTTTCTCATAGCCGTCGAAGGGCGGGGAATAGGCCCGTCGTTTCGGGTTTCAACCAAAGGTTGTGACATGATGTTCGTGCAGAATATGAACTAATACACCAAGCAGAACAAGCAAGGATGGCAGTGGCTACTCAAGCTACAGACGCGAGCGGCTCCTCAGCGGCGTCGAAGCGCGACAGCGATAAGGAACTAGCGGACCTCGTTCCGCTCGCTGTCGACGGTAGCCGCCGCGCCCTACAGCGCATCATGCGCATTATTCACCCGCAGGTCCTGCGCTATTGCCGCGCCCGCATCGGCGGCCACCGCCAACCGACGGCAGAGGATGTGGCGCAGGAAATCTGCTTGGCGGTGGCGACGTCGATTGGCACGTACAAGGACAAGGGTCGCCCGTTTATGGCCTACGTGTATGGCATCGCTGCCCACAAGGTGACCGACGCCCACCGCGCCCTCAGCCGCGATCACACCCACCCCACGGACGACGTCCCGGAAGACGCCGCTGAGGACGCTACCCCCGAAGAATCCGCTCTGGTCATGGACGGTAGTAACAGAGTGCGGGCCATGCTCGATACGTTAAGTGACAAGGCCCGGGACATTATCATTTTGCGTGTGTTCGTGGGGCTGTCGGCAGAGGAGACCGCAGAAATTGTGGAGTCCACCCCTGGCGCAGTCCGCGTGGCACAGCATCGTGCACTGGCGCAATTGCGCAAATCCCTCGACTCGCACGAGACGCAATGAACCAGCAGTGGGGCTAGCACAAGCTAGCAGTGAGCCATCGGCACTTGGCACCGATAAGTTAAGAATTTCTCTATCAAGGAAGGGAGGACATCGTGGCAAAGAAGGACCAGCCTCAGCAGGGCGTCGCTGAGCAGCTGCAGCCTTTGGTTGATGATGATGCATTCCTCACCACTCTCTCCGAAGGAACGGATCCCTCCGATGGCGGTGATGAGCTGGCAGAGCTCCTGCTGGAGTTGCGCGGGGACGTCGAAAAGCAGATGCCCCCGGCCCCGCTCATTGAAGGCGCGGACGAAGAGCCGGAGGTTATTTCCCTGGATGCGGCACGTCGCCGTCGTCGGGGCAAGCCATTCATCCACGGCCTCATCGGCGCGGCCGCAGCTACGCTGCTGATCGCGGGTAGCGGAGCGGTGGTCGTCAACGCCGGCCCGGGATCGCCGCTTTATGGCGTGAATCAGTCGCTCTTCGGCACGAACAATGAGGATGTGTCCGTAGTGGAGCTCGCTGGAACGCTCGACGAAATGGAAAAGCGTTCCGCGCAGGGAGACATGGACGGCACCCGCCAGTTGCTCGAAGAAGCCCGGAAGATGGTGGACCAGGCCAACCGGGAACGCGAGGCAGAAGCGCCGCGTACGACGAGGCAGCAGCCCCGCGCCACGGTGACGCAGACGCAGACCGTGGAAAAGCCCGTTCCGGTGGAAGAGGAGCAGCCGCCGCAGGAGCCGGCAACCGTCACGCAGACCCAGACTGCGGTGTCCACCGTTGTGGTCACGCAGACGGTGTCGGCCGGTAACCCGCTGAACCCTCCAGCGCCTACTTACCCGGAGCCGAGCCAGCCGGGTGGTGGCGAGCAGCCAACGCCTCCGCAGGGCGATAACTCCGACGGGGATGGTACTGGGGATAACGGCCAACTCCCGCCGCCGCAGTTCCAGCAATAAAACGCACAGAACCTCTCCTTCCCACAGCGGGGAGGAGAGGTTCTTTCGTTGTATAAGGCGCGGTACTTAATCCGCGCCAACCGCGCGCGTTAGTAGCGCGAATCCATGCCGTCGAGGTAGCCCACCGCATAATCCCACGGGACATAGCGCATGGGGTCCGGCTCCGCGCCCGGCTCATGGACGGGGGCGAGCTGGCCTGCCAGCGTGGCCTGCATGTTGGAGGCCATAATGTCCCACTCGTAGAAGTGGTTTTCCTCGCAGTCCTCGCAGAAAAAGAAGATGCCGTCGATGCCGCGCGGGCTGAGAACGCGCGCGAACTCTTGGACCATGGCCAGATCGTGGATGACGGCGAGGCGGTCCTCCTCGGACAGCGGCTCGACGTGGTCCTCCTCCTCGAGGAAGGAAGCTGGGTCGTTAGGATCGTCCGCGAAAGGATCGCGGGGCATGTTGGCGAAAAAGTTCACGTCTGCGAGCCTATTAACTCCGTGCGCGCATAGCAATTCTCTCTCGACACCGATTCGTCCACCCACGGCTACCACTACGGGGCGTCCACGCACTACAGTGAGGGCTACCGCATAAAACTATCTGGTCAGTTTAGGAGAGCCCCACCCTCATGAGCCACGTCCACACCGGCGGAGACAACCCCGACAAGATTGCACTCTACGGCCTTACTTTTGATGATGTTCTGCTGTTGCCGGCAGAATCCAACGTCGTTCCCTCCGAGGTGGATACCTCGGCGCAGTTCACCCGCAACATTCGCCTCGGCGTGCCGCTGGCTTCCGCCGCGATGGACACCGTGACCGAGGCCCGCATGGCCATCGGCATGGCCCGTCAAGGTGGCATTGGCGTCCTGCACCGCAACCTCTCTGCTGAGGATCAGGCGCAGCAGGTGGAAATTGTGAAGCGCTCCGAGTCCGGCATGGTGACCGACCCGGTCACCGCCACCCCGGACATGACTATCGACGAGGTGGACACGCTGTGCGCGCGGTTCCGGATTTCGGGTCTGCCGGTCGTCGATAAGCAGGGCACCCTCGTGGGCATCTGCACCAACCGTGACATGCGCTTCGAGCCGGATTTCTCCCGCAAGGTCTCCGAGATTATGACCCCGATGCCGCTGGTTGTGGCCAAGGAAGGCGTCAGCAAGGAGGAGGCGCTGGCGCTGCTGTCCGCCAACAAGGTGGAGAAGCTGCCCATCGTCAACGATGAGAACAAGCTCGTCGGCCTCATCACCGTCAAGGACTTTGTCAAGACTGAACAGTTCCCCAACGCCTCCAAGGATTCTTCCGGGCGCCTGCTCGTGGCGGCGGGCATCGGTACCGGTGAGGAGTCCTACCAGCGCGCGGGCCAGCTTGTCGACGCCGGCGTGGACGTCCTCGTCGTCGACTCCGCCCACGCCCACAACAACCGCGTGCTGGAGATGGTCTCCCGCGTGAAGAAGAACTTCGGTGACCGCGTTGACGTCGTCGGCGGCAACCTGGCCACTCGTGCTGCGGCCCGCGACATGATTGAGGCTGGTGCCGACGCCATCAAGGTCGGCATCGGACCGGGCTCCATTTGCACCACGCGCGTCGTGGCGGGCGTAGGTGCCCCGCAGATCACCGCCATTATGGAAGCTGCAGCCGTCGCTGGCCCGGCGGGCGTGCCGGTTATCGGCGATGGCGGTATGCAGTACTCCGGTGACGTCGCCAAGGCCTTGGCAGCCGGCGCCGATGCCGTCATGCTGGGCTCCATGCTGGCCGGCACCACGGAAGCGCCGGGTGACATCGTCGTGGTCCAGGGCAAGCAGTACAAGCGCTACCGCGGCATGGGCTCCATGGGTGCCATGCAGGGCCGCGGCCTGACGGGTGAGAAGCGCTCCTACTCCAAGGACCGTTACTTCCAGGCCGACGTCAAGAGCGAGGACAAGCTGGTGCCGGAAGGCGTGGAGGGGCGTGTGCCTTTCCGCGGTGATATCGATGCCATCGTCCACCAGATTGTGGGCGGCCTGCGCGCCTCGATGGGCTACACCGGCTCCGCCACCTTGGCTGAGCTCAAGACCAAGCAGTTTGTCCAGATCACCGCTGCGGGCCTCAAGGAGTCTCACCCGCACCACCTTCAGCAGATCGTCGAAGCTCCGAACTACCGCTAAGGACTAACAATGCGCGATTACGTAGAAATCGGCGTCGGCCGCGAGGCACGCCGCACCTATGACCTGAACCAGATCTCCCTGGTGCCGACTCGCCGCACCCGTTCCTCCAAGGATGTGGACACCTCGTGGCACATCGATGCCTACACTTTTGACGTGCCGTTCGTCTCGGCGCCGACCGATGCGCTGGCCACTCCCGAGTTCGTTATCGAGATGGGCAAGCAGGGCGGCCTCGGTGTTATCAACGCAGAGGGCTTGTGGGGCCGTCACGAGGATCTGGAGGGCGCGATTGCCCGCGTGACGGAGAACTTCGGCGACCTGTCGACGCTGCAGGAGCTGCACGCGGCACCGCTCAACGAGGAGCTGCTGGCCGAGCGCATCGCACAGGTGCGCGATTCCGGCGTGACCGTCGCCGTGCGCGTGTCCCCGCAGCGCGCCCGCGAGCTGGCGCCCGTGGTTATTAAGGCGGGCGCGGAGCTGCTGTTCATCCACGGCACTTTGATTTCCGCCGAGCACGTGCAGACTGGCGGCGAGCCGCTCAACTTGAAGGAGTTCATCGGCTCGCTGGATACCCCGGTGATTGCCGGTGGCGTGGCGGATTACACCACGGCGCTGCACCTGATGCGCGCGGGCGCTGCGGGCATTATCGTTGGCTCCGGCGTGAACACCAACCCGGAGACCGTCGGCATCGATATCCCCATGGCGACGACCATCGCGGATGTTGCGGCCGCACGCCGCGACTACTTGGATGAGACTGGGGGCCGCTACGTGCACGTGCTTGCCGACGGCGACATCTTCACCTCCGCAGACATCGCCAAGGCCATTGCCTGTGGCGCCGATGGTGTCGTTCTAGGGCCAGTGCTGGCCCGCGCGGCGGAGGCCGGCGGCAAGGGCTGGTACTGGCCGTCCACGGCCGGCCACCCGCGTTTCCCGCGCGGCCTCATCGAGCCGATTGGCGTGG
Source organism: Corynebacterium hiratae (assembly GCF_009708045.1). Classification (NCBI taxonomy): domain Bacteria; kingdom Bacillati; phylum Actinomycetota; class Actinomycetes; order Mycobacteriales; family Corynebacteriaceae; genus Corynebacterium; species Corynebacterium hiratae. The sequence goes on along the minus strand of NZ_VIOG01000007.1, from coordinate 46,717 downwards.
CCGATGCCCTCCTGGGCACCGGCACTTCTGGCGCCGATGCTTTTGACGCCGCTGCTTCTGGCAACGCAGCTTCTGGCACCGCCGAGGATGCCTCAGCGGGTGCGCCTTCGTTGGAGGTCGTGCTCCATGGCCCGTCCAACGAACCGCTGGGTGAGCTCAACTTGGTTGGCGGGCTGAAGCGCGCCATGGCAAAGTGCGGCTACACGGATCTGAAGTCCTTCCAGAAGGTTGGTCTGGCCGTCCGCTAGCCCTGCAGGCGCAGCTTCCCCCGTTGGGGCGCTGCGCCGCTCAGCCTGCCTCGGGACGGAGTTTACTTCGCTGCCTCGGCGTCCTTTGTGCTGAGCACTGGACTCACTGCTGGATCAGAGCTGCGATTGCGTGGCTTGTGAAACCGCGGTAGCCGGGGCTTCTTCAGGCGGCGTGGGCGCAGTGCCACCTTGCGGAAAACCACGCGCCCGCGCGCCGGCGCCATGGTTTGCAGCACCGAGGCCACCACCACCAGCCCGATAGCTGCCAGCTTGAGCTGAGAAATATTCTGTGAAAGCAGAATCCAGCCAAAGAGCGCGGCGAAAACGGGCTCCAAAGCGATCAAGATGGAAAAGACGTTGGGGGCGAGCCTGCGCAGCGCAATGAATTCCAACGAATAGGGGATGAGCGAGGCCAGCACGCCCGTGCCCAGGGCAAACAGCAATAGGGTGGGGTCGCTGGCCAACGCCACCGCCCCGCGCCCACCCACTGGCAGGAGCACGAGGCCGCCGATGAGGAAAGCCATAGCCAAGCCGTCTGCGCCGCTAAAGAGCGCACCCGCCTTCTTGCTGGCCAGGATGTAGGCAGCCCACATCGCCCCGGCACACAGCAAGAAGAACACGCCACGCAGGTCGAGGGGGTCTCCGTTGAAGGAATCCAGGCCCATTAGGCCCATGCCGAGAAGGGCGAGGGCGACGCAGGTGGCGTCGCGAAGCGAGCGGGAGAGACACGCCGCCAGCAGCAGCGGGCCGAGGAACTCGATGGTCACGGCAGGCCCCAGCGCAACCAGCTCGATGCCGGAATAGAAGAAGCCATTCATCAGGCCCAGAGTGAGACCGAAAATGGTGGCAGAGATCCATTTCTCGCGGCTCCATGTGCGCACGCGCGGTCGCGCAATGGCGAGCAGAATCACGGCGGCGAAAAGCAGACGCAGCGAGGCAGTGCCCCACGGGCCGCCAATGGGGAAAAGCTGGATGGCGAGGCTCGCTCCCAACTGGAGCGAAATGCACGAGCCGATGACGCACAAAACTGCAAACGGATTGGTCATGCAGTCCATTGTGGGGCGGGAAGAACTGTTAGTCTATCTACAGTTTTTAACACGTACCTGTTAGGGATTCTGTCATGTTGGATCTGCACCGTTTGCGCATTCTCTACGAGCTGCAACGCCTCGGCACCGTCACTGCGGTGGCGGAATCGCTGCGCTATACGCACTCGGCAATCTCCCAACAACTGGCGCAGTGTGAGAAGGACGTCGGCGTGGCGCTCTATGAAAAGGTCGGCCGGCGCGTGCGTTTGACGGAGCAGGGGGAAATCCTTGCGTCTTATGCTGAGCGGATGCTCGCGTTGGCGGATGAGGCGGAGTCGCAGGTCATCGCATCAACCAATGCGGTGCGTGGCACGATTAAGGTCACGACGTTTCAAACCATCATGTCCTCGCTGGTCCCGCGGGCGCTCACGGAGCTGGCCAGGGAGTACCCGGACCTGCGCGTGCAAATCATCCAGCGCGAAGCCGAAGGCGCGATGGAGCTGCTGGCGCGCCGGGAGGTGGACCTCATCCTGGGTGAAGAGTACGAGTCGGACATGCCCGCCACGGATGAGCACACCCACCGGGAGCTGCTTCTCGACGACCCCCTCCGCCTCATCACCCCACTCACCGGACCCTGGAGCGAGTTGCGATTGGAGGATTTTGCAGCGTTCGATGACGAAATCCCTTTTGCCATGGACCCGGAGGAGTTTTTGTTGGGGAGGTTCGTCCACCGGCTGTGCCGCAGGCATGGGTTTAACCCCAGTGTGCTCTATGAAACCCCGGACCCGTTCCTGCACGCGCACCTGGTGCGTACGGGCCACGCGGTGGCGGTGATCTCGGACCTTTTTCTCGAAGAGATCGAAGGCGTGCGTGTGGTTGCCTTGCCTGGTAATCCCACCCGCACGCTCTACACCGCGGTTCGCGCTGGGCGCGAGGGACACCCAGCCTTGCGGGCGTTTCGGGCAGCGTTGAGCAAGGCAGCTGCCACCGCGAAAGATTATGGGCCACTCCCTGCGGTCTAGGGTGCGGGTTCTTGCGTTAAACTGATGACCGTGACTAACCCAAATACAACCCCGCGTCCTGTCCTCGTGGTGGACTTTGGCGCCCAGTACGCGCAGCTCATCGCCCGGCGCGTGCGTGAGGCCAACATCTACTCCGAGGTTGTCCCCAATTCCGCCTCCGTGGAGGACATCAAGGCCAAGAACCCGGCCGCGCTGATCCTTTCCGGTGGCCCGTCTTCCGTATACGCGGACGGCGCCCCTGCGCTGAAGCCGGAGCTGCTCGAGCTCGGCATCCCGGTCTTTGGTATCTGCTACGGCTTCCAGTCCATGACCCAAGCCCTGGGCGGCACCGTGGCCTCCACGGGTGCCCGCGAGTACGGCCGCACGGACATGACCGTGTCCGGCGGCGTGCTGCACAAGGGTCTGGAGGACACCCACAAGGTGTGGATGTCTCACGGCGATTCGGTCACGGAAGCCCCGGAGGGCTTTGAGGTGACCGCTTCCTCCGAAGGCGCTCCCGTGGCAGCCTTCGAGTGCCTGTCCAAGCAGATGGCCGGCGTGCAATACCACCCGGAAGTTCTTCACTCGCCGCACGGCCAGGAGGTGCTCACGCGCTTCCTGACTGAGGTAGCAGGCTTGGAGCAGAACTGGACCGCGGAGAACATCGCGGAGCAGCTCATTAACGATGTGCGCGAGCAGATCGGCGAGGAAGGCCGCGCAATCTGCGGCCTGTCCGGTGGCGTGGATTCCGCCGTGGCCGCAGCCCTCGTGCAGCGCGCAATCGGTGATCGTTTGACCTGTGTCTTCGTCGACCACGGTCTGCTGCGCGCGGGCGAGCGTGAGCAGGTGGAGAAGGACTTCGTGGCGTCGACTGGCGCCAAGCTCATCACCGCTGATGAGCGCGAGGCTTTCCTTTCCAAGCTGGCCGGTGTGACCGAGCCGGAGGCCAAGCGTAAGGCCATCGGTGCGGAGTTCATCCGCTCCTTCGAGCGCGCCGTCGACCAGGCCCTGGACGGCCAGGATGCCGCCTTCCTGGTGCAGGGCACGCTGTACCCGGACGTGGTGGAGTCCGGTGGCGGTGACGGTACCGCGAACATTAAGTCCCACCACAACGTGGGCGGCCTGCCTGACGACGTCGAATTCGAGCTCGTCGAGCCGCTCCGCCTGCTCTTCAAGGATGAGGTGCGCGCGGTTGGCCGTGAACTGGGCCTGCCGGAGGAGATCGTGGCGCGCCAGCCCTTCCCGGGCCCGGGCCTGGGTATCCGCATCATCGGCGAGGTCACCGAGGAGCGACTCGAGACGCTGCGCCAGGCGGACCTCATCGCGCGTACCGAGCTGACCAACGCTGGTCTGGACGGCGAGATTTGGCAGTGCCCGGTGGTGCTGCTTGCCGACGTCCGCTCCGTCGGCGTCCAAGGCGATGGCCGCACCTACGGCCACCCGATCGTCCTGCGCCCGGTGTCCTCCGAGGACGCCATGACCGCCGACTGGACGCGCCTGCCGTACGACGTGCTGGAGAAGATTTCCACCCGCATCACCAACGAGGTTAAGGAAGTCAACCGCGTGGTGCTCGACGTGACGTCGAAGCCGCCGGGAACCATCGAGTGGGAGTAAGCGCAGCCGAAAGGCACTGGGACACGCACTGTAGCAGTGCAGTGGAGTATCTCAGTGAGATAGCTCGGTGGTAGAAAGCGGGCAGCGAAGCAAACTCCCAGACGCTGTGTAGCGCGGCCGCGCCTTGAATTAACAGGGCGCGGCCGCGTTCCCCGTTTTCGATCCCCGGCACTCAGCTCCGCGGAATGGGGGCAGATGGCGCGGTGCCAGGCTCCTGCGTACCCTCCAGGGGGTGGTCGCGACAGGCGCCAGTCTGGATGGCGTTAGCGTGCCCGTTGCCAGTATCGACGGCGTTAGTACGCACGGCACAAGGACGCATACCTCTATATCGCGCGCGCGAGTAGCCGCACGCCGAGCAAATTTTCTCAGCGAGCGGCTGGTTAAAGCGGCTGTGTGCCGTAGGGTGTCTCCGGCTGGTGGGGCTGCGGAGCGGCAGCCTGCGACCGGTTGGTTCGGCGGAGCGGTGACCCGCGAGCCGCTGAACCATTGAGCCGGCGGGGTGGCGCTTCCACCGTGAGATCAGGGCGAAGTCTACGGACTAAAAGCACTCATGAACTCGGTGGCGGGTCCGGAGGTTCGCCGGAGTTATGCGGTGGCGCGCCGGAGACAGGGGCTGGTGTCCCACGCGGCGTGGTGCGTGGGTCGGGCGGGCCGGATGTCGACGAACCTGACGATGCGCGAGCTGGCCCCGGAGCGGAGCGCGGCGGGTGGGCCGGGCTTTCAATGGGAATCGGCGGGCCGGCCCACGGCGGCAGGTAGTGCACGCGGCCATCGATGCGGTCGAGGTGCCCGCGGCCGGTGGGCTTTTCCGGATCATCGTCATTGACCGCGTTGTGATACGCACACAGTGGCACCAAGTTGGCCATGTTTGTCGGCCCGCCGTCCTGGAAACGGGTGAGGTGATGAATTTGCGAATCCTCCGCGGGCGCGTTGCAACCCGGCCACGCGCACGTCGGGTGCTCCGCAGACAGCGCGAGGCGCTGCTTGGTGTTGGCGAAACGGCTCGCCATGTACAGGTTCACGGGGCCGTGGTGGGGATGGACGAGGGTGATGAGGCCGACGTCGGCAAGCTTTTCGCGCACGAACTCCGCACCCGTCATCGTGGCCCCATTGGTCAGCTGTAGTTCAATCTCTTCGCCATCACCGTCGACTATGCGGTCGAGTTCATCCAATCGCACGATGACGTTGGACTGCAGCTTCTGGCCGGAGCCACCCCCGCCGCGGAACACGGTATGCGCCGCGGTGAGCAAGTCCTTGTCAGTGGTCTTAAGCACGGCCAGCAGCTTAGAAATATTGAGCGAGGAATCCGTAATGCTCAGCGTGTGGTTGCGGCCCGCGCGCCGCGTCACTCGCACGCCTGGGGCGGGGTCCTTGGGCGGGCGCCATTCTTTGAGCTTTGCCTTCGCCACCATGGGGATTTTCTCCCGCGGGGTGGCAGCTAGTAGCTGGCGCAGCTCCCAGGCCCTGCGGGCTTTGAGCTTGGAACAATAGCGCTCGATATCGAGGAGCGTGAACACGTCGTGGCCCGTGCGGCGGGCCTTGCGCTGCCGGGAGCGGAACATTGTGTCCCCGAAATACACCGCGTGCAGTCCTAGGAGCTTCTCCGCGAAATCCGGCCGCGCACCCATCTCAACCAGCTGAGCGCGCGTGACACCGGCGCATTGCTCGACCACGTCGAGCCCGCGCGCTAGTGCTTGAATGTAACCCCCCAGTTGCATAGCTCACAGCCTAAACCAGGTTGGGCAACCTCGCTACTTGAGCGCAGAAATCGCAGCGCAGAGCTTATCGACGTCCCCCTCTTCCGTCGACCACGCCGTACAAAAACGCACCACGCGTAGCCCCTCGTGTTCTTCGAAGAACTGGCACACGAAGTCCTGCGCGAGCGTCTCTTCCTGCTCGCGTGTCAACAGCGCGAATTGCTGGTTGGTAGGGGAGTCAAAGAGCATGTCGATGCCTGTGGTGCGGAATGCCTCGGCTATGCGCTGTGCTTGAGCATTGGCGCGGGCGCAGATCTGCTCGTAGAGGGTGGTTGCAGCTGTGCCGGTGACCTCAGTGTCTGGGGTAGTTGCGCTAGCGTCTGCGTAGGAAGCGTTGGTTCCGGGGAGTGCATCGGCGGATCCACGAGGGGCGCTCAAGAGGGCGGCGAATTGCGCACCGAGCAACCAGCCCTTGGCCAGCAGGCCACCGTTTTGCTTCATCGCATTGCGAAAGCGCGGCGCACCCGCGGGGAAGACGATGGCTTCGCCGAAGAGGGCGCCGCATTTGGTGCCGCCGATGGTGAAGACGTCGACAAGCGCGGCCAGGTCCGGCAGGGTGATATCCGAAGCGGAGAGGCCATAGCCGAGGCGGGCGCCGTCGACAAACAGGCCCAAATCGTACTCGTCGCAGACCTCGCGCAGGGCCACGAGTTCGTCGCGGGAATAGGCGGTGCCGAACTCGGTGGGCTGCGTGATGTAGACCAGTGCGGGCTCCGGCATGTGCTCTTCCACCCCGGAGGCGCGGTACTCATCCATGCAGGCGCGAACCTGCGCGGCGGTGATTTTTCCCAGCTGGTTCGGCAACGTGATGACCTTGTGCCCGGTGTGCTCGATGGCGCCCGTCTCATGGGTGGCGATGTGCCCGCTATCCGCCGCGATAACGCCTTCCCAGGGGCGCAGGCGGTGGGCGATGATGGTGGCGTTGGCCTGCGTGCCACCGACCATGAAATGCACCTCAGCGTTCGACGCCTGGCAGGCAGTGCGGATGCGCTCAGCGGCCGTGGCGCACAGCTCGTCGGCGCCATAGCCGGCATAAGCCCCACCCGCCCCCGCGATGGCTTCAAGGATGCGGGGGTGGGCGGAGCGGTGGTAGTCGTTGCCGAAGTGAATCATGGTGAGCCAGTTTAGCCGGTGACCGTGACTTCGCCGATGCCTGCGTCGATGTGAATGTTCAACAGCGCGTCAGGGTCCTGACGTTCGGTGCAGTTGCTCTCGCCCAGGCCGTCATCACAGGTCAGCGCGACGGGGATGTCCTTCGGGAGGATGACCTCGACGGCGCCGATGCCGGCGTCGACGGTGACGTCGTGCTCGTCTTTCAGTTCGTGGAGCTGGCTGAAGTCCACCGTCGATTCGCCGATGCCCAGGTCGTAGTATTCCTCGAGTTCATCTTCATGGGTGGGCGCGATGTGTTGAGAACCGACATTGAAGCGGGCGCTGAAGCCGGATTCTTCGTCGGCCTCGGTAACGAAGGAGACCCCAAGGAAGGTGATCGTTAGAGCAGCGCCGACGGCACCAAGCGCAATCGCGCCCTCGACCCACTGCGAACCGCGTTTCTTTGTCGGTTCCTCCCGCGGGCCCGGCTCGGGTAAGTCCCAGGCATCGGGCACCACACCGAGTGGATCCCAGGACGGCGGGGTCCTGCGGCCGGGCGGGAAGGGGTGGCCGTCTGCCGGAGTATAAGGGTTGAGGTTGACAGGTTCCTCGCGCACTGGCTGCTCGGCAGCCAATAGCCCGCTGGGCGGTAGCGGTTCGCGTTGGTGAAGGGCGTACCATGCCAGCGCCAACAGCCCGAAGGTCAGCACAGCGGGCGGAAGTCCGGCGAGGGATTGTCCGCTGAGGAACAACGGGCCGGAGCTAAACGTAAGAAGAACACCGACAATCAGAATCCAGCCGAGCTCTTGTTCCTCCTTGACACCATCCTTGCCCAAGGCAGCATCGAGCGGGCAGTAGGGCGAGCCAAAGCGCGGCATGAGCGCCCACGCGGCGAGGTAGGCGGCGATGCCACCGCCGAAGGCGAGTGACGCGACCACGAAGGCCACGCGCACGATCGTGGGGTCGAGCTGGTAGCGCACCGCAATGCCTTCGCAGACACCAGCGATGTGCGCGTCACCGCCCTGTTTCTTGGGAAGGCGGACGGGGCGGGTCGTCCACATCTGGTTGAGCGTGCTGTTCTTCGTCATACTTTTATCGTGCCGCGTGGGGCCTTGCGGCGGTATCGGTAATCGCCCTGATTTTTCAACCTCAGGGTTGTCCCTGATGTGCCCGAGGGATGGGGCGTGGGACCATAGCTAGTATGACTTCGCCCTATGTGCCCGCAGAAAACGCGGCGCCTTATCCCGTGATGTCGCGCCCCCAATCTGGCCGCGTGGTCGCCGGCGTGGCGGCGGGGCTGGCACAGAATCTGGGGGTTTCGGCGCTCTCCGTGCGCATCGCTTTGACCGCGTTGACCCTGCTGGGCGGGGTGGGGGCGATGGCCTATGCCGGTCTGTGGATCTTCACGCCCGCGCTTGCCGACGCCCCCTCCGCCCGCCGCAGCCCCCTCTCCGTCGGGTTGGTGCTCTTGGCGCTGGCGGGTAGCGCGGTGGGCGTGTTGGGGGTGTCGGGGGCGTCGCTAAGCGCGGCGGTGCCGTTGGCGGTGGTGGCCATCGGCGCGGTGTTGGCGTGGTTGGCCTATGACCGTGGTCTGAACACGCCGGTGGGCCTGGTTGCCGTGGCGGCGGGTGCCGTCCTGGTCATCGGTGGCGTCGTGGTGGCGGCGGTGACGTGGGAAAGCGGATCGGGTTCGGCGATCCTGGCCACGGCGCTCACACTTGTGGGCTTTGGTGCGTTGGTGGTGCCGCTGGTGCTGAAGCTCTGGCGTTCGCTGTCGCAGGAGCAGGCGGCGAAGGCGGTCTCCGAGGAGCGCGCCGAGATTGCCGCCCGCCTGCACGATTCGGTGCTGCAGACGCTGGCGCTGATTCAGAAGAGAGCGGGGGATCCGCGCGAGGTGACGCGTTTGGCGCGCGCCCAAGAACGCGAGCTGCGCGCCTGGCTTTTCGACGCCCCTTCTGCCGCCCCCACCACCTGCTTCGGCGCCCTCGAGGCGGCGTGTGGGGAGGTAGAGGATCTCTTCGACATGCGGGTATCCGCGGTGACGGTGGGTGAGGACACGGAGCTGACAGACTCCGCGAAGCTGCTTATTCAGGCCGCGCGTGAAGCGATGGTGAATGCCGGCAAGCACGCAGGCGTGGACGTGGTGGATGTCTACGCGGAGTTGTTAGCGGGCGAGCTGAGTATCTTTGTGCGCGACCGCGGGGTGGGTTTCGACGTGGAGGATATTCCCGCTGATAGGCACGGGATTCGTGACAGTATTCGCGCGCGCGTAGAAGGATCTGGTGGGCGCGTGCGGATTTCCTCGACCCCGGGGGAGGGCACCGAGGTGGAGCTCGCGGTAGCGTTATGAGCATGGTGAAGGTCTTTTTGGTTGATGATCACTCCGTCTTTCGCGCGGGCGTTCGCGCGGAGCTGGCGGCGTCCTCGGAGATTGAGATCGTGGGCGATGCCGGGACCGTTGCGGAGGCGCTGGAGGGCATTGCGCGTACCTCCCCGGACGTGGTGCTTCTCGACGTCCACATGCCCGACGGCGGTGGCCTCGCCGTTATTAACGCGACGGCTAATCAGCCGGCGCGGCCGGTGTTTTTGGCGCTGAGCGTGTCGGATGCGGCGGAGGACGTGATTGCGCTGATTCGGGCGGGCGCGCGCGGGTATGTGACGAAGAATATTTCCGGCCCGGATCTGGCCGAGGCGGTGGTGCAGGTGCACAGCGGGGATGCGTATTTCTCGCCGCGCCTGGCGGGTTTTGTCCTCGACGCTTTTGCTTCCGGTTCGCCCGCGCCGGAGCCGGAGGAGGGACAAGACCCGGCGGTGGATGCGCTCACGCGGCGCGAGCTAGAGGTCTTGCGGTTGCTTGCGCGCGGCTATACGTACCGCGAGATTGGCAAGCAGCTGTTTATTTCGGTGAAGACGGTGGAAACACACGCCTCCAATATTTTGCGCAAGACCCAGCAGTCCAACCGCCATCAGCTCACGCGCTGGGCCACCTCGCGCGACCTGGCTTAAACAGCCTGGCCTAGGCGGGTTGGGTTTAGGCAGGGGGTGCGTAGGCGAGCTTGCGGGAGCCGTCGACGTGGGGAAAGAGCAGGAAGGCCGCGCCTGAAACGAGCACCCACACCAGCGCGCTGCCCCAGGCAGGCAGCGCGAGGAGTGGGGAGAACATGACCATCAACCACAGCACCATAAGCGGGATGAGCTGTGCCGCGTTGGGCAGCATGGTGACGTTGTGGCGCTGGGCATAATCACGCAGGCCCGCGCGGTAGGGGTGTAGGAGTACGAGCGCGCAGGCCGCGAGGAGGAAGAGCAGGCTGAGCCCCAGCGCGAGACCGAAGTGGATGCGGCTGGTACCCACCGCCACGGCGGCACCAGCCAACAGTGAGGAACCGAGTCGCACCCACAGCGGAGTGGGGATTGGGGTGGTGTGCGTGCGGAGGGGATTCATGGCGCCTAACGCTACCAGCGCAATTGCGCGCGTCCGGAGAGAGGTTCATAATAGGAGCCATGAATCAAACAGGTGTTCGTGTGGTGGGCGGATCGCAGGCCGAGCAAATTGCGGTCCTGCGCGCCCAGATTCAACGCCTGGAAACCCCGGATGTTGCCGCGCAGGTGCAGCCGGAGGTGGAGCTTCTCGGCGTCCCCGAAGGGCTATCTGAGCTGCTCCCGGGCGGTGGCCTTCCCCGCAAGCGGGCAACCGTCTGTGCGGAATGTGCCGCTCTCGTGGTGGAGCTGATATCCCATGTTAGCGCGGCGGGCGGACACGTTGCGGTGGTGGGCTGGCCCGATCTCTCACTCGCACAGGTGGTTGAGGATGGAGATATCTCCCGGGTCATCGCGGTGCCCGAACCGGGCGCGGAGCCCTGGGCGGTGACCGGCGTGCTGTGTGAGGGACTGGACCTGGTGGTGCACAAAGGCACAGGCGAGCTGAGCCCCACCCGGGCGCGCCCCGTGCTGGCGAAGGTGCGAGCAGGGCAGGCGGCCCTGCTCACCGTGGGAACCCGGCTGCCAGGAACGGCGATGGAGATAGGTGCGGAGGTCGTCGCGGTGCATGGCTTGGGCCGGGGCAGCGGGCGTATTTGGGGAGTTGATATAGGGGTGCGGGTGGCGTCGGCAAGCATGCGCCCGCGCCGTGGAGTGCTCACGTGTGGGCAGCGTCTGGACGCGCGCCCACGCCTGGAGGTCGTGTGAGGGTCGCGGCGCTGTGGTTCCCGGATTGGCCTATCCAGGCGCTGCAGGACGCCGACAGGGCAGCGTGCGCTATCGCCGCCCAGCACCGCGTGGCGGTCTGCAACGCGGCGGCGCGCCGGGCGGGGGTGCGCCGCGGGATGCGCGTGCGCCAAGCCCAAGCCGTCCTGCCGGAGCTGCGCGTGGAGGAGGTCAACCCGGACCGGGACGGGGTGGTGTTCGCGGAGATTGCCGCGGGGCTGGATGCGGTGGCCTCCTCGGTGGAGGTGCTGCGTCCGGGCCTGGTCATCGTGGACGCGGGCGCGGCCGGGCGTTTCCACGGCAGCGAGGCGAAGGCGGTGGAGATGCTTGTCGACGCCACCGCCAGATCCCACCTCGACGCCACCGTCGGCGTCGCCGATGAGATCGCCACCGCGCTGATTGCCGCGCGCCACCACAACCTGGGCGCGGTAGTCCCGGCAGGCGGCTCGCGCGACTTTCTGGCTCAGCAGCCGGTTGGAGTATTAGCCGCCGAGGTGGCGCTGGGGTGCGCGGCGGATGTGGTGCACGCCTTGGAGCAGCTGGGCGTGCGCACGTTAGGGGAGCTGGCGGGCCTGCCGTTGCGCCAAGTCACCACCCGTTTCGGCGAGGCTGGACGGCGGTGCCACGCGGTGGCCGCGGCCGCACCGGATCGGCGCGTGGCGCCGGAGCTTGCACGCCCGGACCTGGGCGTGGAGCAGGGCTTCGAAGAACCCTTAGAGCGCGTAGACGCCGCGGCCTTTGCCGCGCGCCAGCTCGCGGCGCGCCTGCATGTGGTGCTCGATGAGGCCGGCGTGGTGTGTCTGCGGCTGCGCGTTGCCGCGGAGTTCGAGGGCGGCGAGCGTTTGGAGCGGATCTGGCGTACCCAGGAAGCGCTCAGCGAGGCCGCCACGGCGGACCGCGTGCGCTGGCAGCTCGATGGCTGGCTGAGTGCTGCGTGGGCGGGGAGTGCGCCGGGTGAGGGAGGAGGCGTCGTCAAGCTGGCGTTGGAGCCGGTGGAGGTCGCCCCGCCGGGGGATGGACTCCTGTGGGGCGCAGGCGAATCCGCGGAGCAGGCCAAGCGTGTCATCGCGCGGGTGCAATCCCAGCTGGGGGTGGACCGCGTGCTGCAGCCTCGCCCGGCGGGCGGGCGTGGGGTGGCCGAGCGCATCGAGTACGTCCCCTATGGCGAGCAGCGCGATCCGCAGCCGGAGGGCACCTGGCCGGGGCGCATCCCGGCGCCGCTCCCGGCGAGCCTGGCGCACCCGGCCGCGCGGATTCGGCTTATCGACGTCTCCTCGAAGGAGGTCATCGTCACCGCCGAGGCCCTCCTTTCCGGGGAGCCGGCGGGTCTGGGATGGGGGTGCCACCGCTACCGGGTGACCGGTTGGGCCGGCCCGTGGCCCGTAGACACCGGGTGGTGGGAAGCAGGCGCGGCGCAGCGCTGCGCGCGTCTGCAAGTCGTCGGAGAAAACGAGAAAGGCCAGCGCGCCTGGCTCCTCGTGTGGGCAGGCGGGCGCTGGTCTGTGGAGGCAACCTATGCCTGAACGGCTTAATTCAAGATGTCGATGACCAGGCGCGTCGGCCCCGTGAGCACCTGAACCGAGTACGGGTGGCGTTCATTAAGCCCGATAACGAACTGCGAGCGGGCCTCGAAAGTGCCGCCGCTGACCACCTGGGTCACCAGCCCGCCGGCGCCGTTTACGGTGCCGATATTCGGGTCTTCCATATCGAGCTGGAAGGGATAAGCAGTGCCGTCGATGCTGACGTCGAGCGCGGTGGAACCCTTGAAAGGAATCGGGTTGCCGGAGCCCTGCTGGGCGGGGGCATCGGTGTAATCAATGAACCAGCCCGGTGAACCGTTCCCGACGAATTCGAAGACCACGCGGTCAAAACCTTCATGCTTGCCCACGCGGACATCGGTCACCACCAGCTCCGAGGGAGCCGGTGGGCGGAGGGTTTTCATCTCCATGTTGGCGTCGCCCAGCGGAGTCAGCCCAGCCGGTGCGGCGGGGGAGGGGGCAGCAGGAGTGACTGTGGCAGTGGAGGTGGAGGCGCCGGACAAGGTAGCGTCGAGAGTCTTCGTGGGGCCGTCGGTACCGCCGTCCGAGGAGGAAGACGGAGCGCATCCCTGAAGCACGAGCGCACCCGAGACAACGAGTGCGGCCACGGGGGCGGCTGTGCGCAAGAGATTGTGTTTCGGCATAACTCCGAGGGTAGCGGTACCGCGAGACATTCTATGCATTGAAGTAAACATCGTAACCACATTGTTGTGAAAGGAGTGATACCAGTTAAGATGGCGCCATGACCTTCTGCTCCGATGTCCAGGTCGAGCCCCTGGCTGGTACCGCTAAACAAGAATCTGTTTATGTCCTTTTTGAGTGGCCTACGGCCTGGTCTCGCGACGTGCTGGATGGTCGTACTTTTGGCCCAGGCCTCACCGAGAAGCTCAAGGCCAAGCTCAAAGGCGTGGCGGGCCTGCAGCTCATTCGCCGCCCCGGGCGCGCCGGGCACGAGCGGGGGACGGGGCACTTCCGTTGTTTCGTCGTGTGGGCACGCGAGGGGTTAGTGCAGGATTACGTCCTGAACGGCCCGGAGGACATCCTCGATCTGGATCTGGAGCACCCCACCGGCACGTGCCTGCCGCTGGTGCTCGTGTGCACCCACGCCAAGCGCGATGCCTGCTGCGCAATCAAGGGCCGCCCGCTTGCTGCCTCCCTGGCATGCGAATTTGAGGAGACCGTGTGGGAAACCTCCCACACCAAAGGCCACCGCTTCGCGCCGTCGGTGCTGCTGATGCCGTGGGGCTATTCCTTCGGTCGCCTCAACGTGGAAGCTGGCCGCGAGCTCGTGGGCAAGGCGCTGCACGGCGAGTATTTCTACCCCGCCAACCGCGGTTCCGGCCTCACCACGCCCCAAGGGCAAGTGGCGGAGCTTGCGGTGGCACGCCAGCTTCTCGACGCCTCCGAGCCCCTCCACTACGGCGACCTCACCGTCGACGCAGCGGAAAACACCGCAACGGAAAACCCCGCCGCGCGAAATGGCGTCGTTGTGCGCCACCGTGATGGCCGTGCATGGGACGTAGAACTCGAAGAAAAAGAGGCCTCCGGCGTCGTCTCCTCCTGCGGAGACGAGCCGAAGACCTCTCGTTTCTATGCCGCGCGCCGCGTCGAAAAGCGCAGCGTATAGAGCACGGGGTCGGCGCGGTTAGCGGCGCATAATCTTGGCCGAGAGCCAGTTGCCAAAGAACTGCGCTGCCTGCACCAGCACGATGATGATAAGCGTAGCCACCACGGTGACCTCCCACTCGAAGGCGCGGTAGCCGTAGACGATGGCGAAGTCACCCAAGCCACCGCCGCCGACGTAGCCGGCCATCGCGGACATGTCGACGATGCCGATAAACAGGAAGGTGTAGCCCAGCACCAGCGGGCCGAGCGCCTCCGGAATGATGACCGTGGTGATGATCTTCCACGGCGAAGCGCCCATCGCGCGGGCCGCCTCAATCACGCCCGGATCCAGCGCCACGAGATTCTGCTCCACGATGCGCGCCACCGCGAACGTGGCCGCAATAACCATGACGAACGTGGCCGGCTCGCGGCCGATAGAGCTGCCTAGCACCGCCACCGTCAGCGGCTGGACAAAGGCCAGCAAGATAATGAACGGAATCGGGCGAACAAAGTTCACCAGGATGTTGATGATGAAGTAGATGGGCTTGTTCTGCAGGATGCCGCCTGGGCGGGTGGTGTAGAGCAGGATGCCGAGAACCAAGCCGATGATGCCGGCGATCACCAGGGTGGTGGCGACCATGATGAGGGTGTCCTTGACGGCGTCGACAAGCGTGCCGCCCAGTCGATCCCAATTGGCCTGCGCGAGGTAGGTGACGTTCATCGTTGGATCTCCTCAATGTCGGTGGTGCGTTGCATATGTGCGTAGAAGTCTTCGATGGCGGCATCCGGGCCGTTGAGACGCACGGTGATCTTGCCGAAGGAATGCTTCTGCAGGGTGGTGATGCCGCCGTGGACCACAGCGATGGACACTCCCTCGTCCGCGAGCTTGCCCGCGGCGCCGAAGAAGCCCGACTTTTCCGTCAGGTTGATGGTGAACAAACGTCCTTCGTGGGCCAGCAGGTCATCGGCCTCCACGACGTCCGGGGTGTTGCGCAGCGAGGTGGCCACGAACTTTTCCGCCACCTTGGTCTGCGGATTGGAAAAGACCTCGTAAACGCTGCCGGCCTCGATGACGCGGCCGTTTTCCATGACGGCTACCTTGTCGGCGATGGAGCGCACGACGTCCATCTCGTGGGTAATGACCACGATGGTGATGCCGAGGTCGCGGTTGACCTTGCGCAGCAGGTCGAGCACCTCGTGGGTGGTGGTGGGGTCGAGCGCCGAGGTGGCCTCGTCCGCCAGCAGCAGGGAAGGGTTATTAGCCAGGGCGCGGGCGATGCCGACGCGCTGCTTCTGGCCGCCGGAGAGCTGCTCCGGGTAGTTATCGCCCTTGTCCGCCAGGCCGACGAATTCCAGCAGTTCCTGGACGCGCTGTTTACGCTCTTGCTTGTCGACGCCCTGCAGCTTCAGCGGGTACTCAATGTTGCCCGCCGCGGTGCGGGAGGACATGAGGTTGAACTGCTGGAAGATCATGCCGATGTTGCGGCGGATGCCGCGTAGCTTGGATTCGGGGAGGGGGACGACATCGGTGCCGTCGAGAAGCAGCTGTCCCGAGGTCGGCTTATCCAGGCCGTTGATCATGCGCACCAGCGTGGACTTACCCGCGCCGGAGAAACCGATGATGCCGATGATTTCGCCGGGCTCGACGGTCAAAGAGACATCATCAAGCGCTTTCGTGGTGGTTTTCTTGTTTTTAAAGACTTTGGTGATGTTGCGGAATTCAATCCGGGTGCCCCGGTGGGCGCCAGTTTGTTCAGTCACGTGGGTTTCCTTTGTACGTGTCCGTGTGATGAGTGAGGAGGGAGTAACGGGCAAAATCCCCCGGGTCACGCAATCAAGCGTGAGCGCGGGGGACATGTGGATTACGCGGGGCTTAGACCTGCTCTTCGAGGCGGTCCAGGATTTCCTGGAGCTCTTCCTGGGAGCGGTCGACGGCCACGGCGGTGTCGCCGGAGGACTTCAGGACGGCCTCGGTGACCTTCGGGTCCTTCCACAGCTTGGCCAGCTCGTGAAGGGCCTCGTTGTCGGCGTCGTCGGCGCGCACGGCCCAGACGTTGATGTAGGGCTCAGCCTCAGTGGAGTCGGGGTCATCCTGAGCGACGGCGGACTTCGGGTCAATGCCGGCGCGCTCGAGGAAGGAGTTGTTGATGACGGCCGGCTTGCCCTCTCCGTAGGCGGCCGGGGTCTGGGCAGCATCTACCGGGGTGACCTTAACCTTGGACTTGTCCTCATCGATGTCCAGCGGGGTGGGGGTCAGCGGGCTGTTCTCCTTGAGAGTGACCAGGCCTTCCTGAACCAGCAGGCCGATGGCGCGGCCCTGGTTGGTGGAGTCGTTCGGGATGGCGACTTCCTGGCCCTCGATGCCAGCGAGGTCCTTGTGGTCCTTCCAGTAGATGGCCAGCGGGTAGATCTCGGTGGAGGCCAGCGGGACCAGATCGGTGCCGTTGCCCTTGTTGTACTCAGCCAGGAACTTCAGGTGCTGGAACTTGTTGGTGCTCAGCTGGCCCTGGTCCAGAGCCTGGTTCGGAGTGTTGTAGTCGGCGAAGTTCTCCAGCTTGACGTCGTAGCCGGCTTCCTTGGCCAGGTCCTGGAAGACGGCCCACTCTTCCATGTTGGCGTCGGTGGTGCCGATGGTGATGGTGGAGTCCTTGGTGATGGCCTCGCCGGAATCCTTGGACTCAGCGGAGTCCGAGGAGCAAGCAACCAGGCCGGTTGCGGCGATGACGGCTGCCGAGGTGGCAGCAAGTACGCGACGGATGCTCATGGTGGGTTCCTAGTGTCCCTTCTTGGTTGTGCGGCAAGTCGTGTCACCGCAGGATTTGTGCGCTGCACGAAAAACTAGCAACGATTGAACCGCTTTGTCTATTCGGAGAATTGTTCAACGAAAACCTTGACTGGAACCTGTGTTCGAATATAGTGTGTGGGGCTATGAGATTCAATGGGGGTGAGGCGCTGCCGTGGTCCCGGGTGGAGAGGATTCTCTCTGGTCGCCCGGGGCCCGTCCCGGTCTCGGTGGACCACCTACCGCAGGCCACGGACGCGCCGAAGGTGGGGCATTCCGCCGTGCCTTTCGCCGAGCTGCATGCGGTGAGCTCCTATAGCTTTCTGTGTGGCGCTTCCGAGCCGGAGGGGCTCGTGGCGCGCGCCGTCGAACTGGGCCTGCGGGGGATTGCGCTGGTAGATCGGGATGGATTCTATGGTCTTATGAAGTTTGCGGAGGCCGCCGCCAAAGTTGGCCTGCCCGCGGTCTTCGGGGCGGAGCTCAGTCTCGACCCAGCTCCGCTGACCGTCCTGGCGCGCACCCCGGAGGGCTATCGGCGTCTATCTCGGCTTATCTCCCGCGCTCACATGGAGGCGGGGGAGAAGGGGGTCGTGTCCTATCCTTCCCTGCCGGAGATTGGTGCGCAGCTGCAGGACGAGTGCCTCTTCCTGGTGGGCTGGGAATGGGTAGAGCATTTCGATCTTTTGGTCGAGGGAATAAAAATAGACAGCATGGTTCTGGAGTATGCATGTACCCAGCTCCCGGAGGACGCGGACCACCACCTACTGTTGGATTCCTTGCCGGTTTCGCGCGCCATTGCCACTGCGCGCCCGGCTGCCGCCACGCGTGAACACGCGCGGTTGGCTGGAGCCAAACAAGCCCTGTCCAGACGCCTCGCGCTTGCCGACGCCTCCCCCAGCTCCCACCCCATGGGCTCGTCCTGGCTGCGCTCCGGGGAACAGATGGCGCGCCTGCTGCCTGAGCGCCCCGAGTTCATTGCCGAAACCGTCCGCGTCCTCGAGGAATGCAGCTTCACGTGGGAGGCGCTGGCCCCGAACCTGCCTGATTTCGACGTGCCGGAAGGCTATACCGAGATGTCCTGGCTGGAGCACCTCACCTTCGAGCGCGCGGCAGCGCGCTATGCCACGCGGCCTAAGGAGATTCGGGAGCGGGCGTGGGAGCAGATGCGGTATGAGCTGGGTGTGGTCAATCAGCTGGGCTTTCCCGGCTACTTCCTCATCGTGTGTGATCTCGTGGACTTTTGTAAACGGGAGAACATCCTGTGCCAGGGGCGCGGCTCGGCGGCGAATTCGGCGGTGTGCTTCGCGCTAGGGATTACGAATGCGGAGCCGATTTCCGCGGGACTGCTCTTTGAGCGCTTCCTCTCCCCGGACCGTGATGGCCCGCCGGATATCGACATCGATATTGAATCCGGCCGGCGCGAGGAAGTCATCCAGTACGTCTACGCCAAGCACGGCCGCGAGAAGGCGGCGCAGGTGGCCAACGTGATTACGTACCGCCGCAAAGGGGCGTTGCGGGATGCCGCCCGCGCGTTGGGCTACCCGCAGGGCTCGGCCGATGCCTGGTCGAAGGGCATTGCGCTCGCGCCTTCGGACGTTGAATGCTTGGCCGAGCAGTTTCTGGGTCAGCCGCGCCACCTGGGCATTCACTCCGGCGGCATGGTGCTGTGCGACCGGCCGATTGCGGATGTTGTGCCCGTGGAGTGGGCGCGCATGGAGAATCGTTCGGTGCTGCAATGGGATAAGGATGATTGCGCCGCGGCCGGGCTGGTGAAGTTCGACCTGCTGGGCCTGGGCATGCTCGAAGCGCTGCACCACATGATGGACTTGGTGGAGGAGAGCACCGGCCGGGTGGTCAACCTGTGGGAGCTGGACCTGGCTGACCCGGAAGTCTATGACATGCTCTGCCGCGCGGATGCAGTGGGCGTGTTCCAGGTGGAATCACGCGCGCAGCTGAGCACGCTGCCGAGGCTCAAGCCGCGGGTCTTCTTCGATCTCGTGGTGGAGGTCGCGCTCATCCGGCCGGGCCCCATCCAGGGCGGCTCGGTGCACCCCTACCTGCGCCGCCGCGATGGCAAGGAGCCGGTGACCTATGACCACCCGGTGCTGGAGAAGTCCCTGGGCAAGACACTGGGGATTCCGCTCTTTCAGGAGCAGCTCATGCAGATTGCGGTTGATGCCGCCGGGTTCAGCGGCGCGGAGGCGGATGACCTGCGGCGCGCGATGGGCTCGAAGCGCTCGCCGGCCAAGATGGCAGCGCTCAAGCAGCGCTTTTATGAGGGCTTGGAGGAAACCAACGGGATCGTCGGGGAGGTGGCGGATAAGTTGTGGGCCAAGATTGTGGCCTTCGCTGCTTATGGCTTCCCGGAGTCCCACTCGCAGTCTTTTGCTTCCTTGGTGTACTTTTCGGCGTGGTTTAAGCGCTATTACCCGGCGCAGTTTTGCGTGGGCCTGCTGCGCGCGCAGCCGATGGGCTTCTACTCGCCGCAGTCGCTTATTCAGGATGTCCGCCGCCACGGGGTGGAGGTGCTGCCGGTCAGCGTTAACGAGTCGGGCCGCGAGGCGCGCGTGGTGGTGGGCTCGGATGGTCAGGCGCGTATCCGCTTGGGGCTTAACCTCATCAAGGGGTTGGGTGATAAGGCCGCCGATCGCATTGAAGCGGCCGCGCCGTTTGGCGACGTCCCCGATCTCTCCCGCCGCGCCGACCTCACCGTCGATCACGTGGAGGCCCTCGCGGTGGCGGGGGCCTTGGATGTCTTTGGCGTGGACCGCCGCCAGGCGCTGTGGCAGGCGGGCGTGGCCGCAACAGAACGGGCGGGGATGTTGCCAGGGCTTTCGGCGATTGAGGCGCCGTCTTTGCCGGGGATGAGCGCCTTTGAGCTCATGGCGGCGGACGTGGCAAGCACCGGCGTGACCCACAACCAGCAGCCGATGGAGCAGGTCCGCGGGGAATTGCAGGCCCGCGGCATCCTATCCGCGGCGGATTTGCCGGCAGTGGAGGATGGCACCCGCGTGCGCATCGCCGGGGTGGTCACGCACCGCCAGCGCCCGCAGACAGCGGGCGGGGTGGTCTTTTTTGGTTTGGAGGATGAGACCGGGTTGATGAACGTGATGGTCACGCCAGGCCTGTGGGCCCGGGATAAAGTCACCGCGCGAACAGCGCCCGCGCTCATCGTGCGCGGCATCGTGCAGAACGCCTCCGGGGCGGTCACCGTTGCTGCGGACCAGCTGGAGCCGTTGGCCTTCGGCGAGGCGCTCTCACGCGGCTCGCGGGATTTTCGCTAGGGGTGCTTATTCCTTTGAAATGAGCTCGTCGCGGTTCATCTTTCCTGCCAGGGAACGCGCCACAGAGAAGGGCACCCACACCATGAGCAGCAGGATGATCTTGAGGTAGAGCTGGGATACGAATACTCCATCCATGATGGGCATGGTTCGGGCACCCCAGGCGATAAGGCCAGTCACTGGCAGCAAGATGACGAGTGCTGCGAGGGAGAATTTGAGGCCGTCGTCGCGGGCCTCAAGGTGCTGCTGCATCTGGTACTCATCAAGTTCCGTCGTGGGCAGGTCAGCGGCACCAATCGTTGCGCGCAGGCGAGCGGTCATCAACGCGCACAGCAAAGTTCCAAGGGCGGCCACCATGAGTGAGGTAAAGGCGCTCCAGAACTGCAGGGGAATGGAAGCGATGATGAGGGCGGTGGACAGGTCGGTCAGGGTGATGTAGCGCTTGCGGGTCTTAACGGAATCGGGAATAGAGGCGGACATGTGTGGTTTAGTCCTTTCGGTAGATTTCGGAGGACATGGGGGTGAATTCGGTCCGGGAGAACACGGCTTCCACGGGTAGATTGAAAACTTCGCAGATGTTGAAGGCGAGGTCCAAGCTGGGGGAGTGGTCGCCGCGCTCGAGAGCGCCGATGGTTTGGGGGTTGACCCCGATGGCGTCGGCAAGCTGTGCGCGCGTCATGTCCCGTTCAACGCGGAGCACGCGGACCCGGTTAAATAGTGGGCGGGTTGGCTTTTTCTTTGGGGACATGCACCACAGTGTTGTATAAACACAACGACTTGTCAAGGGTTCGTGTTAAAGTGGCGGCATGAATCCCGTATCCCCGTCACTCACTAAAGCCCGCTACATCTCGCGCTTGAGCTGGGACGTCATCCTTGCCGCCCTGGCGGCCGCGGCGGCGTATTTCTGGTGGGATTGGCTCTATTGGGTCGCCGGAGCGCTCGTTGCGTGGGCGCTCTATCAGCTCTGGCTCATCCCCGCGCAGGTCAAAAACCTAGGCTGGCAGGAAACCGCCGACGAATTGCTCGTCACCCGCGGGAAAATCTGGCACACCTTCACCGTCGTGCCCTATGGCCGCATCCAATTCGTCGACGTCACCGCCGGCCCCGTCGAGCGGGCGATGGGGCTGAAGAAGGTGAAGCTGCACACGGCGTCGCCCAGCAGCGACGCCACCATCCCCGGCCTCCTTGCTGCCGACGCCGACGCCCTGCGCGAGCGCCTCGCCGTCAAGGCACGTGAGAGGATGAGTGGGCTGTGAAGGACCGCGCGCTTGTCGACGCCGACGGCTACACCCGCGTCCACCGCCTCACCCCGCTGCTGCGCTTTTGGTCGCTGATCCTGGCGCTGGTGGCCATTTTCGCGGTGAATATCAACGCCTCCATGATTTCTGATGTGGTGTCTTACCTACAGGGCGGCAACCTCGGCGAGGTTGGCCGTGGCACACTGCTAGGCGTTGGCGGTTTCGTGCTGTTGTGTGCGGTGATTTGGCTGGTCTCCGGAATCTGGTGGCGCAAGCTGGGATATAAGCTCACGGAGGATGAAATCGCTCTGCGGCACGGGGCTATCTCGACGTCTTTTCGTTCCGCGCGCTATGAGCGCATCCAGGCAGTGGACGTGGTGGAATCCATCATCGCGCGCCTGTTGGGATTGGCGGCGGTGCGCGTGGAAACCGCCGGTGGTACGTCCTCGGTGATCAAAATTGAGTACCTGTCCAAGGCGAAAGCGGAAGAGCTGCGCGCTGAGCTGTTGCGACGCACGAACGGTGGACCGGCGGAGGAGCCAGGACGGCCGGCAGAGGAAGCCCCTGCCGCTTTGATCCCGGCCATTCCCATCCTGCGCACGATTGCCGCCGAGGCTCTGCGCCTACCCACGCTGATTACCGCGCTGGTCCTCGGCGGCTTGCTCTTCATCCCCGGGATGTGGACCGCGCTGCTGCCCATCATTGTGGGTTTCGTGGGGCGCGTGTGGGGGCTGGTAGATTCCTCCTGGAAATTCACCGCGCTTCACGACGTCCCCGCCAACGCCCTCAACGTCTCCTATGGCCTTGCCGACCGCCGCCGCCAGACCATCCGCATCAGCCGCATCCACGGCGTGCGGGTGAGCCAGCCTTTCCTGTGGCGGCGCTTCGGCTGGTACGAAGTAAACGTGTCGGTGGCCGGCTACGGCGCTAAGGGCAGTGGCAAGCAATCTGGTTCTACGCGCATCCTGCCGGTGGGCACCCGCGAGCAGGCGCTGGAGCTTTTAGAGCTCATCTCCGATCTGGATCGTGCGCAGATTGAGGATTTCGCACGCCCCGAAGGACACACCCAGCCCACATACACTTCCCCGCGCCGGGCCTCGTGGGTCAGTCCCATCGACCGTAAGCAGCAGTCGGTAACGCTGGTGGAGTCGCCTCAGCCCGTGACGATCGTGCACCGCGGCCGCATTAACCGCCGCGTCATGGTGATTGGAACCCCGCACATCCAGGAGCTCACGCTGAAAGTGGGGCCGTTGGGGCACCTTGCGGGCGTGCGGACCGTGCGCTTCGACCTCGTGGCTGGCCCCGTGAAGATGGCTGGCCAAGACCTCACGCCTGCCGACGCCTCCGAGCTCCTCACCCGCCTGCGCTCCCGCCGCCTGCCTGCCATGGAAGCCGCGCTAAGTCCCATGGACTCATCCGTCAACATCTCACAGGTTGACCCGCGGCAAAACCCACGTGAAGACTCCCGTGACAGCGCGGTTAGGGGCAGCGACGAAGCTTAAGCAGCACCGGCCCGCGAGTGTTGCTGGGGCCGGCACAGGCCGAGGCCGCCGAGCAGGACCCACAACCGCCCGCGGGGCAGGAGCCGAGTGGCTCCATATCGAGCACCCCGCTGGCGGTGAGGTGATCCAGAATCACATCGACTGTCCCGGGCTCGAGCCCCGTCTCGGCAGCGATGGCCGCCCGCGAGCGCACGCCGGATTCGATGGCTTCCTGCACGGCCTGGATGGGGGAGGCAGGCATTAGATAAACACTTTCAACATCTGGAAGGCAGCCACGGCCAGCACCCACGCCGTGGCCAGCTGGACGCCGAAGCCGAAGAGCGTCCAGCGCCAGCCAATCTCGCGGCGCTGCGCGGCAATCGTGGCCACGCAGGGCGTGTAGGCCAGCAGGAAGAGCATGTAGGCCCACACCGCGGCGAGGGGATGACCGCCAGAAGCCTGCTCGAAGTCCGCGCGCACGTGATCGCTGAGCGGGCTGTGGGATTGTTCCTCCGCGGAGGCGTCGGTGACATCCTCGACCGCGTAGGTCTGCGCCCACGTGGAAATCAGCGCCTCCTTGGCCACGAAACCAGTGACTAGCGGACCCGCCAGGGACCACGAGTCGAAGCCAGCCGGGGCAAAGGCTGGAGCGATGGCGTGCGCGACCGCCCCGTAGGCCGAATCCTCCGGCGCCGGCGGTTCTCCCCAGGAGGAGTCCTGGACCGCCGCACCCACCGGGATGGCCATGAGCAGCCACACCACGACCACGGTGCTCACGATGATGCCACCGGCCGTCTGCAAGAAGCCCTTCAAGCGCGTCCACATCACGCTCAGTGCTAGGCGCACGGTGGGCAGCTGGTACGTCGGCAAATCAATAACCAGTGCCTCTTCCGGAACCGCGCGCCACAGCGTCTTGCGCAGCGCCAAGCCCACCAGCACGAGCAGCGCGATGGAAATGACGTACATGATGAACACCACGCTGCCAGCATGCTCCGGGAAGAACGTGGCCGAGAGCATGACGAAGACCACCAAGCGCGCCGAGCACGAGGTAAACGGGATGAGCAGCGCGGTCATGATGCGATGCCGCGGGCTGCCCAGCACGCGCGTGGCCGAGATCGCCGGCACGTTGCAGCCAAAGCCCACGACGATGGGGATGAAAGCCTTGCCCGGCAGACCGATGGCCCGCATAAGACGATCTGTGACTACCGCCGCACGTGCCATATAGCCGGAATCCTCCAACACCGCCAAGCACAAAAACATCAGCGCCATGAGCGGGGCGAAGGTGAGGACCATGCCGACGCCGCCGATAAGGCCGTCGACAAGCAGGCCCGTGATGAGTGGGTGGCCCAGGCCGATGGCCTCAAGCCCCGCCCGCGCCCAGTCACTCAAAGGCCCAGAAACCAGCGCCTCCAACCCATCTTGGAGGGGAGCGGCCACCGTGGTGGTGATCTGGAAGACCACCCACATCACGGCCAGAAACAGCAGCGGTCCCACCACCGGGTGAAGGGCTACCGCATCGAGGCGGTGGGAGAGGGGCGTGGCGTGCTCGACCTCGCTCACCGAGGCCTTCGCCGCCGCATCCAACTCCGCGAAGCGGGCCTCCAAACCTGCGTCCTCGCGCAGCTGCACGGGCTCAGCCGCCAGAGAATGAACAACAACCTCTCGCAGCTTCTCGACGCCCTCCCGCTTACGCCCATCAACCACCACCACCGGGATGGAGGTGGCTTCAGCGAGCGCAACGGGGTCCACCGTTTGGCCCTGGTTAAGGGCCACGTCGGTCTTCGTTAGCGCGATAATGAGGCGGTAGGGCTGCTCCGCCAACTGGAGGGCCACGTTGAGGCCGCGCGCCACGGCACTGGCATCGACGACCACGACGACGGCGTCGGGGCGCTCATCATCTGGGCAATCGATGAGCATGGCGCGGGTCAGCGCCTCATCGGGGCTGAGCGGGTCGAGTGAGTAGGTGCCGGGAAAATCGATGAGATCGGCGGTTGCGTCACCGATCTTCCACGCACCGCGGCTGACCTCAACCGTGGTTCCCGGCCAGTTGCCGGTCTGCGCCTTCGCGCCGGTCAGGGCGTTAAAGAGAGTGGACTTGCCAGAGTTGGGGGAGCCAACGAGCGCGATGATGGGCGCGCCAGCAGGGGCTACCGCGCCGCCCGGATCGCCGTGACAGCTGGGTTTCGTGGTGGACATGGCTTAGACCTCGATGGCCTGCAGTGTCGCCTTATCGATGGCGTAGCGGCAGCTGCCCACCGAGACAACACGCGCGCCACCGGCCACGCGCGGGCCCAGCGTTAGCGTGGCGCCGGGGCGGATACCCAGCTCACCGAGGCGCACCGCCAGTGCGGCGTCGCAGGTGCAGGAGATGCACTCGTCTCTCAGGGTGATGGTGCACCCCGTGGGGATAGCGTCGGCGGTTTGTCGCGGGCACTCAGATAACTTCACGGTGAGCCCTCTTCCTTAAATAAGCACTACCGAATAAGCATTACCTTTATAGGGTACCCTTAGTAAATATAGGTCCGTCTAGGTTTTGTGGCTATCTCTTAGGTGATCCTCACCACGCGGCGCAGTTGCACCACGGATTAAGCGAGTGGATTGGTCCAGCTGCTCACCTGGCGCAGCCTCTGGCGATTCTTCAGCCGCGATTGGCCTAGCTTGCGGGACATGCGGTCCAGAATCTGGATGGCCTCCGTGATGTGCGGCCCCTTGTTGAGCATCACGCACTCCGCGCGCAGCGCATAGCCAGCGTCCGTGATTTCCGCGCGGGAGGGAAGCCCGGTCTTGGCTAGGGTCTCCAGAACCTGCGTGGCCATGATGACCGGGATGTGGGCCGCCTCCGCGACCTTCATGATGCGCCCCGGCACCTGGACCATCTCCTCGAATCCCAACTCCACGGCCAAGTCACCGCGCGCAATCATGATGCCGAACTTGGCGTGCCGCATCCCCTCCAGCAACACACTTCCCAGCTGCTCATAAGCCGGAACCGTCTCAATCTTGAGCACGATGCCTAGGTCACGCACGCGCTGCGCCATCTCCTCCGAATCTTGTTCGGCGGCAATCGCCTCGAGCGTGTCATAGAGGAAGGCCACATCAGCTGGAGTGCGGATGAAGGAGACCGCCGCGATATCGCAGTGCGTGGCCACAAAACGCAGCGCTTCGATGTCTTCCTCGGTGAGGCTGGGCAGCGGGACGTCAGTATCCGGCAGGTTGATTCCCTTATAAGCGGCCAGGTTGGTGCCGGTGGGCCCGGCGTGCTCCACGGTGATGACAGCCTCGCGCTCAGCGCCGTTGTCCCGCACCTCGCGGACGCGGCCGGAGATCGCGCCATCATCGAAAATCACCCGGTGCCCCACTTTGAGCGCGCCAACCACCTCCGGCAGCGTGCACCCAATCGTGGTCACCTCGCCCTCGACGATGCGCGCCGGCTCCTGCGAAGTGCTCAGCACCAACTCCTCGGCGCGGTGCAGGCGAATCTTCTGCTCCAGTGCCGGAACCCCATGCACCTGCGTGGTGTCCCCGCCGTGGCTCAACACCGTTCCCTCGGCGAGGTAGCAGTTGCGATCACCGTGCAGCACCGCCACGCCTGCTTCCGCGCTCTCCACGGTGAACACACGCGAGCGCCCGCGCGCTTCCGTGAAGCGCACCTCGCTGCCGGGGTGCAGGCGCGCCAACCACTCGTCATCCACCTCCAGCGCTACCGCCGGGCGGGCCGCGCTTGGCGACGCCTCCCCCGCCACCCCGTGGGCGCGGGTAGAGGAGGGGGCGTCGTGAAGCACGAGCGTTGCTGGGCTCAGCAGCTCGCCCGCAGCGGTGCGCTCGCCGCGCACGCGAATGACCTGCGGACCCGGCTCGATGCTGCCGGTGCGGACCTTGGGGCCAGCAATATCGCAGGAAATCAGAATCTCGCGCCCCACCTCTTCAGCGGCGCGGTGGACGTGCTCCACCATCTTTGTCCACGCCGCCTGGTCATCGTGCGCACAGTTGATGCGGGCTAACTCCATGCCCGCGCGGGCGAAACCGAGGACCAGTTCATAATCCTCCGCGGCCTCAGCAGGAAGAGTCACCATGATGCGCGCGTGCGTGTCCTCCTGGGTAGGGCCGAGGAGGACTTCGGTGTTGGCGTCGAGGATATCGTCCGCGTCAGCATAAGCCGTGGCGATGGGCTGCACAGGATAGGTTGGCGCGTGGCCATCGAAGGCGTCGAGCACGTTGCGCGCGGCGTGGAGGCGCTCAAGCACTGCGGGCTCCGGGTGGCTGAGGCTCGTGGCGCCCAACGCCGTGAGGCCTTCCTGGAGTTCGACGGCGTCTTGGGAGCGCAATTCCATGTAGCGCACGAGGTTGACCGCGCCGGGGCGGTGGATGGGATCCACGCGCGCGATCTGCGTGGCGTGGGCGGCAGACGAAGCTTCGACGCGGGTAATGAGGGAATCAAGCAGTGGGCGCAGGCTAGGCAAGGTGTCTCCTTCGGTGTGAAAGTCCACCCATATTGTGCCGCGACTTGTTAGACCGCGCCACGAAAGCCGAGCTGCCGCCAGGCTTCATACACGGCTGTCGACGCCGCGTTGGATAGATTCATCGAGCGCCGCGCCGGCATCATGGGAATGCGCACGCGCTCCGTTACCCGCGGGTGGAAGGCGTGCTCCTCCGGCAGGCCGGTGGGTTCGGTACCGAAGAGGAGGACATCGCCCTCCTGGTATTTCACGTCGGTAAACCACTTATCCGTGTGGGTAGTAAAGGCGAAAACCCGCGCGCCGGGCAGTGCCTCCATGCAGGCGTCGAAGTCCTTGTGGATCTTGAGGTCCGCCAGGTCGTGGTAGTCCAAGCCTGCGCGCTTGAGGTGCTTGTCCTCGAAGTTGAAGCCGAGCGGCTCGATGAGGTGCAGGCTCGCGCCCGTGACGGCGGCGGTGCGAATCGCATTGCCGGTGTTGGTAGGGATCACGGGGTTGTCGAAGACGATGTGCAAGCTGCTCATAGGCATCAGTCTAGGATGGTGTGCATGAGCGCTACCAAACTAGATGGCAACTTGTACCGCGACGAGATTTTTGAGGACCTGGCCCAGCGCGTGGCCGCCCTCAAAGAGAAGGGGCTTACCCCGGGCCTGGCTACGGTCTTGGTGGGCGATGATCCGGGTTCGCATTCCTACGTGAAGATGAAGCACCGCGATTGCGAGAAGCTCGGCATCAATTCGATTCGCAAGGACCTGCCTGCCGACGTCTCCCAGGAGGAGCTGGAGCGCGTCATCGAGGAACTCAACAATGATGATGCCTGCACCGGCTACATCGTGCAGCTGCCGCTGCCGAAGCACCTGGATGAAAATCGCGTGCTCGAGCTCATCGATCCGGCCAAGGACGCTGATGGCCTGCACCCGATCAACCTGGGCAAGCTGGTGCTCAACGAGGAAGCCCCGTTGCCGTGCACGCCGAACGGTTGCATCCACCTGCTGCGCCGCTTCGGCGTGGAGCTTGATGGTGCCAAGGTCGTGGTCATTGGCCGCGGCGTGACCGTGGGCCGCCCGATTGGTCTGATGCTCACCCGCCGCAGCGAAAACTCCACGGTGACGCTGTGCCACACTGGCACCAAGGACCTCGCTGCGGAGACCCGTGAGGCCGATGTCATTATCGCGGCAGCCGGCAAGGCACACATGCTCACCGCCGACATGGTCAAGGAAGGTGCTGCGGTTCTCGACGTCGGCGTGTCCCGCGTTGACGGCAAACTCGCCGGCGACGTGGCCGAGGACGTCTGGGAGAAGGCCGGCTACGTCTCCCCGAACCCGGGCGGCGTGGGGCCACTGACGCGCGCATTCCTGGTCAGCAATATCGTCGAGCGCGCCGAAAAGCTTGCCGCTCACTAACGGCGCAACACGAACGCCCAAGCAATGAGCATGTCCCCACAATCAGAAGGAAGCCCGCAGCACCGAGCACAACGAATGCCCCGGCGCCCAGCTCAGGGTCCTGTTCAAGGCCAGCCTCAAAGCCAGACTGAAAGCCAAGCCCGTGGGAAAACCGCGCCGCCGGTGTCCTTGGCCAATCCCCACGACGCGCACCTGAAGCCCTCGGCGCTGCCGCCGGCTCTCCAGTGGTTGGCCATCGGCTTGTTCGTGGCGGCGGTTGTGGTGTCGGGTTTCTATGCCGTGTTTGAGCACTGGCGCCGAGCCACGCTGTTGTTGGGCGGGGCGCTGGTGTGGCTCACGGTGGTCCGCTTGACCTGCGACTCCTCGCGGGTCGGCGTGCTAGCGGTCCGCTCCCGGCGCTTCGATGCCTGCTTTACAGGCATCTTGGGCGCGGCGATGGTGTTCATGGCCTTTTCCATCGACGCGCTGGGATCGTGAAGCGTGTGGCTCCTGAAAAGAGCCACACAGCTCTCTAGATGTAGTATTCGTCACCGACGTACGCAGGGCCCACATCGAGGCCATTCGGCGCGGAGAGCAGCAGGAAGTTGCGCAGGATGCGGTTCATCTGCCGGGTCTCCGTTAGGAAGGCGTCGTGGCCCACGGGGGAGACAATCTTGGCCATCGCCAGCAGGTGGTTGACGTTGCGGGAGATATGCTCCTGCTGGTGATAGGGGTAGAGGATATCCGTGTCCACACCCACGACCATCGTCGGTACCTGGGAGGCGGCCAGTGCTTTGATGAGCCCGCCGCGCCCGCGGCCGACGTCATGCCGGTTCAACGCCTCCGTGAGCACCACATAGGAACCCGCATCGAAGCGCTCGGTGAGTTTCGCCCCCTGGTAATCCAGGTAGGAGTTCACCGCGAAACGCTGGTTGAGCTCCCGGTGCGGCCCCAGCGGGTTCTCGCCCTGCTGCGGCTGGGCGCCGAAGCGTTCATCGATCTCCTGCTCGCCGCGATACGTCAAGTGCGCAATGCGGCGCGCCGCTGCCAGACCATCCCGCGGGGTCTTATCGGTCAGGTAGTAATTTCCGCCATGCCAAAACGGGTCGCGCTCGATGGCAGAAATCTGCGCGGATTGGATGCCAATCTGCCAGCCCGAAGCCCGGGCAGACACCGCAATCACACACACCGCGGACACGCTTTCCGGGTGCAGCAAGCTCCACTCCAGCGTGCGCGCGCCGCCCATCGAGCCACCGAGCACCGCGTGCACACGCGAAATACCCAGCTGCGTCAAGCAGTCGTGCTCGGCTTCCACCAAGTCCCGAATCGACAGCGCTGGGAAGCGCCCGCCCCACGGCTTTCCATCCGGGTGCAGTGACTTCGGCCCCGTCGAGCCGTTGCAGCCACCCAGCGCATTGGTCGCGATAACGCACCAGCGCGTGGTGTCCAGGGCCTTGCCCGGGCCCACCAGGTCGGACCACCAGTCCGCCACATTGGAATCCCCGGTCAGCGCGTGCTCAACCACCAAGACATTGTTGACGCCGTCCGGGTCGCCGGCGAAAGCGCCCCAGCGTTGGTAGGCCACGTGGGCGTCGGCAAGCACGGCGCCTGCTTCCGTGGTGAAGTCACCGATGGGGACGACGGCGAGCTCGCCTTCGGGCGCGAGTTCCGGGATGGCGCTAACCAATGGCCGCGAACCCACGCTCGAGGTCGGCGATGATGTCGTTGACATCCTCGATGCCCACCGACAGGCGCACCGTGGCCTGCGTAATGCCCGCGGCCTTGAGAGCGGCCTCGTCGGACTGCGAGTGCGTGGTGGTCGCCGGGTGCACCACCAGGGAGCGGGTATCGCCGATGTTGGCCAGGTTAGAGTGCAGCTTCAGCGCATCGATGAACGCCCAGGCCTCTTCGCGACCGCCGTCGATGTCGAAGGAGAGCACGGAGCCGGTGTAGGCGTAACCGAGCTTCTCCTTGGTGGCATTGTACGGCGAGGACTCCAGGCCGGCGTAGTTGACCTTCGTGACCTTGGCGTGGGACTCCAGGTACTCAGCCACGGCCTGGGCGTTGGCATTGTGCTTCTCGACGCGCAACTGCAACGTCTCAATGCCATTCAGCGTCAGCCAGGCGTTGAAGGGGGAGATGGCGGCACCGGTATCGCGCAGCAGGCCCGCACGCGCCTTGATGGCGAAGGCCGGTGCGCCCAGGTCGGCGTACTTGAGGCCATGGTAAGCCTCGTCCGGGGTGACGAAGTAGGGGAAGACGGGCTCGCCGTCGCGCTCGACGGTCCAATCGAAGGAGCCGCCGTCGATGATGGCGCCGCCGATGGCGGAGCCGTTGCCGGTATAGAACTTGGTGGTGGAGACGACGACGATGTCCGCGCCCAGCTCCAGCGGGCGGGCGAGCGCGCCGGTGGCGATGGTGTTATCCACGATGAGCGGGACCTGGTTCTTGTGGGCTACCTCGGCGATGGCAGGGATGTCGAGAACATCGGCGACTGGGTTGCCGAAGGTCTCGCCGTAAAAAGCCTTCGTGTTTGGCTGGACGGCGTCCTGCCAGGAGGCCGGGTCATCCGGGTTCTCGACGAGGGTGACGTCAATGCCGAGGCGCTTCAAGGTAACGGTAAACAGTGTGGAGGTGCCGCCGTAGAGGCGCGGGGAGGTCACGATATGGTCGCCGGCGGAAGCCAGGTTCAGGATGGCCGCGGTCTCGGCGGCCTGGCCGGAGGCGAAAGCCACTGCGGCAACGCCGCCCTCGAGGGAAGCGAGGCGCTCCTCCAGTGCGTCCTGGGTGGGGTTGGTCAGGCGGGTATAAATCGGGCCAGCATCCGAGAGATTGAAGCGGTTGGCGGCGTGCTCGGCGTCGTTGAAGACATACGAGGTGGTTTGGTAAATCGGAACGTTGCGTGCGTTGGTGGAGCCGTCCAGGTTCTGTCCGGCGTGGAGGGCGCGGGTCGCGAACGACCACTCGTTGACTTCGGAATTATCGTATTTGGTGCTCATGCCACAAAGGCTAGACCAAGCGGTTCAGTGCCGTTAGTGGCTTTGTGGAAACCGCAGGCAAGACCGAGAATAAAAATAGACCGAGCGGTTGGTTCGGTGGCTGTGCGCGTTGTAGATCTCCCCGCAGCGCGAAGGCTCAAGGCGCCTGTTGGATGTCGATGCTTTCACCGACCTGCAGGCGCCGATAGCCGCTCACGCCGGCGCGTTGGAGCATGCCGTCGGTGATTTGCTTGCCGGCGTCGGAAAGCACGGCGTCATGGATGGGCACCGTCACGCGCGCGCCGATGCGCATGGCATAATCCGCGGCATCCGCCCCGCGCACCCACGGGCCGGCGATGGGGAGCAGTAGAACCTCAACCTTGCGTCCCTCAGGGACGCACCATTGGTCCCCGGGGTGCAGCACGCCATTAAAGAAATAACCCAGGTTTTCCGGGCGCGGAATGCTGGGGTGGATTTCTTCGTGAAGCCCGCCCACCGCGTGAATCTCAAGGCCCAGAACCGTGAACGTCTCTCCGGTATGAACGACGGTGCCGGAGCCGAGGGCGTCGATGGCTTCCTGCGTTCCCCACACCGGCAGGCCGCTTGCACGCACGGCATCGACGTCGAGGTGGTCACCGTGCGCGTGCGTGAGCAGCACCGCCTCAGCGCCTTCGAGGCAACTGAGATCTGAAAGGGGGCCGGGGTCGATGACGATGCGCCCCTGGGGTGCCTCGACGGCCACGGCGGATTGTCCATGTAGAGATAGCTTCATGATCCCCACGCTAGCCAAAAGTAAAGGAATACAGCGAGAGCCCTTCGCTTACCTCCAGCTCGATGGTCTCGGTGTGATTGTCAGACTCCCGGACGAGATCCACCGTGCCGTCCTGGGTGATGTCGAAGGTGCGGACCGAACCATTCGCGCGGTGCACGCGAACCGTTCCGCTCCCTGATGTTACGAGCTGTACCCAGGCGGCGCGATAGTTCAGTCGCAGGCGCGCGTTAGGTCCGGCGGTGATGGGCTGGCCGGCCAGCGTCCACGTCCCGCCCAGCGAATACTGACCTAACGGCGGCTCGCTTGTGGTGAACTGGTGCGTGCCGTCGTGGTAATCGGGGTTGGTGAAATACTGTGCGCGTGCGGTGCCGAGGTAGGTCTCCGGCGAGCGCGGAGCGCTGTGAGTATCGGCGGCTTCAATGGGCTCAGGCAGTTCTATGCTGGGGTCGCGCTCGAGGAGAAGCTCGCGAATGAGGCGCTCGGTCTCGGCGTAATCTCCCTCGCCGTGGTGGGATTGGCGCAACATGCCGTGCTTGTCGACGAGATAGTGCGCCGGCCAGTACCGATTCCCAAAGTTCTTCCAGGTGGCGAAGTCATTGTCCTGTGCCACCGGGTACTCGATTCCCTGCTCGCGGGCCGCACGGCGCACGTTGTCGGCCTCGTGCTCGAAAGCGTATTCCGGCGCGTGGATTCCGATGATGTCGAAGCCGTAGTCCTTGTAATGCGCATAGAGCTTGGTCAGGTGCGTGTTGTTGCGCTGGCAGTTGATGCAGGCATAGGCCCAGAAGTCGATAAGCGTGACCTTGCCGGAGGTGCGCGGATCGGCGGGCGCATCCGTGTTGAACCAGCCGGTCAGCCCCGCGAACGCGGGCACGGGGGTTCCTTCCGCTGTGGGAGCGTCCTGTTCAACGGGCGTGGCGTCGACGTTGATGCTGGGGAGTTTCTGCTGCAGCCACGCGGGCGCGCCGAGTGAGATGGCGCCGGCCATAGCGATCACCACAATTCCCGCAGCGATGCGCACCCCGCGTTGATGGGAGCGGAAAGCATCGACGCGTTTGCCCACCTCGTTGCCGCCTAAGGCGAAAGCCAGAAGCGGGATCGCCACGCCGAGGGCGAAGGAGAGGCAGAGGAGGAGGATGTGGGCGTCGACAGTCCCGGTGGCGCCCGCCACGGAGATGGCGGCGAGTACAGGGCCGGCGCAGGGGACGAAGACAACCCCCATGGCTAGGCCGACAATGAAGCCACTCTTGTCGCGGGCTGTGGCTTGCAAGCCGCCAGCTTTCGGGAGCTTCTGGAAAGGCCACTCGAGGGCTTCCTGCACGCGAGGGAACACCATTCCTAGGCCCACGAGAACGAGCAGCGCGATTCCCACTTTCCACAGGACGTCGGCGGGCAGGCCCAAGGCATTGAGCAGCGTTGTGGCGAAAAGCGTGACGAGGCTAAAGCTCGTCACCAGCCCGCCGACGACCTGCCATGGCCGCCACCGTGAGCCGCCGCTGACCGCGAGGACCAGCGGCAAGACCGGCAAGATGCAGGGCGAGATGCCGGTGATAAGACCACCGGTAAACCCGATGAATAGCGTAGATAACATCCTGTGCTCCTTCGCTTGTGATGCGGTGTGCGTATGCAATCAGTTCGGAACACGAGTGAAAAGCGGATTGCGTTTAAATCCGTCCAATCCGCATCGCAGGGTGGCTCCGAATCGTCAGATACAGGGTCCGGAAAGGCCGGACCCGAAGACCTGAAGAAGGAGTACCGAAATGAAGAAGTTTGTTACCGCCGCCGCTGCACTTGCCATTGCCGCCAGTGGGCTGGTTGCCTGCAACGACAAGAAGGAAGAGGTGGACATGAAGCCCAGCTCCGAGATGATGGCCCCGAGCTCGGACGCCATGGAGTCGGATTCCATGATGACAGAGGAAATGAAGAGCGATGAGATGATGGCGCCAAGCGAAGAAATGACCAAGTAAAAGTGCCATGTCCGCCCCGCTGCTGGAGGTAAGCTCTACACCCGTGTCTGCGATGTCACCTGATGAACATGCGCGGCTGAACGACTTGCTCGTTCAGACCGCTGCGGCAGACAAGCATGCCTTCAGTGCGCTATACGACGCCCTCGCGCCCACCGTGTACAGCGTGTGCCTGAGCGTTCTGCGCAATCCCGCTTTAGCCGAAGAGGTTGCCCAAGATGTCTTCGTTGAGGTGTGGACTTCCGCTGCGAAATTTGACCCGCAGCGGGGAAACGCGCGGTCGTGGGTGGGCAGGTTGGCGCATGGGAGGGCCGTCGATAAGCTGCGTAGCCACGTTGCTGCAGTGCAACGCGATAACCGCGACGCGCTGTTGGACCAGGCTACCTACACCGAGCCTCTTGAAGATGAGGCCCTAGGACATGTCGAAGCGCAGCGCCTGCGCTGGGCCATCGACGAGATTGGGGAGCCGCATTCCACCGCGGTAGCCCTCGCATTTTTCAATGGCTTGACGCATGCTGAACTGGCAGAATCAACGGGAGTACCGCTGGGTACGGCGAAGACGCGCGTGCGCGACGGCGTTAAGAAGCTAAAAGCGATTCTCGGAAAGGAGGGAAGATGAGCAATACGCATGAGTTTTCTGATGAGACTTTCGACGACTTCCTCGATTCCCTCCCAGACGTGCATCCGCCAGCGCGAATGAAAGATGCTGTCTTTGCGGAAATTGACGGTGGCGAAGCTGCTGAGGTCATCGAGCTTCCACGCCGCCGCTGGCGGGCCTTCGTAGCGGTGCCGGCTGCCGCCGCAGTGCTCGTCGCAGGCGTGGTAGCCGCGCCGCAGCTCTTGCAGTTGGGTCAGCAAGATGCACCGGATAGCGCGCAAGTAGAGGCTGAATCGCCGGGCGAAAAATCCATGCACGACATCATGGGCGCAGAGGACCTTATGCAGGGCAGTGCGGATGCCTCGGGAGCGCAACTGGATATCGTTTCCTCCGCCTCGATGGCGAAATCCGGCGCGATGGTCGATGGCCAGCCGCAACTGGCCGACGGCATGGGCGCCCAGGTGTGGGCAGTCAGTGCAGATGGTGAGATGGCCTCAGCCGGGGTTATCGGTCAGGACCCACACGATGGGGTGTGGATGCCCTTCGACGGTGCCGCGGTCAAAGTCATGGTTACCGAAGAACCCGCGGGTGGCAGCGAGCAACCGACGGGCCGCACCCTCGCCACCGTGACCTTGGCCAGCGCTAGCTAGCCCGGTATGCGATAGGGCAGCTACGCGCCAGGCCAGCTACATGTCAGCTAGTTAAGGCCTGCTTGACCAGATCCAGCGCGGCGGCGAGCTCAACATCACTCAAATGTCCGAAGCCCAAGACCACGCCTTCCTCGGCGGCCACGCCGCCCCAGTAGTCGCTGAGCGGGGTGAGCGTTAGCCCTAGGGAAGCCGCGCGGTCGACCACGGCGTTATCGCACAGCAACACCGCATGGAGCCCGCCGTGGATGGGCAGAAGGGTAGCGGGGGCGTCTTCCAGCGCGGCTTGGACGAGGTCACGGCGGCGTTTGTAGGCGCGGCGCATCCGCCCGGTATGCCGCCGCAGGGCACCGCTGGCCA
Organism: Corynebacterium hiratae; assembly: GCF_009708045.1. Lineage (NCBI taxonomy): Bacteria > Bacillati > Actinomycetota > Actinomycetes > Mycobacteriales > Corynebacteriaceae > Corynebacterium > Corynebacterium hiratae. The sequence goes on along the minus strand of NZ_VIOG01000007.1, from coordinate 10,700 downwards.
AGTAGTTCGCTAGCGCCGCTTGGGGGATAGCACCGACAGGCTGGCCGAAGACCTCCCGCACCCGATCCACCGCCGAGCGTAAGCTCGGGGGCAACACCAGGTAGCCGCAGGCAATCGACGGCGAAATCACCGAGGAAAACGTGCCCAGCAAGACGGTGTGCTCGGGAGCGAGCGCGGCCAGCGCGGGCAAGGGCTGGCCGACGTAGCGCAGCTCGGAATCGAAGTCATCCTCGATGATGAGCACGTCGTTGCTGCGTGCCCACTCGACGAGCTCCGCGCGCCGGGCGGCCGGCAGGGAACCGCCATAAGGGTGCTGGTGGGACGGCGTGACGATGAGAACGTCGAGGTCAACGGTGGGGACGGTGACGCCGTGGGCGTCGGTGGGGACGTCGACAAGCGTGTGGCCCAAAGCCTGGGGGACGCGGCGCAGGCTGGGGTAGCCGGGGGACTCCACGCCCACGCGAAGCTGGCCGCCCAGCGCGCGCAGCAGCACCGAGAGGCCGTCGCGGGCGCCGGCGGTGATGACAACGTAAGCCGGGTCGACGGTGAGCCCGCGCATGTGGCGCAGGTGCGCGGCCACCTCGCGGGGAAGATCGCCGGAAGGATTCACGGCGGCCTTGCGCCACGCCGCCCTCCATTCGGGGGTGATGATTCCTTCGGTATCGGGCAAGCCGGGGGTCAACTCCACGCGCGGTGGGGCAGAGCTGGGCCGCGGCGCGGGGTGAGGCTGTGGGGTGCGCCCATGGGGCAGGTGCGGGTTGATGACTGTGCCCGAGCCAACCGACGCGGTGAGGTAGCCCTCGGCGGTGAGCTGCTCGTAGGCGGTAACCACGCTGCCTCGGGAAATGCCCAGATCGCGCGCCAGTGAACGCGTCGACGGCACCTGCTCGCCGGGCAGCAAAATGCCCGCCGCGACTTGGGTGCGGAGGGCTTCGGCAATCTGCACCGGCAGCGCGCGCGTATCAGATGGATCGAGGCGGAAAGACACGACCCCATCATAAGTGGTCTAATTCAACACTCTAAAAATGGCTCTTGTCTTGGACCAATTTTCTGGGCCACTATGTGAGCCATGACTGAACAGAAGATTGAACAGGGACGCGCCACCACGCGCGTCAAGCGTGGACTGGCTGACATGCTCAAGGGCGGCGTCATCATGGATGTAGTCACCCCGGAGCAGGCCCGAATTGCTGAGGACGCGGGTGCGTCCGCCGTCATGGCGTTGGAGCGCGTGCCGGCCGATATTCGCGCTCAGGGCGGCGTGGCCCGCATGTCTGACCCGGACCTCATCGAGGGCATCGTCAACGCTGTGGACATTCCGGTGATGGCGAAGGCCCGCATCGGCCACTTCGTGGAGGCGCAGATCCTCGGCGAGCTGGGCGTAGATTTCATCGACGAGTCCGAGGTGCTCAGCCCGGCCGATTACGTCAACCACATCAACAAGTGGGACTTCGACGTGCCTTTCGTCTGTGGCGCCACCAACCTGGGCGAGGCCCTGCGCCGCATCACCGAAGGTGCGGCCATGATCCGCTCCAAGGGCGAGGCCGGCACTGGCGACGTCTCCGAGGCCGTCAAGCACCTGCGCACCATCAAGGGTGAAATCGCGCGCCTCCAGAACCTCGACCGCGACGAGCTCTACGTCGCAGCCAAGGAGTTGCAGGCACCGTATGACCTGGTTGCTGAGGTCGCGGAGACCGGCAAGCTGCCGGTCGTACTGTTCGTCGCTGGTGGTGTGGCTACGCCTGCCGACGCCGCCCTCGTCCGCCAAATGGGCGCCGAAGGCGTCTTCGTCGGCTCCGGCATTTTCAAGTCCGGCGAGCCTGCGAAGCGCGCGGAGGCCATCGTGAAGGCGGCGACCCTCTATGATCAGCCGGCCGAGCTGGCCAAGATCAGCCGCGGCCTAGGCGAGGCCATGGTGGGCATCAACGTCAACGACATCCCCGCCCCGCACCGCCTGGCTGAGCGCGGTTGGTAACCGCGGTGCGACCACACGTTGGTGTCCTCGCGCTGCAGGGCGGGGTGGAGGAACACCTCGCCGTGTTGGAGAGCCTCGGTGCTGAAACGCGCCGGGTGCGCCTGCCGCAGGATCTCGACGGGCTGGACGGAATCATTCTGCCCGGCGGAGAGTCGAGCACCATCGATAAGCTGGCGCGCTCTTTTGGCGTCGCCGAGCCGCTGCGCCGTGCTGTCGAGGGAGGGCTGCCGGTCCTGGCCACCTGCGCGGGGCTCATCTACAGCGCTCGCGAGCTGGAAAACCCCGCGCCGGGCCAGCAGACACTGGGGCTTATCGACGTCACCGTGCGCCGCAACGCCTTCGGCAACCAACGCTTCTCCCAGGAGCGCATCGTTCCCGTCGCGATGCAAGGTCAGCGGCCCGATGCAGAGACCTCAGAGGTTGGGGCGCGGCGCCGGGACGCCGAGGCTCATGGCATAGGACCCCGAAGCATCACGCTCGATATTGAGGCGAGCTTCATCCGCGCGCCCATCGTTACCCGCGTGGGCGAAGGTGTCGAGGTCATCGCCACCGTGCCTGCCCCTGCACCCGACAGCGTAGCCAGTGGTGCGGCTGGCGAAGATAGCGCGGCGTGCAAAGATAGCGCCGAATATGACGGGAAGCTAACTCATCCCGCCGCGGGGCACGAAGCAATTGTGGGCGTGCGCCAGGGCCGGGTCACAGCGCTGAGCTTCCATCCGGAAGAAAACGGTGACTCGCGCCTCCACGCCGCGTGGCTCGCTTCTTTTGCTAAATAACTATCGCCCGATAGTGCTCTGGGCTACATTGAGATGTGCTAGCTGAACACATCACTCCCAGAAAGGCTCCTCGCCGTGAGCACACCCGCCCCAGAACAAGTCCGCGAAGACATCCGTTTCCTCGGCCGGGTGCTCGGCCGGGTCATCGCGCAGCAGGAAGGCGAGGACGTTTTTGAGCTCGTCGAATCCACCCGCCGCATGGCCTTCGACATCGCCCACGGCGATGCCAAGCCGGAAGACCTCGTCGCTATCTTCCGCGACCTCGACATCACCAAAGTCAACCTCGTGGCGCGAGCGTTCAGCTATTTCGCGCTCATCGCGAATCTAGCGGAGGACTTGGATGACGAGTCCGTCGAGGCGCCGGTTTCCCTGCGCAAGACATTCGCCAAGCTCAAAGAAGAAGGTGTTGCGCCCGCCGACGCCGCCTCCGTCATCCGAGGCGCTCACGTCGCCCCCGTTCTCACCGCGCACCCCACCGAAACCCGCCGCCGCACCGTCTTCGATACCCAGACCCGCATCAAGAATCTTCTCAAGGAAGCTCACCGCGGCGGCGACATGGCGGCGATCGAGAAGGAAATGTACCTGCGCATGACGCTGCTGTGGCAGACCGCGCTGATTCGTATCGCCCGCCCCACCCTCGAAGACGAGATCGACGTCGGCCTGCGCTACTACAAGCTTTCGCTGCTCGACCAGGTTCCCGCTCTCAACCGCGCCATTCGCCACGCCATGCGCGAGACCTTTGGCCAGCAGCTTCCCGATTCCCCCGTCGTCTGCCCCGGCTCCTGGATTGGCGGCGACCATGACGGCAACCCCTTTGTTAACGAGCACACCCTGACCTACGCCACCCGCAAGGCCGCAGCGACGGTGCTGCAGTACTACGCCGACGAGCTCGGCGAGTTGGAGCGCGAGCTCTCCCTATCAGACCGCTATTCCTCCAGTTCCAAGGAACTGGGCGCGCTTGCCGACGCCGCCCACAACGACGAAAAATCCCGCGTCGACGAGCCCTATCGCCGGGCCATCTTCGGCATCCGGAAGAAGGTGCTGGCGAGGTTGGAGGGGGAGGCGTCGCCAAGCGCGTATGCGTCGCCGGAGGAACTCAAGCGGGACCTGGACGTGATCGACCGCTCGCTGCGCCAGTTCAACGATGACATCATCGCCGATGACCGACTTGCCCGATTGCGCTCGGCGGTGACGACGTTCGGGTTCCACCTTTCGACGCTGGACATGCGCCAGAATTCGGAGTCCTTTGAGAACGTCCTCACCGAGATTTTCGCCGCGGCCACCATCACCCCGGACTACCGCGCGCTGGGGGAGGAGGAGAAGGTCGCGCTGCTCGTGCGCGAGCTGCAGACCAACCGTCCGCTGCTGTTCCCGGGGGCGGAGAAGGAATTCAGCGAAGAGACCGCGAAGGAGCTGGGGATTTTCCGTGCGGCGGCACGCGCTGTGCGGGACTTTGGGCCGAAGTCGGTGTCGCACTGCATTATTTCTATGACGGGAACGGTCTCCGACATTTTGGAGCCGATGGTGCTGCTCAAGGAGGTGGGCCTAGGCCAGGTCGATGTGGTGCCGCTGTTTGAGACCATCGAGGATTTGAAGGCCGGCGCCGGCATCCTGGAGAAGCTGTGGCAGGTGCCCGTTTATCGCGCGCATCTGCGCTCGCGCGGGGATATCCAAGAGGTGATGTTGGGGTATTCGGATTCCAACAAGGACGGCGGTTATTTGCAGGCGAACTGGGCGCTATACGACGCCGAACTGGCCCTCGTTGAGCTCTGCGCGCGCCACGGCGTGGAGCTGCGGCTAGCGCATGGTCGCGGCGGTGCGGTAGGCCGCGGCGGTGGCCCGACCTATGATGCGATTTTGGCTCAGCCGAAAGGTGCGGTGTCGGGTTCGGTGCGCATTACCGAGCAGGGTGAGGTGATTTCTGCGAAATACGGCGCTCCGGAGACCGCGCGCCGCCACCTGGAGGCTTTCGTCTCTGGCGCGCTGGAGGCATCGTTGTTGGATACCGAACCGATTGTGGATCCCGAGCGCGCCTACGGCATCATGCGTGAGCTGGCGGCGTTGAGTGGCGTGGCCTACCGCCAGCTTGTCGACGACCCCGGGTTCATCGCCTACTTCACCCAGTCCACCCCGCTGCACGAGATTGGCGAGCTCAACCTGGGCTCGCGCCCGACCTCGCGCAAGCAGACCACCGCGATTACGGATTTGCGTGCGATTCCTTGGGTGCTGTCGTGGTCGCAGTCCCGCACCAACATTCCGGGCTGGTTCGGCGTGGGCAGCGCGGTGACGGCGTGGGTGCAGCAATCCGCTGGAGGGGAGGTTTCGGGGAGCGAGGAGAAGCGCTGGGAAGAGCTGCGCGAGCTGTACCGCACGTGGCCCTTCTTCCGTTCTGTGTTCGCGAACATGGCGCAGGTCATGGCTAAGGCGGAGATGCAGCTGGCGCGCCTGTATGCCAACTTGGTCGACGACAAAGAAACCGCGGACCGTATCTACGGCCTGATTTCCGAGGAGTTTGAGCGCACCCGCGAGGTCTATCTTAAGGTCACCGGCAACGCGGAGTTGGTTAGTGAGAACCTACGCCAGGCGCGGTCGCTCAAGCGTCGCTACCCGTACCTGCTTCCGCTCAATGCCATCCAGCTGGAGCTGCTGCGTCGCTACCGTAAGGGCGACGACCAATTCCTGGTGTCCAAGACCATCCAGGTCACGATGAACGGGTTAGCCACCGCGCTGCGCAACGCCGGCTAATCCGCCCGCCCGCCACACCGCACATCCGGCCCAACCGCTCGGCCCGCCAACCCCCACGTCCGTTCAACCCGCACGGCCCACATTCCTGCGGGACAGGCTTGAGCGCATGACCAGTTCCGTGAGTTAAGCCGGCACGCCGAATGCCCCGCGAGGAAGTGATTTCCTGCGGGGTACGACCAAACAGTGCTGGAAGAGTGCCCTGGCGGAGCGGGGCACACTGGTGCGCAAGATGACCTTGAGGTTTGTTGAAGCGTTAGTTGAAGGCGCTGGTGAAGACCGGCGCGGCGTCGTATGGCGGGATCCATGCCACCCGGCCCCCGATGCGATCCATGTGGCCGCGTGAGGGCGGGGCATCGGGGTCATCGTCGTTGACTCCGTTGTGGTACGGGCACAGCGGCACCAGGTTGAGGATATTGGTGGGCCCGCCGCGGGCCCAGGCCTTGATGTGGTGGATCTGGCACTTCTCAAAGGGAACCTTGCAGCCCTCCCAGGCGCAGCAGGGATTCTCCGCGGCCAAGGCGAGGCGCTGCTTGGCGGTGGCGAAGCGCTGGAAGCGGAAGACATCGAGCGGACCGTGTTCGCGGCTGACCGCCACGATGATCCCCTTGTCCAGCAAAGCGCGCTCCACCAGCTGCGATCCGGTCATCGTCGCACCACTGGTGGTGCGGACGATGAACTCTTCGCCGTCCTTGTCGGTATTGCCCTTGAGCAGCTCGGCGTAGTCATCGAGCTGCAGGACCGCCATGGTGGCAACCTCAGTCTTGACGCCGCCACCGTCCAGATTTTCCAAGAAACTCTCGCCGGGGCGTTCCTGGTCGATGCTCTCGAATACGCCAGTCAGCTGCAGCGAGTCCGCGGTGACCGTGAGCGTGGCCAGGCCGTTGCCATGCTGGGTGAGCTTGGCGCGCTCGGCATATGTGCGGGGCTTCCGCATCTGACGCAGCTTTTTGCGCGCGACCTTTTCCACCAGCTCCGCGCTGGTCTGGCATAGCTCCACCCGCAAATCCCACGCTTTGTTGTGGTCCCGAACCTTGGCCACGAAGTGCTCGATGAGCTGCAAGGTCACCAGCCCGTGCCCGCGCTGGCGCGCGGCTGCAACCGCCGTGCGCTGTTTCTTCGAAGAAGAGGTGTGCCCGAAGTAGGTGTGGTGGAGGGAGAGGAACACGGTGGCGTCGGCAGGCGTGGCGCCGAGGGCCACCAAGTCAGATTCAGACAGGCCCGCGCACTCGGCCACCAGGTCAATGGCGCGGCCGAGGGCGGCGAAGAACGTCTGTAATCTCATACCCCGCAGCCTAAAAGCACTCCACCCCACCTCCAAGCCCCGAACTAGCCATCCGATGAAATCTGTGGATAACTAGTCGGCACTCGGCTTTAGGCGCCGGCGAGGCCGCGGCGCTTGAGCAGCGGCGCGACGTCCTTGTCGCGGCCGCAGAACTCGCGGTAGGCCTCCGTGAAGTCGCGAGACGCGCCCTTCGACAGGATGACATCGCGGAACTTCTGACCGGCCTCGCGCAGGTCGGTTTGCTCTTTGAACCACTCGAAACCATCGGCGTCGAGCGCTTCGGCCCACAGGTAGGAGTAGTAGCCCGCCGAGTAGCCGCCGGCGAAGATGTGGTTGAAGTAGGTCGAGCGGTAGCGAGGCGCGATGAGCTCGTTATCCAGCCCGGCCGCGCGCAGGGCTTCGGCCTCGAAGTCGGCGACGGCCTCCGGGGTAGCCTCCAGCTTGGCGGCGTCGGCAGCACTGAGCGAATGCCAGGCCAAGTCGATGATTGACGCTCCCAGATACTCCGAGGTGGCGAATCCCTGACCGAACTCGGAGGCGGCGGAGATGGCGTCGAGAAGCTCGTCCGGAATAGGTTCGCCCGTCTCGACGTGGCGGGCGTACTCCTTGACCAAGTTCTTATCGAGCGCCCAGTTCTCGTTGATCTGCGAGGGGAACTCCACCCAGTCGCGAGGGACGTTGGTGCCGGCGAAGGTGGGGTAGCGGACGTCGGAAAGCAGGCCGTGCAGGGCGTGGCCGAATTCGTGGAAGACGGTGCGGACCTCGTCCATGCTCAGCAGCGGCTGCGAGCCGTCGGCGGGCTTGGTGATGCCCATGACGTTGACAATGACCGGCTTGCGCTCCAGCAGTCGGGACTGCCCCACGAACTCGCTCATCCATGCGCCGCCGCGCTTGGTGGGCGCCCGAAGTAGTCGGTGAGCAGAAGGCCGATTCCTTTATCCTCGTGCGAGTCGATATCTACGTGTGGGTCCTTATTCACGTGATTGACGTCTCCGTCAATCACCTCCCAGACGCGAACCCCCTCCGCGTAGCCCTCGAGGTCATCGCGGGGGATAACGGTGATGCCGTAGAGGCGCTCGGCGGCGGCAAAGACGCCCTTCTCCAGGACCTGGTCGAGTGGGAAGTACTTGCGCAGCTCCTCCTCATCGAGGGAGAAGTCGCGGGCGCGGACCTTGGATTCCCAATAAGGCCAGTCCGCGGAGCTGAAACCCTGGCCGTTGAGCGTTGCTTCCTCCGTGAGGAGCTTCTGCTCGCCTTCGGCGTTGGCCGCGGCGGCGGGGGCGAGGTCGAAGAGCATGGTGCGGGCGGCGTCGGCAGTCGCGGCGGTTTCCTCGGCGATGACGTAGTCGGCATGCGTGGCAAAGCCCAGCAGCTCGGCTCGCTCGGCGCGCAGCTGCACGGCCTCGATGAGCCCCGGGATGTTGTTCTCGGAGCCCCTGCTTGCCGACGCCGCATACAGCCTCCCCCTCGCATCCTCCCGCGCCAGACGGCTCAGCTCCGACTGCACGGTCGGCAGCTCCAGCGGGATGACGAAGCCCTCGCGGCCTAATGCTTCGGCATCGGCCTTGGCGGAGGCGATGCGCTCGGCGGGCAGGCCCTCGAGTTCTTCCTCGGTGAAGGAGACCGCGCGCTCGCGGGTAGACGCCATGAGGTTGCGGCCAAATTCTTCAGAGAGCGCGGAGAGGCGCTGGTTGATCTCGGACAGGCGGGCCTTGCCGGCCGCGTCGAGGTCGGCACCCTTGCGGGCAAAGGTGCGCAGGAGGTGGTCGTGGAGGCGCTGGCCTTCCGCGTCGTCGGCAGGCGGGGTGGCTTCCTTGATGCGCGCGTAGAGCACCTCGTTCTGGTAGATCGCGTCATAGTGCGCGGACAGGCGCGGGTAGATGTCGGCGGCGATCTCCTCCATCTCATCGGTGACATCCGTGCCGGAAAGGTTGCCGAAGACGGCCATGACGCGGTCGAGGTCCTGGCCGGAGCGCTCGAGCGCCTCCACGGTGTTTTCCCACGTAGGCGCGGCGGGGTTGTCGGTGATGGAGGCGATTTCGGCGTCGTGAAGCGCGAGTGCTTCGTCGAAGGCAGGGCGGTAGTGCTCGACCTTGATCTCCGCAAACGGTGGGAGCTGGTAGGGCAGTGTGGAGGGTGTCAGAAGTGGGTTAGTCATAAGAAACTACCGTACCTAATAAGCTCCGCCCTATGTGATGGCTTTCACTAAATTATCCGACCGGGATTGGCGTGCGTTCCCTGCGCGGGGCGGTGGCACGGTTCACAAGGATGACATCGAGAATCAGGAACGCTGCCAAAGTGATTCCTAAGAGCGGCAGGAAGACGCCCACGGTGGCCGCGAATAGCGCGCCCAACCCTGTGGTGGCCCAGGAGAAGTGGGCAGTCGGGAGGAAGCGTGGGCGACGTTTCCACCACATGTAGTACCCCAGTACTACGAGAGCGGCGGTGGCGAGGCCCAGTGCGAGCAGCGCAATCTGCAGCGGCAGCCCGAACATGATGCCCATGTGCAGGTAGATGCCCCAGCTGCTGAGTTTGCTAAACAGCGGCAGGCTGGAGAAAGGCTGGCGGTCGATGACGTCGCCTGTGGTGCCATCTACCGAAATTGCATCGGAGGTGGTGCGCCATTCCACCCAGCGTTCGCTGACCTGCCAGGCGGAGTTGGCGTCCTCCGGTGGGTACAGGCGCAGCGGTCCGGTCAGCCCCTCGGCGCGGCCGGTGGCAAGGACACGTTCGGCCTCGGCAGCCACGTTCGCGCTTGACGACGCCCCTCCAACCCCATGACCTTCATGTCCTTCATGGCCGGTGTGCTCATGCGTTTCAGCGGTGGTGCCGGGGAGGGCAGTCTCGATCGGGGTGGCCTTCCAGTCCATGCGCTCGACGAGGGAATCGACGTTGTCGCCGGCCAGGCCCGACCAGGTGATACCGGTGGCAGAGAGACCAAGCAGACCGATGAAGATCCAGGCGCCAACAGTGGAATGCAGGCGGGTGGCCTTCCAGCGGGCAGAGCGCTTGGGCTGCTGCTGCGCTGCGTTCGAGGTTGCCTTGTTCTTCGGGCGGCGGCGAATCCACCACATATAAAGTCCGCCGCAGGCCATGACCCACAACCAGGAAGCGGCCAGCTCCGAGTAGAGCTCACCGACCTTGCCCAAGCGGAAGCTTTCGTGCAGGGAGGAAATCCAGCGGCGCAGCGGCATCTCACCCAGGCCCGAGTAGGTGGGGTAGTCCCCGATGACCTCGGCGTTGGCAGGATTGATGAAGACGGTGCGCTGGAGGCTTTCGTCGATGCTGTCATCGGAAACCAGCACGCGCGTGGAATCCGTCGGTGTTGTGGCTGGCCAGACCTGCGTGACCGGCATGTCAGGGTGTTTGTGCTGCGCGGCCTGGATTTGTTCCTCCAAGCTCACGGGGTGCTCGACCGCCGGAACGGACATGACGTCGCGGTACACCACCTTCTCCAGGGAGGGCGCCATGGCATAGAGGCAGCCAGTCAGGGCCGCAACGAGGATGAAGGGGCCGACGAACATACCGCCGTAAAAGTGGATGCGCTGAATGAAAGATCGCAGAGCCGTCCGACTCATAGGTAGTGCTCTTTTCAGGGTCTTTGGTGAAGGCCCCTGCTGAACGTTCGCGGGGCGTTCAGGAGGGGCGATGGACAGGCGCTGATATCAACTGCACTACTAGTCGGAGGCGGTGGTTGCTTGGTTCCCGTGGATTGAAAAACTCTCTCTTTTGCTGTGCGGTGTAGCTTTTACAACCTTTGATGAGGTTAGGGGTTTGCATAAGCCGTTGTCGGACTTCAACCTGACTTGGCTCACGGTTAGGTGATGAAGGTCACCCTTGACATTGTGGCCTGGAGGTTTGGTGTTGTGGCGGTTATTTTTTCGGCACTAAGCGGGTATCGGCGGGGGTAGCCGGTAGTCTGATT
>NZ_VIOG01000006.1:0-196313 GCF_009708045.1 Corynebacterium hiratae | reverse complement strand
GTACGCGCCGCACCCGAGTGGTGCGGCTACCGGAAGTATCACCCCGAGCGCCGCGAGCTGCTACCAGAAACCCACTGAAGCGCTACCAGATAGTCACGACACTGCTACCAAATAGCCGGTCGCAACACATTGCTTCCGCGCACGATGCACCGGATAGACGGATCAGTATCAAATAGCACTTGGCGGCACTTTCCACAGGGCGAAAGCACCTGGCCAGTCGGACCATGGACGGCGACTACCGCTCGGATAGGATCCTCGGGATGACTAGCAGCGTGGTTAGCTAAGGCAGAGATTTCACCACAGGGGCCACCGAGAAAATGGTATGCGCTCAAACCGAGCACGTGTTTGCCGGATTCAGTCAGGAGGGCTGCGGCTACGGTGTGATCTACCCCGTCGTGGAAGCGCTGCGCATGGGTCGTGGCTACGGTCAGTAATTCTCGGAGTTCATTAGTAATCATCCTTCAAAGGTAGCTGTTACTGCCACAACTCCTAAGCCCAAGGGATCACAAATCTGTCGCTGTCATTCACGGTAAATAAGGGCGAAAAACTTCGAATTTCTGGCCGCTATAATTCCCCGAAGATATCAATAACCCCGGCGATTTACTCCTACTTTCGTAGTGCAGGGATCGTTCCGGGGGTTTTCAAAGCGCACATCATCATATCCATATGGATAATCCAAGCCCAGCCCAAGTACAGCTGTCCCAGTGGTTTTCATCTGCGCGAATGAGCAGGTACGCCGATCATCCATCACCAGAAACGCTCTACCTTTGGAATACTCACCTCACGAAGACCTATCTTGCTGACATCGAACACCTGGAAGTACTCCTCCGAAATAGCATTCACAATGCCCTAACCGGAAGGTATGGCGAGCGATGGTTTGACGACGATCGAATACCTTTCAACGATGCAGCAAAGAAGAATATCCGCAAAGCAAAGAACCGGGCCGGGAAAAAGGATGCACCACTAGGAAAAATCATCGCTGAACTCAGCTTCGACTTTTGGCGCTTCCTCCTAAGCAGTCACTATCAGGCGAGCGTCTGGCCTCAGGTTAAGAAGGCGTTGAAGAAAACCCCTGGCAGCAGACAGCAGTTTGAAGATCTTGACTCCGTTGATAACGCCATCCAAATGGTGGCAAGCTTTATTGATCCTCATGCCGAAGCATGGATCAAGGACAATTCCCGAGTCCCCGATATACGGGCACAACGACCTTAGCTGTATACCGCAGGACAAAGCGGAAAAGAGCCGGGTTACTCGTAGCGAAGCGAGCTGAACATCCCGGTTTCCATGTGATAGGCGTTATGGCAGTGAAATGCCCACTCACCGGGGTTGTCAGAGATCAGGTCGGCGATCATGGTTTCACCGTGGCGGAGAAGGACGGTGTCCTTGCGTAGCCCGCCGCTGCCGGGCAGCGCCCACGTGTGACCGTGGATGTGCATGGGATGGGGCATCATGGTCCTGTTGCGCATGACCATCCGCAGGCGCTGGCCCGCCTGCACGGTCGCGGAGGAGGATTGGCCGTCGGTGAGAATGCTCCATTCATACGGCATCATCTGCCCGCCCAGGTCGATGCTGACTTCTCGGTCTGGTGTGTCCTCGGGCAGGAGTGCACGGTCTGCTGGCTTCAGGGAGGACAGAAGCAGTCCGGTGGACGACAACTCGGGGAAGTCGACATCGGGGTGAGGGGCCTGGCCGCCGGCGGTGCGGATGACGGCGAAGGCGCGGTCGTCTTTACCCACCGCCAAAGCCGTGAGCGGGAAGATGCCGTCGCCGAGGATGACCTCGACGTCGACACGCTCGCCCATCGACAGGTAGATCGATTCGGTCTCCCGGGGCTGGACAGGGAAGCCGTCGGTGTGGGTGACGGTCATGCGGTGACCACCGAGGGCCACCTTGAAGATGGTGTCACCGCCGGAGTTGATAAACCGCAGGCGGGCCTTGTCACCCGGGCGAGCCTCGAAGGTCCGGTGAGCACGGGGGATACGTCCGTTGATGAGGTAGTGCGGATACATCACATCGCCGGCATCCCCGCCCAGTACCCGGTCCGGGGTGCCGTGCATCATATGGCCGTGGCCTCCCATCCCCTTCTTCCCGTTATGGTCGCCCGAACCCATTCCGGTGAGCTTGTCGAGCTCATCGTCGGGAGTGCCCTGAATGCCATCGACCCAGTCGTCGAGCACGATGGTCCACTCGACGTCCTGGTCCTCAGCGTCTTGCGGGTCACGGACGATCAGTGGGGCGTGGAGGCCGCGATCAAGCTGCAGGCCGGAGTGGGAATGGTAGAAGTAGGTGCCACCGTGGGGGACTTCAAAAACATAGGAGAAAGACTCGCCAGGTTCAATGGGGTCCTGGGTCATGCCGGGCACACCGTCGGCTGCGTTGTGGAGTGCGATGCCATGCCAGTGGATGGAGGTGCTCTCAGGCAGTTCATTGGTGATATCGACCTGGAGGACGTCGCCGACGGTGGCCTCAATGGCCGTATCCCCGGTGTCAGAGACGTATCCCCACGTCTTGGCTTCGATGCCGCCGATATCCAGAGAGAGGGGCCGGGCGGTCAGTGTCCGGCGCACCGTCGGCTCACCGAGCGCAGTGGGGGTGGGAGTGGGGCGAAGAGAGGAACCTGGTGCCGAGGCAGCGGGTCCAGGGTCGCTGGTGCAGGCGGCCACGGCCCCAGTGCCGGCGAGAACGAGCCCGCCGAGCAGAAACTGTCGTCGGGAAAACGCGTTCATCATGATTTAACCTTCCTTGGTGCTAGATTTCAGTGACACGGGAGACAGGCGCAGGTGAGGACCCTGCTGAGCCATCACGTCAGGCGCAGGTCTGTGACACAGGTGGCACCGTCGTCGGCGGTGGAAAACTCCGCGGTGCCGGTACGCCCCTGGTAGCTGACCTCAATCAGGCCGGTGGCATCATCGGGAAGCCAGAAGCCAATAAACCCGTTGTCGAAGGTGGTTGTCGCCTCGTCCACCAGCACCTCACCGGTCGCCTCATCGGTGATCGTGACCTGGATATCCTCATGGTCGAGTTCCCCCTGGCAGGTCGTGAGGCTGTGGTAGAAGCAGTCGTGGGTGGAGGTGAGATAGGGTGCGATCGATACATACGTCTGATTGTCGGGAAGATCGACCACGACTTCCTGGTCATCGCTCGAGAGCAGCAGTTCATCGGCACGCACTGAGGCGATCAGATCCGTGGGACGCTCCGTGACCTTCTGCCGGTCGAGGTGATCAATGATCTCCACCGCGTCCATGCCGGCCAGGCCATGGGTAGTCAGGAATGTATCCTGGGACACCGTCCCGTCGGCGGTGGGTTCCGGGTCGGCGGCCGAACACCCCGTGAGGGCGAGGGCAAGGGCGGCGGCTGCGATCGCTGCTCGTTTCACGTCAATCTCCTTGGATCGTGGTAAGACCGTGAGAAGACACCGCCTCAAGGTCGATGCCATACCTTTATCTAGCACGGGTGCCTGACGGACTAGAAATCAAAACCCCTGCTCACAGCCTTATAACAGGCCGAAAAGGGGGCGAATTCGGTGGGCTGGGTCACCACCGGGACACCACCCCACAGCCGTGGGCGATGTCCTTCTACCCGCCCCGGGTATGCGGTGCAGGCAGTGAAATCCCTGGTGGCGCCTGCTGAACCGACCAGGGGAGGCGATGCCGCCGGCCCGGGGTGGGGCGCAGGGGTGACGGCGGTCGAAGGGTGATGTTTGAAGATTTGATGAAGATTTCCCCGCTGGGCACTGAGCGAGGGTGATATTCCCCCTGGCCGGAGCGATACTGGGGTCCATGGCTAACCGCACACCGACCACCGCCACGCCCCCGGGGCGGGTGCTGGTCGTCGATGATGAACAACCCCTGGCTCAGATGGTGGCCTCCTACCTCATCCGGGCCGGCTTCGATACCCGCCAGGCGCACACCGGCACTCAGGCCGTGGACGAGACCCGTCGCTTTTCCCCCGATGTTGTGGTGCTGGATCTGGGGCTGCCCGAACTCGACGGCCTGGAGGTGTGCCGACGGATCCGCACCTTCTCGGACTGCTACATCCTCATGCTCACCGCGCGTGGCAGCGAGGACGACAAGATCAGCGGTTTGACCCTGGGGGCGGATGACTACATCACCAAACCTTTTAGCATCCGGGAACTGGTGACCCGGGTGCATGCGGTGCTACGCCGCCCGCGCACCAACACCACCCCACCGCAGGTGACCACCCCCTTGATCGTTGGTGACCTCATCCTTGACCCCATCGCTCATCAGGTGCGGGTAGGGGAGACGACCGTGGAGCTCACCCGGACGGAGTTCGAGCTGCTGGTTGCCCTGGCCCTGCGCCCCGGCCAGGTGCTGACCCGCCACGACCTGGTCACCGAGGTCTGGGACACCACCTGGGTCGGTGATGAACGCATCGTCGATGTCCACATCGGCAACTTGCGTCGCAAGCTCGGCACCGACACCCGGGGCCGGGGGTTTATCGACACCGTGCGTGGCGTGGGCTACCGGGTGGGGCAACCATGAATCACGGACCCGGCCTGACCTTCCGCTTCCTGGCCGCCCAGGTGTTGGTCGTGGTGATTAGCCTACTGGTGGCCGCGGCCGTGGCCACGATGGTGGGTCCGACCCTGTTCCATGATCATATGTTGATGACCGGCCAGGAGGACCCCTCGCTGGAGCTGTTCCATGCCGAGCAGGCCTACCGGGGCGCCAACCTGATCACCCTGGCCGTCGCCCTGCCCACCGCCTTGATCAGCGCCCTGCTGGCCAGCCTGTGGTTATCGCGTCGTCTGCGCACCCCCCTGCAGGATCTCACCCGCGCCGCTACCAGCCTGACGGCCGGCAACTCCCGTATCCGCGTGCCCGCCGGAAAAGCAGGCCCCGAGGTCACCACCCTGGCGCATGCCTTCAACACCATGGCCGACCGGCTGGAACACACCGAACAGGTCCGCCGCCAGATGCTCTCTGATCTGGCCCACGAAATGGGCACCCCCTTATCGGTGCTCACGGTCTACCTCGATGGTCTCCAGGACGGGGTCGTGGACTGGAATAATGCCACCCACACGATCATGGCTGACCAACTCACCCGCCTGACCCGGTTGATGGAAGACATTGACGATGTCTCCCGGGCCCAGGAACACCGGATCGATTTGGACCTGGCGGAGGAAGGGCTCGGGGATCTGCTCCATACCGCCGCTGCTGCCGCGGGGGAAGCTTATGCTGACAAAGGCGTCGATTTACAGGTCGAGACCATTACGGACACCGCCCGGGTGCTCGTGGACCGGCAACGCTTCGGCCAGGTGATGAGCAATCTCCTGTCGAACGCGCTACGGCACACCCCGGCCGGCGGGCAGGTCCGGATCAGCGTCCACCGACAGGGGGCGTCCACCGCGCTCATCCACGTCGCCGATGACGGCGAGGGCATCCCACCTGACCAGCTCGGACACATCTTCGAACGCTTCTACCGGGGGGATGCCGCCCGCACCCGGGACAACGGCGGGGCCGGTATCGGTCTGACCATCTCCAAGGCATTGATCGAGGCCCACGGCGGCACTCTCACCGCCACCTCCCCCGGCCCCGGTCGCGGAGCGGTCTTTGCCCTCCGCCTCCCGCTGTCCCCTCCCGACAGTGAGGAGGCTGCTCGGTGACCACACCCTGCCCCGCGTGAGGGCCGCGACCTCGACCCATTGAAAATATACCCCCCTGGGGTATGCTGAAAATATACCCCCGGGGGGTATATGCTAGAGAGCGGCATCGTCGCACCCCACCGAACCGAAGGAGCTTTCCCATGATCACCTCCCCGCCCCGCCTCTTGCCGATGGCCTCCCACGGCTGCAGCTGTTGCGGACCTGCCTCACGTGCCGACACCGCCTCCATCCCTGCCGCCAGCGACTCGTCAGCAGGAGGGTCCTCCCCTAGCTACCAGGTCACCGGCCTGACCTGCGGGCACTGCGCGAAAAGCGTGACCCAGGCCCTTCAGGCCCTCCCCCAGGTCGACGACGTCCAGATTGATCTCGCTGCTGGTGGTGTTTCCACCGTCACGGTCACCGGTGTCGTACCTCCGGAGATGGTTCGCCGGGCCATCGAGGAGGCCGGCTACACCGTCTTATCCTGATCAGTTTTACTCACCATCTCGACCCCGACCGGGTTGAGCGAAAGGAACGTCATGAGCACTCCCCACCATTCGGGTGATCACCATGGTGATCACCCCGCTCCGGAAACAGACCACACCCACCACCCGGATCATGCCAGCCACGAACACCACGCAGATGCCGACACCCACGGCCAGGCGATGCCCCACGATCACCCGCACTCCGCCCTGGACGAAGACCACCACGTTCATAGTCACGGCGAACACGCCGGACACAGCACCGCAATGTTTCGGGACCGCTTCTGGTGGTCGCTGATTCTGTCCATTCCCGTCGCTATTTTCAGTCCCATGGTCGCCCACCTGCTCGGCTACCACCTCCCGGCATTCCCCGGATCCACCTGGATCCCCCCGGTGCTAGGCACGATCATCTTCGGCTACGGCGGAACGCCTTTCCTCAAGGGTGGATGGAAAGAACTGAAATCCCGCCAACCCGGGATGATGCTCCTGATCGCCATGGCCATCACCGTGGCGTTTGTCGCCTCCTGGGTCACCACTCTGGGGCTGGGCGGTTTTGACCTGGACTTCTGGTGGGAGCTGGCCCTGCTGGTGACCATCATGCTGCTGGGCCACTGGCTGGAGATGCGCGCTCTCGGGTCCGCGTCCTCCGCGCTTGACGCGCTGGCTGCCCTGCTGCCGGATGAGGCCGAGAAAGTCATCGACGGGACCACCCGCACCGTGGCCATCTCCGAGCTGGTCGTCGACGACGTCGTGCTGGTGAGGGCCGGTGCCCGGGTGCCGGCCGACGGAACCATCCTCGACGGAGCCGCCGAATTCGATGAGGCGATGATCACCGGCGAATCCCGTCCCGTCTTCCGCGACACCGGTGACAAGGTGGTCGCCGGTACCGTGGCCACCGACAACACCGTCCGCATCCGGGTGGAGGCTACCGGCGGGGACACCGCCCTGGCCGGGATCCAACGCATGGTTGCCGACGCCCAGGAGTCCTCCTCCCGGGCCCAGGCCCTGGCGGATCGGGCGGCGGCGTTATTGTTCTGGTTCGCGCTGATCTCCGCTCTGATCACCGCGGTGGTGTGGACCATCATCGGCAGCCCGGACGATGTCGTGGTGCGCACGGTCACGGTGCTGGTCATCGCCTGCCCGCATGCCCTGGGCCTGGCGATTCCGCTGGTCATTGCGATCTCCAGCGAGCGGGCCGCGAAATCCGGGGTGCTCATCAAGGACCGGATGGCGCTCGAGCGGATGCGCACCATCGACGTGGTGCTCTTCGACAAAACCGGCACCCTGACCGAGGGTGCGCACGCGGTCACCGGTATCGCGGCAGCTGTCGGCGTCACCGAGGGCGAGCTGCTGGCCCTAGCCGCCGCCGCGGAGGCCGACAGCGAGCACCCCGTGGCCCGCGCCATCGTGGCGGCCGCGGCCGCCCATCCCGAGGCCTCCGGTCGGCAAATCCGTGCAACTGGTTTCAACGCCGCCTCCGGCCGGGGGGTCCGGGCCACTGTCGATGGCGCTGAGATCCTCGTGGGCGGGCCGAACATGCTGCGCGAGTTCAACCTCACCACCCCGGCCGAGCTCACCGACACCACCAGCGCCTGGACCGGGCGTGGGGCCGGTGTGCTCCATATTGTCCGCGATGGTCAGATCATCGGTGCGGTAGCCGTCGAGGACAAGATCCGCCCCGAATCCCGCGCCGCCGTGAAAGCCCTGCAGGACCGCGGGGTGAAGGTCGCGATGATCACCGGCGACGCCCAGCAGGTGGCCCACGCCGTCGGTCAGGACCTAGGCATTGATGAGGTCTTCGCCGAGGTCCTGCCCCAGGACAAAGACACCAAGGTCACGCAGCTGCAGGACCAGGGTTTGAGCGTGGCCATGGTCGGTGACGGTGTCAATGACGCCCCCGCTCTGACCCGCGCGGAAGTCGGTATCGCCATCGGTGCCGGCACGGATGTGGCCATGGAATCTGCCGGGGTGGTCCTAGCCAGTGATGACCCGCGGGCAGTGCTGTCGATGATTGAGCTGTCCCAGGCCAGCTATCGCAAGATGATCCAGAACCTGATCTGGGCCTCTGGCTACAACATCCTCGCCGTGCCGTTGGCCGCCGGAGTGCTCGCCTCGATCGGGTTCGTGCTGTCCCCGGCCGTGGGCGCGATCTTGATGTCTGCCTCGACCATCGTGGTGGCCCTGAACGCCCAGCTGTTGCGCCGCATTGATCTGGATCCGGCTCACCTGGCTCCGACCGACGGGAAGGAGGAACACAGTGGGTCGATATCCCCCGTAACCGTTACTGACTGACCTTGTCTCTCGACCCCTAACTCACACCACCTTTGAAAGGAACGCTCATGAAACGCAGCATTACCCTCGCCGCCTTGGTACTGACCTCCACCCTGGCGCTGACCGCCTGCAGCGACGCCACCGACAACTCCGACGATGCCGACACCACCAGCACCACGACGGCAACCGCAGAGACCAACGAGACCCACCAGGAAGACACCACCACTGCCGACGAAGAGCACGGCGGGCACGACCACCCTGCCGACGGCGGGGCACCGCCGGCAGGCATTGAAGAGGCCGAGGATCCCACGTACCCGGTGGGCACCGAGGTCATCCTCACCGCTGACCACATGCCCGGCATGGACGGGGCCACAGCCACCATTTCCGGGGCGTTTGACACCACGACCTATTCGGTCAGCTACACCCCCACCGAGGGTGGGGCCCCGGTTACCGACCACCGCTGGGTCGTCCATGAGGAGCTCGTCGATCCGGGTCAGGCCCCCCTGCCCGACGGGGCGAGCGTTGTCCTGGATGCCGAGCACATGTCCGGCATGAAGGGTGCTGAGGCCACCATCGATTACTCCACCGAGGAGACGGTCTACATAGTTGATCTCACCGTCGACGGGATGACGATGACCAACCACAAGTGGGTCACCGAGAGCGAGATCCAACCCGCCGAATAGTCCACCCACCCTGAACCGCGAGACCAGACAAGGCACCCGCTCCAGAGTCGGTCATCAATCGCTGCCGACCATGCCGAAGCAAACCAGCCACACACGGAACCTGCACGCCCACAGGGCCCACGCTGAGGTAGGCCTTCTGTGTCACTGCTTCTCTTAGTCAGGGAAATATGCCCTGGAATGACCCTGGTGACAGGAGTTCATTCCAGGGCTTTGGGTGCTGTTGCAAAGTTGGGGCAGTAGGAAGAGCGACGTGAAATAATCACAGCCATGGGTATCTTCTCCGGTCGTCATTTCCCCCGTGACATCATTCTGTGGGCAGTGCGGTGGTACTGCCGCTAGGGGTGAGCGGAGTTAGAATGTAAATCCCTAAATCCCGACCGCTCAAGTTCAGAAAAACAAAGAAACCGAAGGTCACGAACTCTTTCGAGTTTGTTACCTCCGGTGTCGCAGTTTGTTCAACTGCTCAGCGTGCCCGGGGCGGGACTTGAACCCGCACGTCCTATAAGGACACTGGCACCTGAAGCCAGCGCGTCTGCCAATTCCGCCACCCGGGCAGGGTATTGATGTCTTGGCGACTAGCTAACTTTAGCACGCAGCCCCAACGAATCTACAAATCCGCTGGCAAACCTGAACTTTCCAGGGAACTTTGCCGCGCGCGTCTACGTTAAGTCAAGGAAAGCACCTTATACTGATCGCTGCTATATCTCTCCCTGAAAACATCCCGAAAGGAGGACGGCGTTACCCCATGGCATTTCTAGACAAGCTCGCCAAGCTGGATTCTTCCCTGCAACGCGGACTGGACAACGGCATGGCCTTTGTCTTCGGCGGCAAGGTCGTCCCCGCTGAGATTGAGGAGCTTCTCAAGCAGGAGGCGCAGGACAATTTGTCCCGCGGTGATGATGGCAAGCTGTATAGCCCCAACGTCATGACCGTCGGCGTATCCTCCAAAGATATCGAGAACCTCTCCCAAGACCGGGGTGTTCCCAAGGATCTAGCTGAACAGCTCACCCGCTTCATCCGTAACAGTGGCTGGTCCCTCGCCGGGCCGGTCATCGTACGCATCGCGGAGGAGTCGGGACTGCGGACTGGGCAGTTGCGCGTGTCCTCCTTTTTGGATCACGAGCCCACCGAAGAAACCGGATTTGATGCGATTTTCCACCACGACCATGGTCAGGAGGACTCTATGACCCAGCCGCACAACGCCGATGAGGCCGCAACCACCGCCTTTATGGCGCCCACCCCGAACCAGCCGGCGCCGCAGGGCCCAGCGGTAACACTCATGCTGCAGGACGGCTCCTCCCGCGTCTACCACGTGCAGGAGGGCTCCAACATCCTGGGCCGCAGCAATGACGCAGACCTGCGCCTGCCGGACACGGGTGTCTCCCGCCAGCACGCGGAGATCACCTGGAACGGCCAGGACGCCGTGTTGGTGGACTTGCAATCCACGAACGGCACCACCGTGAACGACACCCCAATTGAGAACTGGCTGCTTGCCGACGGCGACGTGATCACCCTCGGCCACTCCCACATCGAGGTGCGCATCACCGGCCTTGAGAACCAAGGCTACTAAGCCGCCTCAGCAACTTTTCCAGATTTTTTAACGTAAGGACTTTCCATGGATTCGATCGTGCTGCTCTCGCTGCGCATCGGCCTGCTGGTGTTGCTGTGGCTGTTCATCTTGGCCGCACTCAACGCCATGCGTCGCGATGCCAATAAGGCCGCCGGCGTCTACCAGGCATCGTCCCCGGTGAAGGGGGCCCAGAGGCGTCGCGAAGCGCCGCGTGAGATCACCATCGTGGACGGGCCACTGCGCGGTTCCCACATGGAGCTAGGCACTCTTGAGGACTGTACGATGGGCCGCGCACAGGACTGTGACTTTGTCACTGGTGATGATTTCTCCTCCGGTCACCACGCCCGTTTGTTCCGCAGGGGCAGCGAGTGGTTCGTGGAGGACCTCGAATCCCGCAACGGCACCTTCGTTGGTGGCGTTCGCATTGACCAGCCAGAACGAGTCGGAGTCGGCTCCGATATCAAACTTGGCCGAACGACCGTGAGGTTGATGGCATGACTTTAAGCCTGACTTTTACTGCAGTGACGGACCGCGGACTGGTACGCGAAAACAACGAGGATTCCGCCCACGCGGGCCCGCACCTGCTGGTGCTTGCCGACGGCATGGGAGGCCACGCAGCCGGCGAGGTTGCCTCGACACCATGGTGGAGCACATGGCCTCCTCGAGCGCGATCCAGGCGATAATGACATGCTGGCGCTCCTTGGGGCCGCAGCGGAGGACGCCAACGCGGCGATCCGCGAGCACGTGGACGAGCACCCGGAGACCGAGGGCATGGGCACCACGCTGACCGCACTGCTCTTCAACGGCTCCGAGTTCGGCGTATGCCACGTGGGTGATTCCCGCGGCTACCGGCTACGCGAGGGCAAGCTGACCCAGATCACCAAGGATGACACTTATGTGCAGTCCCTGGTGGATGAGGGCAAGCTCGACCCAGAAGATGTGTCATCCCACCCGCAGAAGTCACTGATTCTCAAGGCCTACACGGGCCGCCCGGTGGAGCCGACACTCTTTATGCTCGATGCTGAACCGGGCGACCGGCTGCTCTTGTGCTCGGATGGCCTCTCGGATCCAGTGACGGCCTCTACCATCGAGCAGGCGCTGAAGCAGGGCACGGTCGAAGAGGCCGCCACCACCCTGCGGGATCTGGCGCTGCGCTCCGGCGGCCCGGACAACGTCACCATCGTGGTGGCAGAGGTCGTGGAGGGAGAGGGTGATGAGAACGCCCCAGTGACCGTGGGCGCGATCCAGGGCGTCGTCCCGGAGCCGACGCACCCGGATTCCTCCGCGAGCCGTGCTGCCAAGCTGATCTCGCCCCCAAAAGCGCAGGCCGCTGAGGAGGAGCCTCAGGACGAACCACAGCGGCGGCCCCAGCGAAGCCGGA
Organism: Corynebacterium hiratae; assembly: GCF_009708045.1. Lineage (NCBI taxonomy): Bacteria > Bacillati > Actinomycetota > Actinomycetes > Mycobacteriales > Corynebacteriaceae > Corynebacterium > Corynebacterium hiratae. Next base: position 184,321 of record NZ_VIOG01000006.1, on the reverse strand, counting down.
TTGGGTGGAAGGTCATTGCGTGCCTTGCCATCATCATCGTGCTCGTCATCAGCGGCGGGCTCTGGATGAAGAATTATCTGAGCAATAACTATTACGTGGCCACGGATGAAGAGGGCGTCCTCACCATCCAAGAAGGCGCGGACTATGAGATCTTCGGCCGCCCGCTACACCACACGTATCAAAATGCCTGCTTGAGCAAGGAGAACGCGCTCAAGTTGGGGCACGGCGCCTGCGACGGTGATTTCGCACCGTTCGCGCTGAAGGATTTGCCCGAATCCGAACGCGCTGCCGTGGGCAATCTGCCCTCCGGTTCTTATGACGAGGTGCAAACGCAGCTTTCGCAGCTTTCGGACAAGGCGCTCAAGCCCTGCCCGAAGGCGTCGAAGGACGAGAAAAACAAAGATGCCAAGAGCGAATCCAAAGGAAACTGCCGGGAGGTGAAGTAGATGAGTAAGTTCTTTTCCCGCGGCACCGAGTTCGGCCTGCTCGTGCTCGCCACCGTGGTCTTCGCCATCACCCTGGTCAGCCTCGAGTTGTCGCAGGGCAACGTGCTGACCCTCGATGTCCTCTACCTCATCGGCGGTTTCATCGGCGTCTTCGCCGTCGCTCACTTGGTGCTCTGCTTCCTCGCACCCTACGCGGATCAGCTCATGCTGCCCATCGTCGCGGTGCTCAACGGTACTGGACTCATCTTGTTGCAGCGCCTCGACCTGGCGAATGGCGGCGGCCTGGCGGTGCGGCAGGTGATGTGGACCATCGTGGGCCTCATCCTCTTCGCGCTGGTGCTGGTTCTCCTGCGTGATCACCGCTCGCTCACCCGATACTCCTATATCCTGGGCGCGCTCGGCCTCATCCTCCTCGCCTTGCCCCTCGTGTGGCCGCAGCCGCCGGGAGTGGACGCCCGCATCTGGCTGTGGCTCGGACCCTTTTCCATCCAGCCGGGTGAGTTCTCCAAGATCCTGCTGATTTTGTTCTTCGCCATGCTGCTGACCCAGAAGCGCTCGCTGTTCACGGTGGCCGGCTACAAGTTCTTGGGTATTTCCCTGCCGCGCCTGCGGGATCTCGCCCCCATCCTGGTGATTTGGGGCATCGCGATTGTCATCATGGGCATTTCCAATGACTTCGGCCCGGCTCTGCTGCTGTTTAGCACCGTGCTCGGCATGCTCTTTATGGCCACCAACCGCGTGAGCTGGCTGCTCATTGGCGTGATCCTCGTGGGCATCGGTGGCTTCGGCATCTACCAGGTCTCGGAGAAGATCCAGCAGCGCTTCTCCAACTTCCTGGATCCGCTGGCTAACTATGATTCCACCGGCTACCAGCTCTCCCAGGCGCTCTTCGGCATGTCCTCCGGCGGCATTACCGGCACCGGCCTAGGCCAGGGCCACCCGGACATGGTGCCGGTGGCGCACTCCGACTTCATCCTGGCCGGAATCGGTGAAGAGTTCGGGTTGGTTGGCCTCGCCGCAGTACTTGTGCTGTTTGCCATGCTCGTCTCCCGCGGCTTCCGCACCGCGCTGACCTGCCGCGATACCTACGGCAAGCTGGTCTCTTCAGGGCTGGCCCTGACGCTGGCCGTGCAGGTCTTCGTCGTTACCGGCGGCATCTCCGCGCTGCTGCCCATGACGGGCCTGACCACGCCGTTCATGTCTGCGGGTGGTTCTTCGCTCATGGCCAACTACATGCTGCTGGCCATCCTGCTGCGCATCTCCAACGCGGCACGCCGCCCGGCGCGCGAGCTGAGTTCAAACGCACCCACTGACACGTCCATGTTCCCCGCCGTCCAGGAGGCCACGCGATGAATAGATCGATCCGCCTCGTTTCCCTCTTTGCCCTGATCCTTACCGCCGTCCTCCTGGTGAACCTCACGGTGGTGCAGGCTTTTTCGACAGACAAGTACGCCCACAACCCTAAGAACGTTCGCGGCTACCTGGAGATGCGCACGACCCCGCGCGGCCAGATCTTCGCTGGCAACACGGTGCTGGCGCAGTCCACTGCCGACGCCGAAGGCAACTACTCCCGCTCCTACCCCGCTGACTCCCCGGCCTTTGCCAACATCACCGGCTACCTCTCGGAGCGCTTCGGCGCCTCCCAGCTGGAGGCCTCCCAGAATGACATCCTCAATGGCAAGGATGATTCGCTGCTGGCGCGCAATTGGCTCGATATGTTGTCCGGCAAGCCGCAGAAGGGCGCGAACGTCGAGGTCACCGTCGATCCGGCCCTGCAGCAAACCGCCTACGATCAGCTCGCTGGACCGGGCTATAACGGCGCGGCCGTGGCCATCCAGCCCTCGACGGGCAAGATTTTGGCCATGGCCTCCACGCCCAGCTTCAACGTCTCCGACCTCGTAGGGGGCAACGCGGCCGAGACGTGGGATCAGCTGCAGAATCAAGAGGGCAATCCGCTCATCAACCATGCCACGCAGGACACCCTGCCCCCGGGCTCGATTTTTAAGATCATCACCACGGCTGCCGGCCTCAACAACGGCTTTAACCCGGACTCCACGCTCACCGGCGCGGCGTCCATCACGCTGCCCGATACCGTCACGGAGCTGACCAACGACGGCAACCGAGCCTGCGGCGGCGCAGAGAGCGTCACCCTACATACGGCCTTCGCGCTGTCCTGCAACACGGCTTTTGCGCAGATGTCAGAGAGCATCGGCGCCGATGAGTTGCGCAAGTATGCGGAGGGCTTCGGCGTGGGTGAGAAGTACTCGCTCGGTGTGGAGACTTCCGCTGGTGCGCTGGGCGAGCTTGGCGACGGCGCCCAAGTCGCCCAATCCTCCATCGGCCAGCGCGACGTGACCATGTCCGCCCTGCAGGCGGCTATCATGGCCGGGACCATCGCTAACCAGGGCAAGCGCATGGAGCCTTACCTGATCAACCGCATCACCGATGCCCAGATGAATGAGCTGCGCTCCACCCAGCCACGCCAGGCTGCCGAAGCCGTCAGCGAAGAGACGGCCAACACCATCAAGGACCTCATGTTTGCCTCCGAGCACAGCACCTATGGCTATGACGGGAACGGTTTCGCTTCGAAAACCGGTACCGCCGAGCACGGCGAGGGCCTTGCCCCGCACGCGTGGTACGTGGCTTTCGATCCGGACAAGGACATCGCGGTAGGCGTCGTGGTCAAGGACGGCGGGCACCTAGGCCAGAATGCCTACGGCGGCCAAGTCTCCGCGCCCATCGGCCGCGCCATCCTGCGCGCATACGGAGGTGAGCAGTAGTGAGTAGTGCAGACAACAAAGAACACCTCCAAGCGCTGATCGGCGAGGACTACCAGCTGCAGTGGATCGTCGGCCACGGCGGCATGTCCACGGTGTGGCTGGCGGATGATGTCCGCAATGACCGCGAAGTCGCCCTCAAGGTCCTGCGCCCCGAGTTCTCGGACAACAACGAGTTTCTCTCGCGCTTCCGCAACGAGGCCAAGGCGGCAGAGTCCATCGATTCCGAGAACGTCGTGGCCACCTACGACTACCGCGAGCTCGAGGACAACGGCCGCACCTTCTGCTACATGGCCCTGGAGTACATCCGCGGCGAATCCCTGGCAGACCTCTTGGCGCGCGAGGGCGCGCTGCCGGAGACCCTGGCGCTCGACGTCATGGAGCAGGCCTCCCACGGCCTATCCGTGATCCACCACATGGGCCTGGTGCACCGCGATATCAAGCCCGGCAACCTCATGATTACCCAAAACGGGCAGGTCAAGATCACTGACTTTGGCATCGCCAAGGCCGCCGCCGCCGTGCCGCTGACCCGCACCGGCATGGTCGTCGGCACCGCCCAGTACGTCTCCCCCGAGCAGGCCCAGGGCTACGAAGTCGGCCCAACCTCGGATGTCTATTCACTCGGTGTGGTGGGCTACGAGATGCTGGCCGGCAAGCGCCCCTTCAGCGGTGATTCCTCGGTATCGGTGGCGCTGGCGCACATTAGTCAGGCGCCGGAGCCCTTGTCGACGTCGATTAGCGCGCCCACCCGGGAACTGATCGGCATGGCCCTGCGCAAGGACCCCAACACCCGCTTCGCTGATGGCAACGAGTTCACCAATGCGATCTCGGCCGTACGCCAGGGCCAGCGCCCGCCGCAGCCCAAATCCGCAGCACTCGCACCCATCGCTGCTGAACCTTCTCCCTCCGCCTCGACGGAAATGCTGGCCAACATGGCGCACCCCACCACGGTGCGCCCAGCCGTCCAGCCTTCTACACCAGAGCCGGAGGAGCGCCCCGCCAAGAAGGGTGGTTTCGGCACTGGGTTGCTCATCGCCGTGGCCATCGCCGCCCTCGTGGCCGTCGGACTCATGGCCTACCGGATGTGGGGGAACACGGCACCGACCCCACCACCAGCGCCGACGGAGGTCATCGTGACGGAGACAGTTGTGCCGGAGACCACGGAGGAAGAGGAAACGGAAACCCCCGAGACTGTCGAGATCACCACCGTCGAGGAGGAGCCGACCCGGGTCACCGTTACCACGACGCACTCGGTCATCCCCGCCCCACCGGTGACCACGGAACACACGACCCATCAGGACCCGCCCGAGTTCCCTACGGAGGAGACGCAACCGCAGGTCAATGACAGCCCAACGCCCGCGCCCGAACTAGACTCACAGAGCAACCCCACCGAAGAATCCGCACTACAGGGAGGCCAGTAACCCACCATGGTCAGTGATCGGTACCACCTCCGCCAGTCCATCGGCACCGGCGGCATGTCCGAGGTGTACGAAGCCGAGGACTCCGTTTTGGGGCGCACCGTCGCCATCAAGATGCTGCGCCCCGACATGGCGCGCGACGTCAACTTCCGCGAGCGTTTCCGCCGCGAGGCCCAGAATTCCGGCAAGCTCAACCATCCGAACATCGTTGCTGTCTTCGACACGGGTGAAAAGGACGTCGACGGCCTGATGGTGCCCTATATCGTCATGGAATACGTGCAGGGCCGCACCTTGCGCGACATCGTCCGTGAGGATGGCCCCATGCCGGTCGAAGAGGCAGCGCGCGTGCTCAAGCCGGTGGCGGATGCCTTGCAGTCTTCCCACGAGGCCGGGATTATCCATCGCGATATCAAGCCGGCCAACATTATGCTGACCAACACCGGCCAGGTGAAGGTCATGGACTTCGGCATCGCCCGCGCCCTGGATGATTCGACGTCCGCGATGACGCAGACCTCCGCGGTGATCGGCACCGCGCAGTACCTCTCGCCGGAACAGGCCCGCGGCAAGCCTGCCGACGCCCGCTCTGACGTCTACGCTTTGGGCTGCGTCATGTATGAAACGGTTACCGGCCGCACGCCGTTTGAAGGTGAAACACCTTTTGCGGTGGCTTACCAGCACGTGCAGGAGGATCCCGCACCGCCCTCCGAGCTCATCACCGAAGATCTGACGGAGCGGCAGCGCCTCGGCGTCGACGCCGTCGTGCTCACGGCGATGGCGAAACACCCTGCGGACCGCTACCAATCTGCTTGGGAAATGGGCGATGACCTCGAGCGTTTGGCCCAGGGCCAGCTGCCGGAGGCAGCACGCTCCCACGTCAACGATGAGGATCACCCCACCACGATGGTGGCACCCGTGGCCGCGCAGCACCGCGCACCGGTGGCCTCAACTCGCCCCTCTGAAGACGATGAGTCCGGCTCCGGTCTGAAGTGGCTGGCGGCGCTGCTCGCGGCCTCTCTCGTCGCCATCATTGGTTATTTTGCCTGGGACTTCTGGGATAGCTCCCGCCAAGAGGCCCGCGAGCGCGAGCAGGAGCAGCATGAAGCAGCCCAGCGCGCGAACATGGTGACTATCCCGAAGGTGGCCAACCGCCCGCGCAACGAAGTGGTGGAGGAACTAGAGAAGCTTGGCCTGCTGGTAAGCATCAACGAGGAAGCCAGCCCCGATGTACCGCGCGGCAAGGTCATCCGCATCAACCCTGCGGAAGGCTCAGAGCTGCAGAAGAACTCCTCGGTCACGCTGACGGTGTCCTCCGGCAAGGAGGTCACCGAGGTCCCGGATCTCACCGGCATGAAGCTGGATGAAGCCACCGCCGCGCTGGAGGAAGCCGAGCTAGAGCTCCACACCGACGTCGAGCAGGTGAACGATGAGGCCCCTGCGGGCGAGATCATTTCCCAGAACCCGGCGGGCGGTACGCAGCTGTCCAAGGGTTCGAAGGTGCGGATCACCGTCTCCAAGGGGCAGAAGGAAGTCAGCGTCCCGGATGTCAGCGGCATGGATCGTGAGCGCGCGGTCGAGATGCTGTCCTCCATGGACTTTGACGTCAACGTGAACTCGGTGGACTCTGAGCTTCCGGAAAACCAGGTGCTCAGGGTCGTCGAGAAGGGCCAGAAGCTGCCCAAGGGAAGCCAGGTCACCCTGGAGGTCTCGAACGCGATGCTCATCCAAGCACCGGACCTGACGCATTCCACCCAGCAGGAAGCCGAATCCGCGCTGCGCGCCAAGGGCTGGTCCGGCTCCTTCGAGGTGGGCGAGCGCATCCCGACCTCGAACCCGATCGACAGCGACAAGATTGGGTGGGCGTCGGCAAGCCGCGGCGATGTCATCCGCAAGGATGAGACCATCCACGTCCGCTTCTGGGAGTTTGACCCTGCGGCGCTGCTGCCGCAGTAGCTCTCATTGCCGCAGCTGCTAAGGTATTCCACAGATTAACCCCCCCTATTCTTCGTGAAGGTGTAACAATGCCAAAGTCCAAGATCACGACGGAGGGCTCCGCACTCCCGCAGTCCTCCAGCTCTGCTACTAACCGCACCCCGGTCAAGATCAACTCTGAGGGCACCCCGAAGTGGTACATCGCCATCATGCTGGGCCTCATGCTCCTCGGCCTGCTCTGGCTGGTGGTGAACTACCTGGCAGGTGAGTCCATCCCATTCATGCAGGAGCTGGGCCCGTGGAATTACGGCATCGGCTTCGGCCTGGCCATCATCGGCCTGTTGATGACGATGGGCTGGCGTTAGTTTTCATCGCCGCCAATGAACTCCTCGAGGTTCTATAGCGTCGCCGGTGTCGGCTGCATCATTTTGGTGATGCTCACCGTCACGGTGGACAAAAGCTTCCTCACCCCTGGCGCACTCGTACTCGCCGGCCTCGGTGTCACGCTGACGCCGCTGGCCCTCCGCTACCCTCTTGTGGCGGCCTGCGGGTACGGTGCGCTTTTTGCGCTCGCTATGTGGTTTTCCGATTGGCGGTCTTTCCTGCTCTTGGCGTGGAGCCCCGTCATCGTCGGCATCGTGGCGTTTCGCACGCGCTGGCTGTGGGCGGTTCCCCCAGCGGTGGCGTACACCTACATCGTCACGACGGATCCTTCGATTAATTATCTGCCTGTTTTCGACCCGTTAAATCTGTTGATACCGCTCGTCTTGTATGCGGTGGCCATCGTCATTGGGGCCGCGCTGCGAAAAACCCGGGACCAGCGTCTTGCCGCCGAACAGCGCGCCGCCGAGCAACGCGAGGCGCTGATGACCGCCCTTCATGATTCGGTGGCTGCGACGCTAACCTCCGTGGTCATGCGCTCCGAAACCTTGGCGCTGACCCAAACGGACCCTTCCGCGGCTGACTCCGCGGAAGCGATTGCTAACGACGCCCGCCGGGCCATGGGCGAGGTCCGTGATCTATTGCGCGTGATGAAGAATGAGAGTGTGACTCAGGGAGTTAAATCCTTGGAAGAAGACCTCGACACCATGGTTAGCTTCCTGAGCAGCCACGGCTTCCACTGCGAAGCACAGATCAATGTAGGCAAGAACGGGGAGCTTGCACTGCCGGAAAAGCTATCCCTCGTGTTCTCCGAACTCGCCGTGAACATCCTCAAGTACGCCCGCCCCGAATCCCGTGTCAGCATCGAGGCAACGAGCACCTCCAAGACCATCGACGTGGTGATCACTTCCGTGATTGCGGCTCAGCAATCACGCCAATACATGACGACGAATCTGGGCTTGGGTGAAATCGCGCGCCGCGTTCGCCGAATGCACGGCAGCTTCGGCAGCGGCAAGGAAGGCGAGCGCTGGGTCACACGCCTTTCTCTTCCCACCGCCTGCCTAAGAAAAATATAGTAAGCTTTCCCGGTAGTCCGCCGTTTCTTAAATTCCAAAAGGTTTGACATGCGTACTTCCCTCGCCGTTGCCGCCGCAGCTCTCGCACTGTTTTCCGCACCAATCGCCAGCGCCGCTGAGGCTCCTGCTGAAACCACCGTTGACACCGCTACTGAGAACACTGAGTCCACCGGATTCACCTTCTACAAGTCTTTCGCGGCGAATTCGCCGACCACTTCCGTTGCTCCACCAGCCCCAGCGCTGGTGGTGCGGCTAAACTGTTCCCATGAGCATTCGGGTTTTCCTCGTTGACGATGATGAGCTCGTTCGCTCGACGCTCCGCGTCTATTTCCAGACCACCGAAGACATCACGGTGGTCGGTGAGGCAACCAATGGTGCGGATTGCTTGGCGCAGCTTGAAGAAGCCAAGCCGGACCTCGTCCTCGCCGATATTCACATGCCGCACATGGACGGCATTACGCTGCTCAAGCACCTTAACTCTGCACCAAATCCCCCGACGTTTTTGGCCGTCACCGCCTTCGACTCGGATGACACGATGCTGAAGATCCTGCGGGCGGGCGGCGCGGGCTATATCTTGAAGAACCAGCGCCCGCGCTCCATCATCGAGGCTGTCCGCGCCGCCGTGGAGGGCGGCACCGTCGTGGCACCCGCCGCCATGCATCGCCTAGTGGACTACATCGGTGAGCCTGCCACCCCACGCGATCCCGTTGCCGCCGCCATTGAGAGCCACGAGCTTCACGACGCCGAAATAGCCGTCCTCAAGCTCCTCCTCGCCGGTAACTCAAATTCAGAGATCGCTGCCGCCACTCACTATTCCGAGTCCGCCGTGAAGAAGCACGTCTCGCGCCTCATCACCATCTTCGGCGCCAGCACGCGCCTGAACCTGGTGGCCAAGATTCTGGGCGGCGCTGGCTCTTAAGCCCGACTTCGCTCTAGCGACAGAGCCGACCTAGGACATGGGTGGGTGAGCTACGCCACTCTTGGCACTGCTACCTGGTGGTTTTCGGCGGCATGGCGGGATTTTTCCGCACTAAATTGACCCAAGTCAGGGCATCCCTGGAAAAGGCATCTGACAAAAGGCATCTTTGGGTCTAAAAACGCCATCTGCAAGGCGTAAAAGGCGTTTTCAGCCGTGAAAACGCCTTTTGACTGATGCCTTTTATCAGACGCCATTTGTCGGATGCCTCCAGCATGTCGATGGAGGCACGCAGATGTTGCGCGTTGCGAGGGGATCGAAGAAGGTAATCCGTTTCGCGAAGATACGTGCAGTGCTCTACGGAAACGGTATTGTGACCCGACTTTGGTCATGAGCGGGTGAGCAACGCCACTCTTGGCACTGCCACCTGGCGGTTGTCGGCGGTGGGATGGGATGGGATTTTTCCGCACTAAATTGACCTAAGTCATGCCAAACACCCCGCAACCAGAGCACTGTTAACACCTTGGGTACAAAGTTATCCACAGGGTGGGGATAACTCTGTGGACAACGAATTCCACAGCCTTTCTCCACACCCTGTGGATAAGTGTTTTCACGCTTCCCACAGCCCGCACAAAAACTTCGAACACAACCTAATACGCTGCTGATCTGCGGTTATCTTGGCCCACACGTTCGGTAAATTACAAAAATGTAGTTATCCACAATGTGGATAACTGATGTGGAATTCTTTCGCACAAAGGTTTTGGTGGATAACACGCCCAAGTTATCCCCAAAGCCCAGCTCGCAGCGCCGCTGCAACAACAGCTATCGCCCCGATAAGCCATATCCCTAGCCAACGCAGCCACGCGCGCTGACGAAAGAGAAATGGTGCCAACAGCAGTCCTGTGAACAAACCACCCAAGTGCCCCCACACGGAGACGTTCTCCGCTACGAAGCTGTAGATGACGTTGGCTACAACGAGAACGATGGGCGCGCGCAGGTCTAGACCGCGGCTGCGGTACACACCAATGAGTAGACCCATGAGCGCAAAGAGGGCTCCGGAGGCGCCCACCGTAGGCGTGTCAAAATCCATCCACAGCACTGCGACGGAAGAGCCCACAATGGAGATGAGATAGGCCGCCGCATACAGCGCGCTACCCAGAGTGCGCTCTACTTCCCTGCCCACAAAAAACAGCATCACCATGTTGACGAGGAGGTGCCCGGCGTCGAGATGCATGAATCCAGCCGTGAGCACCATGGAGGGATGAGCGGCCACATCCGGCCCCCACAACGTCCAGTCCTGAGCCAAGGAGCTTTCGTAATACGGGGTAACCAGGGTCTTGGCCTGGATGGCCGTGGCCAACCATGCCCCAATGCACAGCACCATGAACACAACGGTGACCGGCGCCGAACGGAGATAATTCTTCACGCAGACTCCTAAAACAACGAGCCCGCCACCACATCACGTGGCAGCGGGCTCGGATGAAAAGTTAAGAACGCTTAGGCGATCTCGATGGACTCGATGACAACGTCCTCAGCCGGACGGTCCATGCGGTCGGTGGAGACCTTAGCAATCTTGGACACAACTTCCTGGGAAGCCGCGTCGGTGACCTCACCGAAGATGGTGTGGTGGTTGTTCAGGTGCGGGGTCGGCGCCACGGTGATGAAGAACTGGGAGCCGTTGGTGCCCGGGCCGGCATTCGCCATGGCCAGCAGGAACGGGCGGTCAAACTGCAGCTCCGGGTGGAACTCATCCTGGAACTGGTAGCCGGGGCCGCCACGGCCGGTACCGGTGGGGTCACCGCCCTGGATCATGAACTGGTCGATGACGCGGTGGAAAATAGCGCCATCGTAGAACGGGCCGGACTGCTCGCCCTTGGCGTTCTGGGTGGTGTAGTCCTTCTCGCCCTTGGCCAGGCCGATGAAGTTCTCAACGGTTACCGGTGCGTGGTTACCGAACAGGTCGATAACAATGTCACCGTAGTTGGTGTGCATCGTTGCAGTTGCGGTCTTCTGAGTCATGCCAGCCATTGTATGGAAATTTCGCCCGGTGCGTCGTTCCGGCACAACGCTGTGAGCGATCTGCGTAGGGTTACAAGCATGATCCGCGCCATTCTCTTCGATCTCGATGACACCCTCATGGACCACACCGCCGCGATGCACGCAGCCGTTGAGGAGTGGTTGCCAGGCGGGCATCACGAGCGCTTCGCGGAAATTGAAAAGAAGTGGTTCGCCGCCTACGAGCGCGGCGAGGTTTCTCATCAGGGCCAGCGGGTGGAGCGCTGCCGCGAGTTCCTGGGCCGCCCGGAGATGACGGAGCAGGAGGCGCTGGCGGAATATGCCAAGTACCTAGCCGCCTACGAGAAGCATTGGTGCGCGGTGGAGGGCGCGCGGGAAGCACTCGAGTATGTCCTGGATTTAGGGCTCAAGGTCGGTGTGCTCACGAATGGGGCGCGAGACATGCAAATGGGCAAACTGCGGGCAGGCGGGCTCGACCTGCCAGGCGTTGAGCTCTTCCCCACCGTGGAGATGGGCCATCCGAAGCCGCACCGAGAGGCCTACCTTGAGGCTTGTCGGCGACTGGAAGTGGAGCCTGGCTCCACGCTGATGATCGGTGATTCGGTGGCCAATGATGTCGAGGGCGCCCGGGCCGCGGGGCTCAAAGCGCTGCACTTCGATAGGGCCGGAAACGGAGACATCGCCGCGCTCAGTGAGCTGACGGCGATGGGCTACTTTTAAAAGGTTTAAATCCAAAGATTTAAACCTCTAGAGGCTAGAGCGGACCTCGTCGCGGGCGAGGACCATATTGCGCAGGGAGGCCTCGGTCTCCTCGTAGCCGCGGGTCTTCAGGCCGCAGTCCGGGTTGACCCACAAGCGCTCCACAGGCACGTTCTTCAGAGCGGCGCGGATGAGCTCGGCCATCTCCGCCACGGACGGGATGCGCGGGGAGTGGATGTCGTAGATGCCCGGGCCGATCTCGGAGTGGAACTTCTCATCGATGTCCTCGAGCAGCTCCATGCGGGAGCGGGCCGCCTCGATGGAGGTGACGTCGGCGTCGAGGCCGGCGACGGCGTCGATGATCTGGCCGAACTCCGAGTAACACAGGTGCGTGTGGATCTGGGTTGCAGGCTTCGCCTGCAACGAAACCACTCGGAAGGAACGCACCGCCCAGTCGAGGTAGGCCTTGCGGTCCTTCTCGCGCAGCGGCAACAGCTCGCGCAGGGCGGGCTCATCGATCTGGATGATGTCGATGCCGGCTTCCTCGAGGTCGCGGACTTCGTCGGCCAGCGCCACGCCGAGCTGGTCGGCGGAGACGGACTGGTGGACATCATCACGCACGAAGGACCAGGCCAGGATGGTCACCGGGCCGGTGAGCATGCCCTTGACGTGCTTCTCGGACAGGGACTGCGCGAACTTCGCCCACTCGGTGGTCATGGCCTTCGGGCGGGAGATGTCGCCGACGACGATTGGCGGACGGGTGCAACGGGAGCCGTAGGACTGGACCCAACCGTTCTCGGTGACGACGAAGCCGTCGAGAAGCTCGGCGAAGTACTGCACCATGTCGTTGCGCTCCGGCTCGCCGTGGACCAGGACGTCCAGGCCCAGGCGCTCCTGCAGCTCGATGACGGACTTCACCTCGTTGCGCAGTGCCTCGGTGTAGTCGGCGTCGGAGAGCTCGCCCTTGCGGTGTGCGGCGCGGGCGGCGCGAATCTCAGCAGTCTGCGGGAAGGAGCCGATGGTGGTGGTCGGCAGCTGCGGCAGGCCGAGGGCCTCCTGTGCCTTGTTGCGCTCGGCGAACTCCGGCTGGCGCTGAACCTGGCCCTCCGGCAGCTGCGCGGTGCGGTCCTGCACTGCCTGGTCGTGGGTGCGGGAGGACTCGGCGCGGGTGCGCACGGCGCGGTCGGCCTGCGCATAGGCCTCCGGGGTGTCCAGCGGGCCGGCGGCGAGTGCGACGACCTCGCGGATCTTCTCATCAGCGAAGGCGAACCAGGTGGCGACGTCCACCGGAAGGGAGGTCTCCGCCTCCACGGTGTGCGGCACGTGCTGGAGGGACACGGAGGTGGTTACGGAAACGCCTTCGCCGAGGCTCTCGAGCTTCTCGCGCAGGTCGCGCAGGTTGGCGGCCCAGACGTTGCGACCGTCGACCAGGCCGGCGGCGAGGTGGGTGGCCTCGGCGAGCTTGGCCACGCGCTCGAGGTAGGAGTTGTCTAGGGCCAGGGTACCGACGGAGAGATCCACCTGGACCGCTTCGGGCTGAAGCTCGGCGATGGCGTCGAGGCCAGCATTGAGGGAACCATAGGGCGTGGTCAGGTAAACCTGCGGGCGCTTCTCCGCGCTCAGGATGCGGCCGTAGGCACTCTTGAGTGCGGCGGCGAGGGTGGAGTCGTCAGCGGCGGCGAGGTCAGCCACGAGGGCTGGCTCGGCGAGCTGGATCCACTCGACGCCGGCGTCGTGAAGCTCAGCCAAGACAGTGAGGTAAGACTCGACTGCCTGATCGAGGTGGTCCAAGGGCTGCTTGGTGGCACCCTCGGCCTGCTTGGACAGTGCCAGCAGGGTCACCGGACCAACGAGGACTGGGCGCACGGTGTGGCCGGCGGCGCGGGCCTCCTCGACGATCTTCAGCACGCGCTGCGGGCGGGCGCTAAAGGCCTGGTCATCGGTGATCTCAGGGACGATGTAGTGGTAGTTGGTGTCGAACCACTTGGTCATCTCCAGCGGCGCGGTGTCCTTGTTACCGCGGGCCAGGGTGAACTCATCATCGAGGCTCTCGCCCTGGGCAGCGCCCACGGTCAGCGCGGTCTCGAGGACGTGGTCGTAGTAGGCGACGTCGGCCGGGATGGCGTAATCCTCAGTGAGGCCCAGCTCCTTGAGGCGGGCGTAGGTGTCGAGGCGCAGGGAGTGCGCGGCGGATTCGAAGGTCTCGGCGTCGATTTTGCCGGACCAGTAGGACTCCAGCGCGCGCTTGAGCTCGCGGTGGGCACCGACTCGTGGGTAGCCCTCAATCGTGGCCTTGGGGAATGGTGCGGTCATGGGGTGACTCCAATTCGATGTAGCAGGTCAGTCGTAATGTCTGGATTGTTGTGCGTGTAGATGTGCAGCCCGTCGGCGCCGGCGTTCATCACCGACTTCGCCAACGAGGCTGTAATCTGCATGCCGATTTCTTTCTCTTCCTCGGGGGAGGTCGCTGCCGCGAGCTGGTCAAGGACCTTGGTCGGCCCGTCCAACCCGGACAGCTGGCACATTCGCTCCACCCGAGCACGGCTAGTCATAGGCATGATCCCGGGGATCAGCGGAATGCGCACACCCGCCAGCCGGGCGCGCTGGGCGAAGCGGACGTAGTCCTCCGCGTCGAAGAAAAGCTGGGTGATGGCGAAGTCTGCGCCGAGGCGCTGCTTGGCCAAAAGGACGTCGATATCCTCGTCCGGCGTCGCGGACTCGGCGTGGCCGTTGGGATAGCAGGCCACGCCCACCGCCAAGCGCCCGGCCGCCAAGCGCGCCACACGGTCGGATTCCCAGCGGCGGATGAGCCGGACCAGGGAATCAGCGTGCGGCAGATGACCTTCGGGCATGCCGCCCTCCGGCAGGTCGCCGCGAAGGGCGAGGAGGCCGCGGACGCCGGCGTCGACCAGCGTGTCGATCCAGCCAACGAGCTCTTCCTCTGTGCCGGCGGTGCAAGCCAGGTGGGCCAAAGGACGCATCGCGGTATCGCGCGAAATCTTCTCAATAAACGCCGCGGTTCCCTCCAGCCACCCGGAGCGCTGGGAGCTGGTGACGGCGATGTAGTCGGGGTTATACGCGGCGAGCGTGGCCAATAAGCGGTCAATCTTGGCGGCGTCCGCATCGTGACGCGGCGGGATCACCTCGAAAGAGAGAGCGGTGCGCTTGAGCTCCTTAGGCGTATCTTCGCTGATTTGGTCTAGTGGCGCGGATGCGGAGAGTCGCGGGGACATGCTCACCTCCTCTGCAGGTTATCGTTGTTTATCGTCGGTGTTGATGTCCCAAAACGTACCAAGCTGTCCATTTCTCGCGAAAGGGTTTTAGTATTGGTGATACCTTTAGAACCCAGTCAGCTGCACCGTTAACGCAAACCCACAATGAATAAAAACCCGCCTCATCCGTACAAAGCTGTCTATTTTCTTTGAACAGCTCGCGGCCTTTGCGCATATGGTGGCGGGACCTGCGCGCCGCCACTACGCTGAAAGGGAGTATCCAGCGCGAACGCGGGCACACCCCGGTTCGGCGCCGACAATCACTCCATAAACAGTTGTCCAACACACATCACCTCAGTATTGACATAAAGGAGCACCTGAGCCCATGAACCCCGCCGCCCTGTCCACAGCCATCAGCGCCACCTCCGCCCTGGTGGAGCGCCTCAAGGAACGCCGCGATGAAAAGGCTCGCGAGGCCTACTCCGTCCTGGAGACCGCCGCCGCCCGCATGGAAGAGCGCGATGGTGATTGGTTCTCGGAGGCCCGTCGCGAAGCGGGTGCCGTAACCAAGGCCGCGCACTCCCGCCTCGAGCGCGCCCTGGAGGAGCTGAAGGAACGCAGCGAAGAAGCCACCGAGAAGCTCTCCGAGGCTGCCGCGGAGGCCCAGGACAAGGCCTCCAAGCAGTGGGAGAAGACCCAGAAGCAGGCGGAAAAGAAGGCCTCCAAGGCCCGCAAGCAGGCTAAAAAGAAGGCTTCCAAGGCCGAAAAGAAGGCCCGCCGCATCAGCGGTAAGGACAAGAAGAAGGGCTCGAAGATCTGGCTGATCTCCGCGCTCGTTGCCGCTCTTGCTGCCATCGGCGGCAGCATCTACTACTTCTTCACCCAGAAGAAGGAGAAGGAGTCCGCCGTCCCGCCGCGCGTCGAAGACTTCTCCTCCCCGTCTGCACCGCAGGGCTCCACTTTGGTCTACACCTCCACCACTGAGGACGATGCCAAGAAGGAGTCCGACCTGGCTGAGGAAGGTGTCGTCGAGCGCGACGAGGAGCTGCTGGGCTCCCTGGATGAGCAGCTGGCCAAGCACCGCGAGGAAGAAACCGCTATTCAGGACGCCGTCGAGACCGAGATCGAGGTCAGCAACGCCGACAAGAAGGATGCCGACACCTCCCGCATCACCGACGACCACGAGTCCGAGGGCAAGCACCGCCTCCACACCGAAGAGGAGAACTAATCCCCCATCCTTGGGGGTGCGTGTTTCGTTGCCTTGATCTCACTCCTTTGCCTGCACGGGCCCGACCTGCTTGAATCGAGGGTTAATCGGCATCGATCGTGAAGGATCGGTGCCCGCGCGCAGTTTTGCGCCGCCACCGTATCAGCAGCAGGCAAGGAGATCAGGAATGAGCTTCGAATCACTCATCGTCAAGCTCAAGAGCGGGGACACCTTCTATTTTCCGGCCGGTGCCGTCAGCGGTGATCCGTCCACCCGCGTGGATAACCTGCGCTTTGCCATCGAAAACGGCACGCAGTTCACCTCCGTCGATGACTACGGCGTCGACCGCGAGTTCAACGGCTACGACGTGGACAACTACCACTTGACTTAAGCCGCGTACCCCATTACAGCGATCCTTCTTTGCTGTAATCTGAATCACCACCTTATGCGCATTGCGCTATAAGATGAGTCCTTATGACTCACTATCCACGCATGCGGACGTGGTCGTGGTACCTCCCCGATGAACCACCTACCGGGGAGGTATCCCTCACTGAGACCACCGACTTCTCTCGGCCCGGCGCCGCCACGTGGCGGATGCTGGGTGCCCAACGCACCGGCGTCATCGGCATCTTCATCGCTACCCTCATCAACGCACCGCTGGGCGCATTAGTCTCGGTCATCATCGGCCACACTACGCAGTATGCCTTTTCCGATCCCTCCTGGCGCACCGTAGCCTTGCCGCTTGCGGCTACCGCGGTCATCCTCTACGTCGCCTATATCTGCGAAGCCACAGCGGATGCTTTCACGGATCTGAGTCAGGCCCGCAGCACCCACACGCTGCGCCTGAACCTGCTGGATAAGCTGCTGGGTGCCTCGACCGCCGGGATTAGCCCCGGCCGGCTGCTCAACACGATGGATGAGGATTCGCATTACATCGGCCAACTCAAGCAGATCCTCAACTTCCCACTCGTCATGGTCGGCTACCTCCTAGGCGCCGTGGTCAGCCTCGCTCCGGTTTCCTGGCAGGTCTCCGCCGCCCTACTGATCGGTGCCCTCGCCACCGCGCTGGCCTCGTGGGCCACCACCAAGCCGCTGACCAAGGTTGCTGCGCGCCGCCGCCAGCTGGAAAACACCGCGTTGTCACTCGCCACGGACTTCGCCCAAGGTTCCCGCGTTATCAAAGGCCTGGGCGCCAAGGACATTGCCCGCCAGCGCTTTTCCGACGCCGCTCACGAAGCCCTAACCACCATGCTCCACGAGGCCAAGCTCTCCTCCCTCATGGCCTGGGTGCGGCAGATGGTCCCCGCCTCCTTCGCGGTGGGCATCCTGGCCTGGACCTCCTGGGAAACCTTCGAAGGCCACATTGCCCCCGGCGGCATGATGGCGATTACCATGCTCGCACCCCCGGCATTGACCGCGCTCGGCGTATCGCTGGGCCTGCTCACCGAGAACTGGGCCAGAGCACGCGCCTCCGTGGAGCGTGTTGGCGAGCTGCTCGGCCAGCTCGATACCACTACTGAGAAGACAACCGGCACGCCCATCGAGCTCTCCCCTGGCCTGCACGTGTGGATGCCCACGACCGCCGCGGGCCGCAGCACCGTGGATTCCTGGGTGCGCTACCTCAACGACAACGGCGCTTTGTGTCCGCCGCACCGCATCTCCGTGCTGGAAGGCACCTTGCAGGACAACGTCGATCCGCTGCGCGCGGCAACCCAAACCCAAACCCACGACGCCCTGCACGCCTCCGCCTGCGAGGACATTGTTATCCGCCTAGGCGGGCTAGGCCCGGGCGGCGAGCTTCCCACCGCACCCATTGGTGAGGCCGGCCTCAACCTCTCCGGCGGCCAGCGCCAGCGCGTCGCCCTGGCCCGCGCACTCGCACTCGATCCCGACGTTCTCGTGCTCGATAACCCCACCACGGGGCTGGATTCGTTGACCCTGGCGGACGTCGCCAAGCGCGTGCGCGAACTGCGCGCCGACAAGACCACCGTGGTAATCACTTCCGCCTCCACGTGGGCCGCCAACGCCGATGAGGTGGTGGAGCTATGAGCAACCACCCCACCACCACAGACCGCGCGGATGCCTTAGCGCCCGCCTCCCCACAGGAGTGCCTGCGTTTTCTGAAGACCCTGCCCAGTGCCCCCAGCAGGCTCGGCATCGTCCTCTTCTTCGGCCTGTTTACTGTCACCGTCATCATGATGAACCTGGTCTCCCAGGTGCTCGGCCGCGTCGTCGACATCATCCAGGGCGTGGAGCTCCCCGTCCTTGGCACGGGACGCACAGCCATGGTCGGCGCACTCATCGTCATCGCGGTGGGCTTCCTCGTGGAGGTCACCGGCCGCACCCTGGGCCGCTACCTGGTCACCTCCACCACCCGCCGACTCTCGGTGGATCTGCGCACCTCAGCACTAGATTCCACCCTCGGTGCCCCCGTGCCGGCCGTCATGGAGCTAGGTACCGGCAACATCATCACGCGCCTGTCCAAGGACATCGACACCGTGGTCATGGCCATCTCCATGATGGGTGACCGCTTGGTGCTCACCCTCTTCATGCTGCCGCTGACCGCGCTCATGATGATCTTCATCCACCCCGCTTATGCGCTGCTCTTCATAGCGGTGAGTTGTCTGCTCTACCCCTTCATCCGCGGCACCATGCGGGATATCCCCGCCATCGCCAACGAGGTCTCCTCGGTGGAGGCCTACCGCAACAACGTGCTGTTGGACACCATCCGCGCACTGGAGACCCTCCGCCAGTTCTCACTCAAAGACTGGGCGCACGCGCGTATGGAGCGCTACTCCTGGGACACGGTACAGGCCTGGGGCGACAAGGTTCCGCTCATCAACCGCATCGTTGGCCAGGGCGCCCTAGCCTTCGCGGTGCTGCTGCTGGGCTCTGTCCTCATGTCTGTGCCCATGGTGATCTGGGGCTGGCTGACCCCTGGTGAGGCCACCGCCGCCGTGCTCTTGGTCATGCGCCTAGAGATCCACGTCTTCAACATCCTCTTCTTCGCCGGTGAGATTCAGCATTCCGTGACCTCCCTCGGCCGCGCCGTCGCCCTGGCCACCCTCGAGGACAGCGCGCACACCAGCGCGAACCAGAAGGACACTCCCCGGCTTAGCGACGCCCCCACCATCACCATCGAGCACCTCTCCTACGCTTACCCCGGTGGGGCGCCAGTGCTTAACGACGTCTCCCTGACCCTCACCGCCGGCACCACCACCGCCCTCGTGGGCACCTCCGGCGCGGGCAAATCCACCCTCGCCTCCCTCGTGGCGGGCCTGCAGTACCCCACAACGGGCACCATCAGCCTCGACGGGATTGATACCGCCACGGTGCCGAATACCTGGATCACCGAGCACGTCGCCCTCATTACTCAGGAAGTCCACCTCTTCTCCGGCACGCTGCGCAGCGACCTGCTGTTGGCGAAACCCGATGCCAGCGATGAGGAACTGTGGCGCGCGCTCAACACCGTGGGCCTCGATGAGAATTCGCGCTGGCTACCCCAAGGCCTGGACACGCTCATCGGCGCCGGCAACGAAGAGATCGGCGCGGAGGCCGAGCAACAGCTCTCACTGGCCCGCATGATCCTGCGCCAACCGCCAGTACTCATCATGGATGAGGCCACCTCCGAGGCCGGCTCTGAGCACGCCGAGGTACTCGAACACGCCGCCAAGGCCGTCACCAAAGACCGCACCTCACTCGTCGTTGCCCACCGCCTGGACCAAGCCCGCGAGGCCGACCGCATCATCGTCATGGAACAAGGCCAGATCGTCGAGGACGGCACTCACGCCGACCTCATCGCTCTGGGCGGGCGCTATGCCTCGGCCTATGCCCAATGGGAGCATGGGAAATAGGTGAGAGCACAGCAAGCAGAACCAGCCAGGGAATAGTCGCGCATCTTATGCGACGATCTGCTTGATTGCCCGTCGAATCAACTCAGACCGGGTCACCTTCTCCTTTGCTGCAACCCGGTCAAGGTTTGTTAACTCTTCCTGCGTCAGCCTTACGGCCACAACTTTGGCAGGCTCAGAACCTCGTCCGGGACGCCCACGCCCTCGCTTTTTCAACTCCTGCGGGTTATAACCTCGCTCGGCTTCAGCGACCCAGGCATCCAATTGCTTATCAGTAACTTTCACAGTCATGGGATTATCGTATAACGAAAAGTTGTCTCTGTCACCGCCTAGAGAGTCACTAGAAAAGTGCAATTGGAACCTCCGCTGACAACGAACCTACGAATCTTCCTCCCCGTCATCGGCTCTTGCCATTCAGCGCAGCTACTTTTAGCCCTTACCATGGAGCTCATGCATCTTCTTTCCCTTACTGAAGCCGACCGCACCTATCTGGCCCGTATCAACTTCCTTGCCGATACTTTCGGCGATGAGCACAAGGAACTCCCTGAAGGTTTCGAGGAAGGTTTTGACTATTACCTCGGCGATTGGGAGCCTTCCCGCGGAGGTTTCATCGCTTGGGACGGCCACGTCCCCGCCGGTGGCGTGTGGCTGAACTGGGGCACGGCTGAACGCCATGGATTTGGACACGTGGCGGAAGGTATCCCGGAGCTCGCCTTGGCCGTGGAGCCCCGCTTCCGGGGCCAGGGTGTTGGCACCCTGCTGATCGACGCCGCCACCGACCTCGCCCGTGAAATGGGCGCCCCGGGGATCTCGCTCTCAGTGGCTAAAGACAACGACCGCGCACATCGCCTCTACCTCCACCTGGGTTTCGAGCCAGTCAGCGAGTGGGACGGCCACATCGTCCTGGTCAAGCGCTTCGACAGCAACGCCAATGCCAAAGACATCGACGAGGCCACATCAGACGAAGACTGAACAGCAAGCAGAAGACCTAGGCAGAAAACCTAAAAGGCGCTCACACAGTGAGCGCCTTGTGGAGCATAGGAGAATCGAACTCCTGACCTTCTGCTTGCAAAGCAGATGCTCTACCAATTGAGCTAATGCCCCAGCAGCTACATAGCGTACTCCTTGTGCGCCCATCTACGAAATCATGACTGGCAGAACAGTCCCCACCAAGCGCGGTAACTTTCGTCACTTTAGTTAACTCACTCCTCATTAGTTGCGTGTCACCTGAGAAAACAACACGCGGAAGAGGGACAATGAGTCGTCTCTGAAACTTTAGTGGAAGGTCGTCATGCGCCGAATACTCCTCCGCTCCGTAGCCGCCCTCACGCTGGCTGCCACCGTTACGGTGCCACAGCAGGCAACTGCCCAACAACTACCCACACTGCCGCAGCCATCCATCCCGCAGCCAACGATTCCGACTGTGCAGGACATGCGCAAAGAAGTAGACCGCATCGAATACGAGGCCTACAAAGCGCTACCCAAGGAGCTACAAGACAATCCCGTCTTTGCAGGTTCCTCACGCCCAGCAACGAAGCAGAGCACCAAACCACGGACAGACATGCCCAACCAAACCGATAAGGATAAATCCCAGTCGGTAGCGGACGAAACCTGCTCCAATTGTGTAGCCATCACGTACGACGATGGCCCAGATGCATTGACGGGCCAGCTTCTCGACACCTTGAAGGCCAAGGACGCCCACGCCAGCTTCATGGTCCTAGCTCCTCATGCCTATGCCCATCCCGAGCTCCTCCGCCGTATGAAGGCGGAAGGCCACACCGTGGGCAACCACACCGACACACACCGCGAGATGAACAAGCTTCCCGCGAATGAGGTTGACGCCGAGATCAAATCAGGTGCCGCTGCCATCGAGGCAGCAACAGGCGAAAGCCCTCATTGGGTGCGACCCCCCTATGGTGCAACAAACCAGACAGTCGCCAACGCGGCCAGGAACAACGGACAAGCGCAAGCCCTATGGAGCGTTGACACCCTAGATTGGAAGGACCGCAACTCCGACCATGTTTGCTCAGCAGCCGTGGACGGCGCCCAAGCAGGCGACATCATTCTCATGCATGACATTCACGCCACGACTGTTGAGGCCGCCCGATGCGTTATTGACGGCCTCCGCGCCAAAGGTTTAGAGCCAGTATCGCTAGACACCCTCATCCCTAACCCCGAACCTGGACGCCAGTACCTCAGCAGGTAGAGCAAAAGTTAACAACCCAAGGTCAGCTCACGCCGTAGGACAAGCTAACACAAGTAGCTTGTCCTACGGCATCTTCTTTGCGTAGATCCGTCTGAGGTCGCAGCCCTCCATATACCCATTTTGGAGTCGTGCTAAAAACAAAGAGAAGCACCCCACCAAGTGGTGGGGTGCTTCCTAAGCTCTGGCTCCGTTAGGGGCGAAGCCGATTCAAGCTAGCTTGAATTAGAAGGGGAGCTTGATGTTCAGAGCCTTAGCAATTGCCGGGAAAGCAGCTGCGATTGCGGCCAGGACACCAGCGACGATACCGAAGATAGCGAGCGGGGTCGGCTTGCCATCGTTGGACAGCTTGTCCTTGATGTCGGAGGACTTGTCGTCCTTGTTGTTGTCGCCGCCCTTGTTGTTGTCGCCGCCCTTGTTGTTGTCGCCGCCCTTGTTGCCGCCAGCCAGGTTCTCGAGGGCGTCAGCAATACGCTGGCGGTCCTTGGCCTCCTGCTCAGCGCGCTCCTTCTCAGCCTTAGCCTGCTCCTCGGCAGCCTTGGAGTCAGCGATGACCTTCTTAACGCCATTGTCAGCGTTCACAACCTGGCGGTAGGCCTCTTCGTACTCGAGGTTGTAGTTGTTCGGTCCGAACCAGAGCTGCTGTGCAGCAACCTTCATTGCCAGGTAGTCGAGGCGCTCCTGGTCAGTGCCACCGTCCCAGACAGCAACCGGGGAGTCGCCGTACGGGCGCTCCGGGTTCACGAAGTTGCCCGGAATCTTCGGGGTCCAGATGCGGTTGCCGTCGAAGTTAGCCTCGTCGGAAGCCCACTCCTTGAAGCCCTTGAAGTCTTGGATCTGCTTCTCGTAGGTCTCCATGTTCTTCTGCTTAGCGATGGAGACGATGCCGGTCTTGTGTGCGATGAGCTCAGCGTAAGCCTCGCGCAGGGTCTTCTGCTCGCCGTTCACAACGACGGTGCCGTTGTCGTTGGACTCACGCAGCTCGAGGACGCGAGCACCGATAGCGAACTCAGCCTCCATGGCGCGCAGGACGCGAACCTGAGCGTGTGCCTGGTCCAGGTAGCCCTGGCGAACCAGGATGTCGGCACCCTGAGCGTTACGGGAAGCCTCGAGGGCAGCCTTGCGAGCCTCTTCCAGCTCTGCACCGTCAGCCTTGAGCTGCTCCAGCAGCATCTCAGCGTCAGCAATCAGCTGCTTGAGGAGCGGGACATAGTCGCGAGTGATGTAGCTATCCTCGCTCTTGTCAGCACCGCGCCAGCCAGCGTAGTCGAGGCGCTCCTTGTAGGTCTTGATGGTGTCTTCGAAGATCTTGATGTTCTTCGCCGGGGTCTTCTGAACGGAGTCGAAGCTCTCCGGATCAATCGGGCTCAGCTTCGGAGCCTGGAGCGCCGGGAGGCCAGACTTATCCTCGTCGTTGACCTTGTTCTCAACCCACTGGTTAGCCTTGTTCAGGTCGCTCTCCAGCAGACCAAGCTTGGACTCGTCCTTGCCGTAGCGCTGGCCGCCGGCGGCGTTGGTAACGGTGTTGTTGTAGTCGAAGGCCTTCTCTTCGTAGTTGGCCCAAGCCTTGTCAGCGCCCTTGTCGTTCTCCAAAGCGTAAGCTACGGAAGCGCGAGCGTCCTGAACGTTCTTCTCAGCCTGTGCGAGCTGCTTGGTAGCCTCGTTGGCTGCAGCCTGGTAAGCCTTGTGGTCTGCCTGCTCGGAGCGGTCGAGACCGTCGGTGTTAGCAGCAGCGGCAGCTTCGTAGAGCTCGCGGAACTGGTTGTTGTTGACAATGTAGTGGTGGGTTGCGCCTACGAGGTCGCGCAGCTGAGCCTCGGTGACATTCTTAGCTTCTACATCCTTACCCAGGGATGCGTCCGGCTCGTTGAAGCCGCCGCCCTGGATGTTGGAAGTGTTGGTGTCCTGAGCGAAAGCCGGGACTGCAACACCGGAGACACCGGTGGCAACTGCGATAGCACCTGCGAGAGCGGCGGTGCGAACACGGTTCTTGAACATGTAATTCCCCTATGAGAGTTGAGGTCGGACTGTGAAAATTATCTTACGATAACCGTCGTGTAGGGCGACGCTAGCAATCGTTCTTCATGAATGATCTTCACATTCTCAACGAGTAGTGCAGCTTTTGTCGCTGCAGCAAGATTATCGAAGTCTGGCGGGTCTTTCCAGTCAAACACAACTTATTTTTAAAGTTTTTCCAACCAGCTGGCGGCGATGTCTTGTATTTTTGCTGGTAGATGACATTGTTTTATACAGAAGTTGAAATTGAAACTATTTCGAACCTTTGTGACAGCTGTGAATGATCTACCCCTATCTGGGTAATAATTACACGAATGTCATTGCACTTGCTAGGGTGTCGGCCCAATTTTCACCCCTTGCTCCCCCTGATACCTGGCACGGGTGAGTTGGATGGGCTTAAGGGACATTTCGTGTGGATAAACCGATACGGATTCCCGGAACAGCCTGGGATAATGCGGTGATCTTGATTTTGGATCGGTTCCAACAGCCCGATCGATGAAATCAACACCGGATAGTCCTAGGTCTGTGATAGGGGGACTGCAGCTGGTGCGGTAAGGCCAATTCCTATGGCTAATAGGAATCGACCGTCGTGTGACATATGCGGGCACGGACTGGTTAAGAACGGCAAAACCGCGGCAGGAACCCAACGCTGGCTGTGTCCTCAGTGCAACGTTCATCGATTAATACCCGCGCACACACCAGCGAGATACGGCACTTCAAAATCTTTATTGACTGGATTCTTTCCGGTGAATCCGCAGACCATTTAGCTAAACGCCTTGGGGTAACAAGGCGGACTTTAACCCGGTGGTTCAAGCTTTTGTGGTTTATCACCGTGCCCACTTCTTCTGACCCCTATCGGGTTTACGACCAGGTCTTTATCGACGGTACCTACTTCCACAAGAAATGCCTGCTGGTCGCCTGCACCAATACACACGTCATCGCCTGGCACTGGTGCTTGCGTGAAAGCTCATACGAGTACCTGAAACTGCTCGACAAAATCGCTCAACCACTCATCGTCACCACCGACGGGGCAGGCGGAGCGTTAAAAGCGCTGCGCATTAAATGGCCCGACGTGAGAATCCAGCGCTGCCTAGTTCACGTCCAGCGCAACACCTTCGCCGACATCAGCCGCAACCCGATTCACCCAGCGCATAAAGCAATCCGGAAACTGGGCTACATGCTCGTCCAGGTACACAACCGTGAAGATGCTGCGCGGTTTACTGCTGCAGTCCACCACACCCGCATCACCTTTGCTGATTGGCTTAAACAGCGCACCTACCGCAGTGCTATACCGGCAGGCCAAGTACCGAAATGGGTCAGCGCTAACCAGAAATGGTGGTACACCCACCGCAACGCCCGCAGGGCTCTAAAACGTTTGGAAAAACTCATCCACGCCGGACAATTATTTACCTTCCTTGACCCGCCTGAAGGTGTCACACAGGATTTAAAAGCCACCACAAACCTGCTAGAAGGCGGCATCAACAAACAACTCAAAGACTTAGCAGGCAATCATCGTGGCATGTTCGATGAGCATCAGCGCATCACCATGGACTGGTGGCTCTACACCCACACCGAAGACCCAGTAGCGCCACTGGAGTTAGCCAAGCAACAAGACTTCGGACGCCAAGGAGAAAAAGCCGCACGCGCAGCCTGGGCAAAAGAAGAACGTAAACGACGCGGCCACCCAGACGGGCGACCTGCCACATTCGACACCGGCATCGACAACGAGTGGAACCCCAGCTTAGGCGTAAGAAAAGGCTGGGCCGGACGCTCCTAAATCCACACGAAATGTCCCTTAGTGCGACACGCCGCAAATCCACACGAAATGTCCCTTAAGCCGTTGGATGAGCCTTCGTGGGGCTTGTGAGGAAAAAGGAAAGACGCCCAGCTTCGTTTTCGTCGCTGAGCGTCTTTCCGTATTTATATTGTGGAGCATAGGAGAATCGAACTCCTGACCTTCTGCTTGCAAAGCAGATGCTCTACCAATTGAGCTAATGCCCCATTGTTCCGTGGTGGGCCTAGCTGGAATCGAACCAGCGACCTCATCGTTATCAGCGATGCGCTCTAACCGACTGAGCTATAGGCCCTTGACCGGAACGAGTAGTTACTCTACATAGGACCGGCGATTTATTACAAATCGCCTGGTCATATGCAGTATTTGAAGCGGTTTTTACTTCTCTTTGTTTCGCTATTGATGCGGCTCATCTTGCAGGCGGATCTTGAATCCACCGAAGACGTCCACGATGGCGTTATATATAACAGCCATGAGTGGCGCCAAGATCGTCATCAGGACGGCGATAATGGCGCCGAACAGAGCGGCTGCAGAGACGACCAATCCGAAGGAGACCTCAAAACCGCCACCGACACCGCCGACGAGGCTGTTGAGGGAATCCCAGATACCTGCCTGGTCAAGGCCGATGTACAGCAGGCACACGGCGATGATCCAGGCCACGAGGCCGACGAGGGACATGGCCAAGCCAACGCGGAACGCCGACATGGGCGAAATCCGGGCTAGGTGAAGCTCTCGTCCAATCATGGGTTACTCCTCGTCCTTATCGGTGTCCTTATCTTCGCCCTTTTCCTGCTTGGAGTTCTCTCCAAGCTTGAGGTGCTCGGGCTTGACGTCCTCGACGGTCTTTTCACCCTTGGCCACTGCCTGGGCGTCCTCCTCGCCGTCGTCCTCCACATTGCGGTCGATGGCCAGCAGCTCGACATCGTCAGCCAAGTTAACCAAGCGCACGCCCATGGTGGCACGGGAGCTCGGGCGAATCTGGTTGACCTCGGTGCGGACAACGCCGCCAGCAGAGGTAATCGCGAAGATCTCGTCGTCTTCGTCCACAGAGATTGCTGCAATGAGCTTGCCGCGCTTCGGGGTGTACTTGAAGGTCATCACGCCAAGGCCACCGCGGCCCTGCGGGGTGTACTCCTCAATGGCGGTGCGCTTGCCGTAACCACCAGAGGTAGCCACCAAGAGGAACTGGCCATCGCTGACCACAGACATGGACAACAGCTGGTCGTCGCCGCGGAAGCGCATTCCCTTCACACCAGCGGTAGCGCGGCCCATCGGGCGCAGCTGGTCATCGTCCGCAGTGAAGCGGATGGCCTGGCCCTGCTCAGAGGTGAGCAGGATGTCATCGCCTTCGTTGACGAGCTGTGCACCGATGAGCGCATCGCCCTCGTTGAGGTTGATGGCGATTAGCCCGGCGGAACGTGCGGACTCGTAATCGGTCAGGCGGGACTTCTTCACGCGGCCCTGCTGGGTAGCAAGGACTAGGTATGGAGCGTCCTCGTAGGACTGAATCTGAATGACCTGGGCAATCTTTTCTTCCGGCTGGAACTCCAGCAGGTTGGCCACGTGCTGGCCGCGAGCGGTGCGACCCGCCTCCGGGAGTTCGTAGGCCTTGAGGCGGTAGACGCGGCCGAAGTTGGTGAAGAACAGGATCCAGTCGTGCGTGGAACAGACGAAGAAGTTCTTCACAATATCGTCCTGCTTGAGCTCCGCGCCGCGCACGCCCTTGCCGCCGCGCTTCTGTGCCTTATAGGCATCCACCTTGGTGCGCTTGGCGTAACCGGTAGCGGTAATAGTAACCACGACGTTCTCACGGGCGATGAGGTCCTCATCGCTGACGTCGCCGGAGGCGGCGACAATCTGGGTGCGACGCTCATCGCCGTATTTCTCGACGATTTCCTCCAGCTCATCGTGGACGATCTGACGCTGACGCTCGTCGCGAGCGAGGATGTCTTTCAGGTCCTCGATGATCTCCTCGATCTCGGCCAACTCATCGATGATCTTCTGGCGCTCCAGGGCAGCCAGGCGACGCAGACGCATAGCCAGGATGGCATCGGCCTGGATCTCGTCGACGCCGAGAAGCTGCATCAGGCCCTCGCGTGCCTCCTCCACCGTCGGGGAGCGGCGGATGAGCGCGATGACCTCATCGAGCATGTCGAGCGCCTTGACCAGACCGCGCAGGATGTGGGCGCGCTTCTCGGCCTCATCGAGGCGGAACTGGGTACGGCGGACGATGACCTCGATCTGGTGAGCCACGTAGTAGCTCAGCATTTGGTCCAAGCGCAGGGTGCGCGGCACGCCATCCACGATGGAAAGCATGTTGGCGCCGAAAGAGGTCTGCAGCTGGGAATGCTTGTACAGGTTATTAAGGACAACGCGGGCTACAGCGTCACGCTTGAGGGTGACAACGATGCGCATGCCCACACGGTCGGAGGACTCATCCTCAATCTTGGCAATGCCGGCGATCTTGCCGTTGACCACAGACTCCGCGATATTGGAGATCATGTTGTCCGGGTTGACCTGGTAGGGCAGCTCAGTGATAACGATGGTCTGGCGGTTGCCCACCTCCTCAATGGAGGTCACGCCGCGCATACGGATGGAGCCGCGGCCGGTGGTGTAGGCATCCTTGATGCCCTGGTCACCCACAATAAGACCCGCGGTGGGGAAATCTGGGCCCTTAACGCGTTCCATGCAGGCTGCCAAGGCTTCTTCCTCAGAAGCATTCGGGTTATCAAGCAGCCAGTAGATGGCATCCGCCAGCTCGTTGAGGTTGTGCGGCGGAATGTTGGTGGCCATACCGACGGCGATACCGCCGGAGCCGTTCATCAGCAGGTTCGGAACGCGGGAGGGCAGGATGGTCGGTTCCTGCGTCTTACCGTCGTAGTTCGGGGCGAAGTCGACGGTGTTTTCGCGGATGTCGCGGACCATCTCCATGGCCAAGGGCGTCATGCGGCACTCCGTATAACGCATAGCTGCCGGGCCGTCATTACCACGGGAGCCGAAGTTACCTTGGCCGTCGACCAGCGGATAGCGCATGTTCCACGGCTGGGCGAGGCGCACGAGGGTGTCGTAGATAGCAACGTCACCGTGCGGGTGGAACTGGCCCATCGTGTCCGAGACCGGGCGGGCGGACTTTACGTAGCCACGGTCCGGCCGGTAGCCGGAGTCATACATGGCGTAAAGGATGCGGCGGTGAACCGGCTTGAGGCCGTCGCGCACCTCTGGCAGGGCGCGGCCGACGATGACGGACATGGCGTAGTCGATGTAGCTCGACTCCATCTCCTCATTGATGTCAATTGGTTGGATGCGATCGAAAAGATCACCGTTGTTATCACTCATGAGGCCCTATCTTACCGTTTAGGGCTGTCTGAGACGGTTTCTGGCGCGGCAGTGGTATCACAGTGATACCATTTCTACCATGGCTATGACACTGCGCCTGACCCCAGAGCAAGACCACGCGCTGACCTTGTTGGCTTCTGCGCAAGGTACTTCCAAGCACGAGGCGGTGGTCCGCGCCGTCGTCGCGGCGGCCGCACGGACCTTGTCGGATGCTGAGGTACAGGACACCGCACGCCGGCTGCTGCCCGGACGTTCGGAGTTGGAGGCGGAAATCCGCCAAGCCCGGGGCTCGCGCAAATGAGTGTTGAGCAACTGGTTGTGATCGCGCGGGAGTTTTGCCGGGTATATCGCGTGCGGATAACCAACTTCGCCGCCCTAGCCGCTGCCGCCGCCGCGAGCACGGCGAGCATCGAGGGAATTGCCGTGCACGGCAGCCGCGCTGCAGCGGCACACTCGCTGGAGACGGTCTTGCGCTCAGTGCCCGCGCTGAATGGAAAGAATGAAGAATTCGCGCGATTGTGCGCGCAGGTCTATCTTTCTGTTGCAGAAGTTATGTAAGTTAAACAAGATAAGGAAGTCTCCCTCCCCTATCTTTCGAGAAAGGAATCCCCTATGTCCTCTGTGTCTTTGAAGAAGTTCCTCGCTGCCAGCGTTGTGGCCACCACCCTCACCACTGCCATCGCCCCCGCCGCGAGCGCTGAGACCGCAGACGATTCCTGGAAGAAGAACGTCAACCCCGACTTCGAGCAGGGCGAAGCCGGCTCCTCCCTGACTGGCTCCACGCCCATCGACATGACGCTCATCATCGGCGGTTCCATCGCTGCTGCGATGGCGCTGCTCAAGCTCGTCGTGGACAACAACCCAGCTCTGCGCGCTCAGGCAGACGAGTTCGCCGCCCAAATCGGCATGGCAGGCTCCTCAGGTTCTTCCGAGCACAACCGTCTTTACGAAGGTGGGCTCGACTTCGACCTCGAGCGCCTCGCCCGCACCAATGGTTTCCCGGAGATTGCTGACCAGCTTGCCGCGCTCAAGGCAGGCTCCAGCGCCCCGGCACAGTAAGCTCGCCTGTATGACAAACCTCTCCCAACTCCTCCAGTCCCCTACCCGCAACGCCGTGGTGGCGGACTTGTCCACAGCAGCAGACGATGCCGTAGCATCCCTCACCGGTATCACCGGCATGGCCTTCAAAGGCGCCTTGGTGGCCGCAAAGAAGGCGGACTCCAAGGTTCTGTCGAAGGGAATCAACCAGATGCTGCCGGAGCTGCTCAACAGCCTGGATTCCTACTGGAAGGAATTTGAAGGCTCTGAGCAGTCCGATTTTGGCACCTACCTCGACGGGCGCAGCGGCGAAGTTACAGAGGCCCTTATGTCTGCAGCTGATAATTCCGCCGAAGACATTAAAGCCCCCGGCATTGCGCGCACCTACAAGTCCCTGCGCGGCAAGGCCTCGTCCATTGTGGAACCCCACGTGGCGACCATCGGCCGCGTTCTGCAGCGCCACATGGATACCGTATAAGTGGATTAGCTATCCGGGCCCAGGCCCCGAAGAACAAAAGACCAGCACCTCTTTCTGAGGGCTGGTCTTTTTCTTGCTTTCTCTTGTTCCCCTGTGGGCTCGTGCTCTGAGATGCCTTAGACGTCGAGGAAGCGAACGTCCTTCGCACGGCGGGTAATGAAGGAGCGGCGAGCGGCCACGTCATCACCCATCAGGATGGAGAAGAGCTCATCGGCGCGCTGCGCATCTTCCAGATCCACGCGGCGCAGGACGCGGGTGGTCGGATCCAAGGTGGTTTCCCACAGCTCGGCAGCGTTCATCTCACCCAGACCCTTGTAGCGCTGGATGCCGTCGTCCTTGTTGATTTTGCGGCCCTCTTCCAGGCCCTCAGCCAGCAGCTTGTCGCGCTCAGCATCGGAGAAGGCGTAGCCCGGTTGGCCCTTGGCCCACTTCAGCTTGTACAGCGGCGGATTCGCCAGGTAGACGTGACCATCCTCGACCAGCTGCGGCATGAAGCGGAAAAGCAGGGTCAGAAGCAGCGTGGCGATGTGCTGGCCGTCCACGTCGGCATCGGCCATGAGCACGATCTTGTCGTAGCGCAGCTTCGAAATGTCGAATTCTTCGTGGATACCGGTGCCCAGAGCGGTGATGATGGCCTGGACCTCAGCGTTCTTGAGAACCTTGTCCATGCGGGCCTTTTCCACGTTGAGGATCTTACCGCGCAGCGGCAGGATGGCCTGGAACATGGAATCGCGGCCGCCCTTCGCGGAACCACCTGCGGAGTCACCCTCCACGATGTAAAGCTCAGAAAGCTTCGAATCCTTGGAGCGGCAATCCGCCAGCTTGCCGGGCAGGCCGCCGAGGTCGCCGGCTGACTTGCGGCGAACCAGCTCACGTGCCTTACGCGCGGCTACGCGGGCGTGCGCGGAGGACACGGCCTTGTTGATAATGACCTTGGCCTCAGCCGGGTTAGCGTCGAACCAATCGTTGAGATGCTCGTTGACGGAGCGCTGGACAAAGCCGCGGATCTCAGAGTTACCGAGCTTGGTCTTGGTCTGGCCCTCGAACTGCGGATCCGCTACCTTCACGGAAATAACGGCAGCAAGGCCTTCACGGCAGTCTTCACCGGAGAGGTTGCCGTCCTTTTCCTTGAGGAGCTTGTGCTCCTTGGCGTAGCGGTTCATCAAGGTGGTCAGCGCTGCGCGGAAGCCTTCCTCGTGCGTACCACCTTCATGGGTGTTGATGGTGTTGGCAAAAGTATGGACGGATTCCTTGTAGCCCTGGTTCCACTGTAGAGCGATTTCGACCTCGTGGTCCTCACCCTTGGCGTCGAAGGCAACGATGGTGGGGTGAATGGAGGTCTTGTTCTTGTTGAGGTGCTCAACGTAGTCCTGCAGGCCATTTGGGTAGTGGTAAGTGACTTCCTTCTTCTTCTTAGAAGTCTTGTCCTCGCCGTCCTCACCCTCCTTGGCGGACTTATCCTTATCATCGAGGGAACTCAGGCTGACGGCAGCGTCGCCTGCCTCGGCGATCTCTTCAAGCTCGGCCTGCTCCTTGGAGATCGCGCGCTCGTCACGCAGCACAATGGTCAGGCCCTTGTTCAGGAAGGCCATCTCCTGCAGGCGGCGAGCGATGGTGTCGTAGTTAAACTCAACGGTTTCGAAGATCTCCGGATCCGGCCAGAAGCGGATGGTGGAGCCGGTACCGCGAGCATTATCGCCTTCAACGAGTTCCTCGGGAATAGCGTTGTTGAAGTTCTGGTACCAGTGCTTTCCATTGCGCTTGATGTCCGCTTCGACACGGGTGGACAGGGCGTTGACCACAGAGATACCCACGCCGTGGAGACCACCGGATACGGCATAAGATTCAGAGTCGAACTTACCGCCGGCATGCAGCTGGGTCATAACCACCTGGACGGTAGGGATACCGGAGGCGTGCATTTCGACCGGGATACCACGGCCGTTATCGATAACCTCGATGCCCCCGTCCTCACGGAGGGTGACAATGACCTTGTCGGCATAGCCCGCCATTGCCTCATCGACGGAGTTGTCGACGATCTCCCAGATCAGGTGGTGCAGGCCGCGGGCACCGGTGGAACCGATGTACATACCGGGGCGCTTACGGACGGCCTCAAGGCCCTCCAGAATCGTAATTGACCCCGCATCATATGCGTGTTGTTCAGCCACGGATTCGTGTACTCCTTTTGGCTAGAGCTAAATCTAAGACTTTAGCCATTCTACACTGTGTCCCCCCACGCGAGGACACTGCACGCCCGTGAGAGCCCCAAATTTGCGTGAATTTCGCGATCGCCCCGATCAGCCGTACGTATCCTGTGAACCTTGCGGCTTGACCCATTGGCGGCCCTCATAGTTGCGGTGCTGCTTGGGGCCCTGAATGTGGAGCTTAACCACCACGTCCGGGCCCAGGCGGTCGGCGATCTTTTGCAAGATGGGCCGCTGCAGGTAGCGCAGCTCAGTGGCCCAGCTGGAGGAATCGCACGCCACGTAAACAACCTGCTCCTTGATGTTCAGCGGCTGAGTATGCGCGGCGATGCGTTCACCCACGAGGTTTTCCCAATTGCCCATGACCCAGCCATGAGCTAATTCGTGCTCCCAGCCGCGCTTGCCAATCTCGCGTTGGATCTGCGCGCCCAGGCTAGGGATGTCGAGGCTCCGGCGCCGGCGGCGACCGTCGGGTCCACTCGGCCGCCCGCGCCGAAAAGGCTTCGGCTGCTGTTCTTGTGACGTTGGCGCCAGGTTCATCTTGGGGGCCGGTTTATTGAACTTCGGCGGGTTCTTGGAATTACTCCGCGTGCGCTCAAAGAGCGCTTTGACCGGATCAAATTCCTGCTCAGTCATCGCTTTCACCGCCCGCATCGTACGGTGCGACCTCTGATACCCGGCCCTCGTCGGTATCGCGCACGCTGACGGTGAAGCGCTCAATGGGCTGCAGGTTGCCGGGCAAATCCTCATCCACCGCCGCGGTGATGAGTACCTGTTCCGCACCTGCGGCGAGATGGACGAGCTTCTCGCGGCGCTTGGCATCGAGTTCAGCGAAGACATCGTCGAGGATGAGGATCGGATCAGTGCCATCCTGGCGCAGCAGGTTGAACTCCGCTAGGCGCAAGGAGATGGCATAAGACCAAGTCTCACCGTGGCTGGCAAAGCCCTTAGCGGGACTCGTCCCCAGGTTGAGCACAAGGTCATCGCGGTGCGGGCCAACGAGCGAGATGCCACGCTCGATCTCGCGCTGGCGTTTATTTGCTAGCTCGGTGAGCATCATGGCCTCGATAACCTCGCGGTCGGAGGTATCCACCGTGGACTTGTACTCGATGGCCGCCGGGCGCGATTCCGGGGCCAGGCCGGCATAGGCGGCGGGGATGAGCTCGCGGAGTTCGTCGACAAGCGCCAGGCGTGCCTGGATCACCTTCGCGCCGAGCGAAGACAACTGCGTATCCCACACGTCGAGGGTTGCCAGCGCTGAGGCGCCGTCGCTGTCGTTGTAGCCGCGGCGCAGGCTCGGTGACGCCGACTTCAACAGCGCGTTGCGCTGCTTGAGCACCTTGTCATAGTCGGCCTTGATACCCGCCAGGCGCGGAGTGCGGGAGGCAATGATGTCATCCAAATACTGGCGGCGCGTTGCCGGTTCGCCCCGCACGAGAGATAAATCCTCCGGGGAAAAGAGCACGGTTTGCACCACGCCGAGCAGCTCCCGCGGGGATTTCAGGCGCGTGCGGTTGATCTGCGCTTGGTTAGCTGCATGGGGTTTGATGAGCAGGTGCGCGGTGAGCTCGCGCCCCTGGTTGACCGCCGTGGCGGAAATGCGGGCGTTGGTTGCGCCGTGGCGCACGAGGGGGGCGTCGTGGGCGACGCGGTGCGAGGACAGGTGGGCAACATAGCCGATGGCTTCGACGATATTGGTCTTGCCAAAACCGTTGCGGCCGATAAAAAGGGTAATCCCCGGTTGCAGCCTGAGAGTGAGCTCGGGCCAGGAGCGAAAGTCCCTGACATCGAGATCGCGAATAAACATATGGCCTAGCCCGGCAAGCGCACTGGCATCAGCAGGTAGGTGAAGTCAGTCTCCGGGGTGGGGAAAGAGCCATCCTCGTTGGCCTCCGGCAGCTCCTCCGGCTCCGGAATCATAATCGCCGGGCGCGAGGGCTCGGTAAAGCCGAAGACCACGCGGTCCGTGTGGACCACGGCCAAACCATCCTTGAGGTAGGACGGGTTAAACGCAATGACGAAGTTGTCGCGGCCGTTGAAAGCACAGGGCAGGGACTCGCTTGCGCGGCCGGAATCGGCGCCGGCGGCCAAGGTCACTTCACCTTCGCTGAACTCCATGCGGATCTGAGCGTTGCGGTCCGTCAGCAGGGATACGCGGCGGATGGCTTCCTGCAGCGGTGCGACCTCAATGCTGGCCATGGCCGTGTGGGTCTTCGGCAGC
Source organism: Corynebacterium hiratae (assembly GCF_009708045.1). Classification (NCBI taxonomy): domain Bacteria; kingdom Bacillati; phylum Actinomycetota; class Actinomycetes; order Mycobacteriales; family Corynebacteriaceae; genus Corynebacterium; species Corynebacterium hiratae. Next base: position 149,108 of record NZ_VIOG01000006.1, on the reverse strand, counting down.
AGGGGTGCCACATTCGGGAAATCTGCATCGAGCATGCGCGTGGTGGTCTCGCGGTTATCGGCATGCAGGCCGAATAAACCTTCCGCAGCGATGTTCTCACCCGTGCCTACGGCGATCTCCACCGGGATGTTGAGGTGTGTGTCGAGGGAGCGGCCGGTCTCCTGCAGCGTCTTTGCCGGGACGAGGAGCTTGGCCTCCACGTCGGGGGATACCGGATCCCACTCGAAGGTGCGCATGGCCAGGCGGAAGCGGTCCGTCGCCGTCATCTGCACGTGGGAGCCATTGATATCGATGTGCACGCCGGTGAGCATGGGCAGGGTGTCATCCTTGCCGGCAGCGGCGACAACTTGGCTGATGGCTTCCACGAAAAGCTGCGGGTTGATCGTGCCGGTGACCTCCGGAAGGACCGGCAACTGCGGGTAATCATCCAGCGGGATGAGCGGCAGCTCGAAGCGGGAGGAACCACAAACCAAGAGAACCTTGTTGTCCTCCTGCGTCATCTCAATTTCCTTGTTGGGCAAGGAAGCGACGATGTCAGAGAGCAACTTACCGGCCACCGCGATACGTCCCGGCTCATCCACCATGCCGGCGATGCGCACGCGAGTCGACACCTCGTAGTCGAAGCCCGTGAATTCCAAACCATTGTCATCCGCGGTGATCAGCATGGCGCGCAGTACTGGTTGGGTGACCTTCGAAGGAAGGCTGCGCGCGACCCACGCTACGGCGTTAGCGAGATCATCTTTGGCAACGCGAAATGACACGGACTGCTCCATGATGGTGAGACGCTCCTCTAGTTCCGGATGGAAGATTCTTGCAAGCTCACTCCAACTTACAGGATCAGCACCGAACCACAGGAGTTTTGTCATTCGCCTCTTCGGCCCTCGATGAGACCGTGCGGCCAGGCTGGGCGCCGGCGAATCACACACATCCTTTTTCTTCTTAGTTAGGGAGAAAACAAAATAGGAGTAGTAATAAGCGCTGTGGGATCTGTGGACAACCCAGCAAAGGCCAAGCTCTCAGCCGCGAACCGATCTGTGAGTGAGGGTGTGGGATCACTGTGATCAAATGACAAGAAATGTGAGTAACTCGGTCGGGGCCGAAGTTATCCACAATCCATCCCCAGATCTATCGCCGCTGATCACAGGGTTGCTCACAAGGCTGAAGAGGCTGCTGATCTGCTGTGGAAGAAGAAAACGTGACGAGGATCTACAAATTACAACAGTGAAATTACACAGCTGTGAATAACTATGTGGATAAGTCTTCACCGATCAAAAAGACGCCCCGGCCCACGCCCGCGCGGAGGTTGTGCGGGGTGGGAGGGGACGTCGCCAAGCGCTGCGTGGTGCTAACGCTGGTTGTGGTTCTTCACGCGCTGGGTCAGCGCCTGGATCTCGTCGTAGGTGTTGCGGTTTTCTGTCATTTCCTTGCGGATCTTGCGGTCGGCATAGATGACGGTGGTGTGGTCCTTGCCGCCGAACTGATCACCGATCTTCGGCAGGGACAGCTCGGTGAGCTCGCGGCACAGGTACATCGCCAGCTGGCGGGCGTGGGCAACGGCGCGCTTCTTCCCGGAACCGCGCAGGGTGTCCACGTCGATGTTGAAGTAGTCCGCCGTGACCTCGATGATGGCCGCCGCGGTGATCTGGCGATCCGCGGAATCCGGGGCCAAATCGTGCAGGGCAATCTCCGCCATCTCTAGGCTGATCGGCTCATTGACCAAGGAAGAGTAAGCAGACACACGGATGAGCGCACCTTCCAGCTCGCGAATTGAGGATTCGAAGCGGGAGGCGATGAGCTCGAGGACCGAGCGATCGACGTCTGTGCCGTCCGCAGAAGCTTTCTTCATGAGGATGGCGATGCGGGTCTCCAGGTCTGGCGGCTGAATATCCGTAATCAGACCACCCTCAAAGCGGGTGCGGAGGCGATCCTCCAGGGTGGTCAGCTGCTTCGGCGGGCGGTCGGAGGACAAAATGATCTGCTTATTGGCCTGGTGCAGCGCATTGAAGGTGTGGAAGAACTCTTCCTGCGTGGACTCCTTGCCTTCCAAGAACTGGATGTCATCGACCATGAGGATGTCCAAGTTGCGGTAGCGGCGCTTGAAGGACTCTTGGCGGTCATCGCGTAGCGAGTTGATGTAATCGTTGGTGAATTCCTCCGAGGACACATATTTCACCCGCAGGCCCGGGTGCAGGACCTGGGCGTAATTTCCGGCCGCGTGCAACAGGTGCGTCTTGCCCAGCCCGGAGCCGCCCCAAATGAACAGTGGGTTATAGGCGCGGGCGGGGTTTTCCGCCACCGCCACGGCGGCACCGTTGGCAAAACGGTTGGAGGAACCGATGACGAAGTTCTCAAAAGTGTGTTTCGGGTTGAGAGACTTTTCGTGGTTCGGGTTATGCGCGGGTTCCTCGCGCGGAATGCGCGCGCCGGCTGCCTCCGAGTAGTCCGGGTAGCCGCTGGGAGCGGTGCTCTGCTGCTCACTGTAGTGCTGCGCTAACTCATCCAGGCTGGCCGGGGAATGCGCGGCATCCCATGAGCGCGGCTGATGATGAGCGGGCGGAGCGGGTTGGGCCGGCTGGGTCGGTGGCGTGGGCGGCATGGCTTGCTGGAAAGACTGAGCCTGGTGGCCCATGCCGTACTCCGGCGCCTCGGTCTGAATGGGGCGTTGGGGTGCGGGAGCTTCGGGCTCTTCCTGTGGAGCAGGCTGCGGGGGCGCGGCAATGGTCACAGCCAAGGAACACGGCCGGCCCATGTGCTGCGACAGAGCGCGGGTGATGTACTCTCCCAGCTCAGCCTCAATAACACTCTTGGCATTCTCGTGCGGGGCGGCAATCAACGCGTAGCCATCCCCGATCATGATGGGCTCTACGAGCTGGAGGTTGAGGCGTTGGCTGTGGGTGAAGTTGGGAACGTCCGAGTTCGGTTGTTCGGACTGTGCCAGCAAATCACTGACCACAGCTTTCCAGCTGGCCCTTAGGGCTGCTTGCGGATCAGACAAAACGCCTACCTTCTGTGTGCTTCACGGCCACGCGGTGCCGGCGGATGAGGCCGGCCACAGCTACTTACGTGTCTGAAGGAGAGGCTTCAGGGCCGCAGTATGTACTGCGTGACTGTGGGTTGGATCGGGGACGGATGGACGGATGAGGAAGAGACGGTGGTGCGGAAATTCCAATTTCTTGTGATTTCCACCGGGGATTCCACACGATGTTTTAGCGTGTAACCTCGGATTCCACAAAGTTATCCACAGGTGTGAATAGGTGGTTTATCCACAGCCTATCTCATGGCTGTGGATAACTTTACATCGGCTCCTTAATGCAGTTGACCTGCGCAAATAGCAAAAGTCTCAAGTTATGATTGAGAGTTATCCACACCCTGTGGGCGGCTGTGGAATTAGATTCCTCAGTTGTACCGCGTTATGGGGATGCTGTCTAACGCACTTCTTTGCACGCCTGGCGCGACCGCGGCTCGTCCGTGCCACGGTCGGTGCGAGGAGGCATTGACCGCGCAGCATGTGGGTGAAAAGTGGCGCTCTAGCTGCGGATAAAAACATCCTTGTAATTTCGGGGACACCCAGTGTGTCGATTTGTTTAGCGCGCTACCTGTCACGTAACCTGTGATGGTCTATCGCAACAGTGCATGGTGCACATGTTGCATGTGGGAATGCCTCGCCACGCCTCATGGCGCTTCAAGTGCGAAGCCTCATCCCCACGTACACCATTCATCAGTGGATGTTTAAGCCTGAGCGCCGTTGGCGCTGGGCTGTGCCATCCACCAACAACTTCAAGGAGTTAATCGTGGCAAAGGGTAAGCGTACCTTCCAGCCGAACAACCGTCGTCGCGCTCGCAAGCACGGCTTCCGTACCCGCATGAGCACCCGCGCCGGCCGCGCTATCGTCGCCGCTCGTCGCAAGAAGGGTCGCGCTAAGCTCACCGCTTAATTCATGCTTCCAGCCCAGCACAAGCTCACGTCCCCGAGGCAGTTTCGGCGGACCATCAAGGGCGGGCGCCGGGCGGGCACGCGCACTGCCGTCGTGCATTTGCGCTTTAATGACGGTGAAGACGACATCGCGGCCACTGGGCCGCGGTTCGGCCTCATTGTGTCGAAAGCCGTCGGGAATGCCGTGGTTCGCCACCGCACCTCCCGGCGGCTTCGTCATGTGTGCATGTCGCTCATGCGCGATGGAGTCAACGGGAAAGCTTTACCCGCCAATGTCGACATCGTTATTCGTGCGCTGCCCGCCAGCAGCGAGGCCACCAGCCAGCGTCTTGAGCGTGATATCCGCAAAGCGTTAAGCACATGGGATATCTGAACTCCCAAGGCCAAGAGATCCCCGAAGCCCGCGGGTTCGGCAGGGTCTTGGTTTACGGGGTGCGCTTCTACCAAAAGCATGTGTCAGGCCTTAAGATGGTCTCCACCTGTCGTTTTGAACCGACGTGCAGTGCCTATGCCCTCGAAGCCATCTCCATCCATGGAGCCTTCAAGGGAACGGGCATGGCGCTCGCCAGGTTATGCAAGTGCGGTCCCTGGCACCCGGGTGGGTTTGATCCGGTACCGACCAAACAACAACTGAGGTAAACAACTCTCGTGCTTAATTTCATCTATTGGCCAATTTCAGCCGTCTTGTGGTTCTGGCATTGGCTCTTGAGCTTCGTTCTTGATTCCGCATGGGGCGGGACCTGGATCATCGCCATCGTCCTGCTGACGTGGACGCTCAAGGCCATCATGGTCAAGCCGACCATCACGCAGCTGCGCTCTTCACGCAAGATGCAGGAGATCCAGCCGCAAATTCAGGAACTGCGCACCAAGTACGCCAATGACCAAACCAAGGCGGCGCAGGAGATGCAGCGCATCTACAAGGAAGCTGGCGTCCGCCCCGTGGCGGGCTGCCTGCCCATGTTCGCGCAGATCCCCATGTTCATTGGTCTCTTCCACGTGCTGCGCTCCTTCGACCGCACCGTGGCCGTCGCCGGTGGCATCGGGCACCCGGCCGGTGAGGCGATGTCAGAGGAAATGAACGCATCCATCGCCAACTACATCTTCAAGCCCGAGCTGGTGAAGCAGTTCGTGGACGCGAAGATCTTTGGCGTGCCGCTGGTGGCTAATCTGAGCCTGAACTCCGGTTTGGAGATCGTTAAGGAGACCACCACCATGCAGGCGGCCGTTATTATCGTGCCGCTCATCGCCATCATTGCGGTGCTCACGCACTTCAACGCCCGCATGTCCCTCAACCGCCAGGAGGCACGCCGCGCCGCCGGCAAGACCGCTACCCCGCAGGGCCAGAACGCGGAAATGATGCAGCAGCAGATGGCCATGATGAACAAGATGATGCTGTGGTTCATGCCGGCCATGCTGGTCTTCTCCGGCTTCATTTGGCCCATCGGTCTGCTCTTCTACATGCTGGCTAACACCGTGTGGACCTTCTTCCAGACTCGCATCGTCTACGCCAAGATGGACCGCGAGGAAGAAGAAGAGGCAGCCGCCAAGGCTGAGCTCAAGCGCACCTCCGCGCCGAAGCCGGGTGCACGCAAGAAGGACAATCGCTCCAAGAAGCAGCGCCGTAAGAACAATAACTAGAAATTAACCCAGGAGTTTTCACAGTGACTGAATCTGTGTCCGACACTGTGCCACTGGACCCGTCTGACGTCTTCGGATCGCGTCTGCCGCTCGCGCAGAAGTATCACGATTCGCTCGCTACGGACGGGTCCACTCGTGGTTTTATCGGCCCCCGCGAGGTTCCGCGCCTGTGGGAGCGCCACCTCATTAACTGCGCCGTGGTCGCCGAGGTCATGCCGCAGAACGCTACGCTTATCGACGTCGGCAGTGGCGCCGGCCTGCCCGGCATCCCGCTTGCCATCGCGCGCCCTGACCTGAAGATCACTCTCATCGAGCCGTTGCTCAAGCGCTCGACCTACCTCAACGAGGTCGTCGACCTGCTGGGTCTGGATAACGTCACCGTCATCCGCGGCCGCGCCGAGGAAGGCCCCGTGAAAAAGCAGGTGCAGGGCGCCGACATCGTGACCTCCCGCGCGGTGGCCCCGCTGGGCAAGCTGGCCAAGTGGTCCTTGCCGCTGGTGTGTAAAGGCGGCGAGATGATCGCTCTCAAGGGCTCCTCAGTCCATGAGGAGCTGGAGCGCGACGCTGCCGATATCAAGCGCGCGGGTGGCGGAAAAGCCGAGGTCATGACCATCCACGGCACCACGATTATCCGTGTCCCGCGCGTGAACTAAAGTAGACGGCATGACTCATCCTCGTCTTATCACCATCGCGAACCAGAAGGGTGGCGTGGGTAAAACCACCTCCGCCGTCAACCTTGCCGCCGCGCTCGCTGAGGCCGGCAAGAAGGTCTTGGTGATCGACTTGGACCCGCAGGGCAACGCCTCCACCGCGGTAGGCGCGGAGCATACCTCCGGCACCAAATCCAGCTATGAGGTCCTTTTGGGTGACTGCAGCGCGGACGAAGCAATGCAGCACTGCCCCGACGATGAGAACCTCTACTGCATCCCGGCCACCATTGATCTGGCCGGCGCTGAGATCGAAATGGTTTCTCTGGTCCGCCGCGAGTTCCGCCTTTATGACGCCCTGCACAACGGTTTTCTTGAGGAGCACGGCTTCGACTACGTCTTCATCGACTGCCCGCCCTCCCTGGGCCTGCTCACCATCAATGCGATGACGTGTGCGGAGGAAGTCATCATCCCCATCCAGTGCGAGTACTACGCGCTGGAGGGCGTGGGCCAGTTGCTGGGCAATATTTCCATGATTCGGGAGCACCTCAACGAAGACCTTCACATCTCCGGCGTGCTGCTCACCATGTTCGATGCCCGCACCAAGCTGGCTGAGCAGGTGGCCAATGAGGTGCGTGAGCAATTCGGCGCCGTCGTTTTGGGCAACGTCATCCCGCGTTCCGTGCGCGTTTCGGAGGCGCCGGGCTATGGTAAGACGGTTATCGCTTATGACCCGTCGTCGACAGGCGCCCGCGCCTACTCCGCCGCCGCACGCGAGCTGGACAAGCGCGGAGACTACACGCCGCACCCCACCACGGGTGCCATCGGCGTGAGCCCAGAGATTTTCGCGGAATTGGAAGGATAGGACATCGTGGCAGATAAGAAGGCAGACCAGAAGCCGGAGCAGCGCCAAGGCGGCCTGGGTAAGGGCCTGGCCGCGCTCATTCCGTCTGGCCCGGGTGCTCCCTCCCGCAAGCCGCGCCTCGGGGATTCGGCGGCTGACATTATTCTCGGCGCATCCGCCGGCACTCCTAAGGATGGCGGCACGAAAAGGGTGCAGGGTGCGCCGACCATCCAGCAGTCCACTGGCTCGAAGAAGCGGCAGGCGAAACCTTCGGTGATTGGCGCGACGTACCGCGAGATCTCCGTCGGGGACATCATGCCGAACCCGAAGCAGCCGCGTTCTGTCTTCGACGAAGATGAGCTGGCGGAGCTGGTCCACTCGATCAAGGAGTTCGGCCTGCTGCAACCGGTCGTTGTGCGCCCCGCCGAGGAGGGCGGCTTCGAGCTCATCATGGGTGAGCGCCGCTGGCGCGCCTCCTCCAAGGCGGGCCTGGCCACCATCCCGGCCATTGTGCGCGATACCAAGGATGATGATCTGCTGCGGGATGCGCTTCTGGAGAACATCCACCGCGTGCAGCTCAACCCGCTGGAAGAGGCCCACGCCTACCAGCAGCTGCTGGAGGAATTCGGCGTGACCCAGAACGAGTTGGCTGATCGCATCGGCCGCTCCCGCCCGCAGGTCACCAACATGATTCGCCTGCTCAAGCTGCCGGTCAACGTGCAGAAGCGCGTCGCCGCAGGCACCTTGTCCGGTGGCCATGCCCGCGCGCTGCTGGGTCTGCCGGATGCCGAGGCCATGGAGCTCATTGCTAACCGCATCGTGGCTGAGGGCCTGTCCGTGCGCGCCACGGAGGAAGCCGTCACCCTATACAAGCGCGACGGCAAGCCGGCCGAGCCAAGCAAGAAGCCTGCCGCCCCGCAGCCGCAGTTCTTTACCGATTCCGCTGAGCGTCTGGCCGATCGCTTTGATACCAAGGTCACCGTCACCATGGGCAAGCGCAAGGGCAAGATGGTCGTCGAATTCGGCGACCAGGAAGATTTCGAGCGCATTTTGGCCCTCATTGAGGGCAAGGAAAGCAGCTAGCTGACCATGCTTGTCCAAGCCGTCAAGGAAGGTGTTGCCATCAACCCCTTGGCGGCCCGATCCATCTTCTGGGAGCTGAAGACCACGGTCGCTGATCCGGCTTTCGAGAAGGAAGCATGGATCAGCGCCACCCTGCTGCGCTGCGGCGAGTGCGGTTTTACCGTGGGCGATGAAGCCACCGTGTTCTTCTGCCCGCCCGATCTTGCCCCCGGTGCCGCCAAGCTGCCCACCTCCCCTGTTTCGGAGGACGCGGTGCTGGTGTCCTCCCTGTTCGTGAAGTCGCACCGTGCGGCGAAGGGCCTCGAGGCAGTGCTTCTCGACGCCACCATCATGCATCTCACCTCCCGCGAAGCCAGCGCCGTTGAGGCCTTTGGTTACCGTGATGCCCGCGCCGCCGAGAATCTTTTGCGGGATAAGCCCGGCCGTATCGGCCTACTACCGGTAGAAACGCTGGAATCCGCCGGTTTCAGGGTGGAGCGCGATCACCCCATCACGCCGCGCCTGCGCCTCGAGCTGCCGCCTGCCTTCGATCTGCTGACCGCAGCCGCCGTGGAAGACCTCCTCGCCCGCGCCTTGGCCTGAGCCCGTTAGGAGGAGCGCTCCGCGCGCAGGAGCTCGTCGAAGCGGTAGGTGCCGGTCACGGCGGTGTCGTCGTCGAGGAGGTAGAGGCGCTTGACGGAGACGACGATGGCCTCGGCGATGTCATCGCGGCACTCTGGGTTAGTCAGAATCGCCACGTCCTTCGGGCTGGTCAGGTAACCCAGAACTACCTGCACCACCGGCATCTGCGTCAAGCGCAGCAGCGCCCACGTGCGGCCGTGGTTGCGGCAGTTGCCCAGCTCGGTGCGGGCAACGATCTCGCGCTGGATGAAGCCGGAGAGCGTCTCCCCAATGAGAGAGGAATTGCCGGACTCAGAACCGAAGTAGAAGGTGGCTACGCCATTGGCTTTTTCCGTGGGGTACTCATCGCAGGCGAGTGAAATAACCAAGTCAGCGCCAAAGGCATTGGCAATGTCGGCGCGATCGTGGATGGAGGGATCATCGGTACGCGGGCGGGAGATGATGGTCTCCATGCCGGCGGCAATCATGCGGCCGGCGACGCGCTCGGCCAGATCCCAGAGGATCTCTTCTTCCGTGATGTCGCCATATCGGCCCTTGACCGTGCGGCCCTTGTTGAAGCCGCCGAGGCTGGGGTCGATCACCACGCGCTTGCCCGCCAGCTTGGGCCCCGCGTTGCGCACGCGCTCGCGCTCTTGGATATTGTGCGCCGAGCCGCCCGTGATCCGCCGGCCCAGCAGATTGAGCGCGTTGATGGTGGCTGGGCCGCAAATGCCATCGCTGCGCAGGCCGGAGTTCAGTTGGTATTCCGCCAGCGCCGCGTAGGTGCGGGCGCCGAAATGGCCATCGATGCGTTCTTGGTAAAAGCCGAGTTCCTGGAGCTGTTGCTGCAGCTGGGATACATCATCTCCCACCTGCACGTTGCCCGGTTCATAAGCCAGCACGCGCGCGCCCAAGGTGTAGGAAGCCTGACGCAGCTCACGCAAAGTAAGGTCATCAATATCGCCACTGGGCACGATGCCACGGGATTGCTGGAAGGCTTTGAGCACTTGCGCCAGCTCGCTATCAAAGTGCTTATCGGCTTCGGAGTACTTCTGCTTCTTCCAGTCGGACAAGGTCCCCTGGTAGTCAGTCATCAGGCCGAGGCGGGCAAGGGTTGCGCGTGCTTCGGCGACCCGAACGCTCTGGTCACCTACACGTAAAACGCGGTTCACACCTACCCCTTTCGTGATCAAGGAGGCGCACCTTAGTGCGCCGTCAACGAGTTAAAGACTACCAGTTAGAGCTGCTTCTTTACCTGTGCCACGATGTCGGCCTTAGAACGCAGGCCAACGAACTCATCGACCTTCTCGCCGTTCTTGAAAATCAGGACGGAGGGAATGGACATGATCTGGAACATGGCACCCAAAGTGCGCTCTTCATCCACGTTGACCTTGACCACGGAGACGTCATCACCGAGCTCCTCGGCGACCTCCTCGAGGATCGGGGACAGCTTCTTGCACGGCCCACACCATTCGGCCCAGAAGTCCACGACGACGGGCTTGCCTGCCTCCACGACGTCGGCGCGGAAGGAATCAGTAGTGACGTTTTTAATGTTGCTCATGTGATCACTAACGGTTCTCGGCGAGGAAATGTTCCGCATCAATGGCCGCGCGGCAGCCGGAGCCCGCAGCGGTGATGGCCTGCTGGTAGTGGTCATCCACCAAGTCACCACAGGCAAAGACACCTGGCAGCGAGGTCTTGGTGGACGGCTGCTCTACCACCACGTAGCCAGCTTCATCGGTCTCTACCTGGCCGTTAAGGAAGCCGGAGCGCGGATCGTGGCCAATGGCCACGAACATGGCGGTCAGGTCGAGTTCACTGGTCTCACCGGTCAGCACGTTTTTTACCTCGAGGGCACCGACCTTGCCATCCTTCTCCAGGACGCGCTCGACGGTGGTGTTGGTCAGCCACTTAATCTTTGGATTGTCCTTGGCGCGCTCCAGCATGATCTTGGAGGCGCGGAAGTTCTCCGAGCGGTGAATAATGGTGACGGTCTCGGCGAACTTGGTGAGGAAGGTAGCCTCCTCCATGGCGGAATCGCCGCCGCCGACGACGGCGATGTTGTGGTCCTTGAAGAAGAAGCCATCGCAGGTGGCACATGCGGACACGCCGCGGCCGGTCAGCTCCGATTCGCCCGGAATACCCAGGTAGCGCGGAGCGGCACCGGTAGCGAGGATGACAGCACGGGCTTCATAAACCTCGTCGCCCACGTGCAGCTTCTTCACCTCGCCTTCGAGCTCGACGGAATCTACGACTTCCATGCGCAGGTCGGCACCGAAGCGGATGGCCTGGGCGCGCATCTCTTCCATGAGCTCAGGGCCCATGATTCCCTTCTGGAAGCCCGGGTAGTTCTCTACCTCGGTGGTGTTCATGAGTTCGCCACCGTATTCAAAGCCCTCGAAGACGATGGGATTGAGCTCGGCGCGTGCTGCGTAGAGCGCTGCGGTGTAGCCGGCGGGGCCGGAGCCGACGATGGCGACATCGTGGATAGTCACTAAAAACTCCCTTGAAACGATAATTTTTAAGTAAGACTCAGATTCTACTCGCCCTCAGTCTATCGCCGCACGCAACACTTGCCGAGCCCGGGCTCGGCGCGACTTCACCGTGCCCGGCGCAACCCCCTGCACCTTGGCCACGGTATCGATGGGATAGCCAGCCACGTCGGTGAGGTACAGCGCCTCGCGCTGGTCCTCGCGCAAGGTTTCCATCGCTTGGGCCACCGTGATGCGTTCCGCCAGGTTTTCGCTGGGGTTGTGTGCGAGCGCATAGTTGCGGTCATCCTCAATGATCTCCGCATCCAGGGATGCGTTCTCTCGGTTCGATCGGTGGTTGAGGAAGTCATAGCCGGAGTTCATCACCAGCCGGTGCAGCCACGTACTCAGGGTGGCATCGTGTCGGTAGGAGGCCATATTGCAGCTGGCCTTGAGCAGGGCCTCCTGCACGATGTCCTGCGCATCATCATCGTTGCGTGTGTAGCGCCGCGCCATGGCGGTCAGGCGCGCGCGGTGCTTCTCGACGATTGCCGAAAAAGCCTTAGTATCTCCGCCAATGAAGGCGTCGACGAGTTCACGATCGGTCGGCTGTGCTGACACTAAGAATCCCCCCGGAAACTTGAGCAATGACATTTGGGTCAACACAGCCCCCAGCCGAAGCCGATGGTTTGTGATTGTCCCCCCGTTAATGTGTCTGCGAGTTTACGGGAAGATTCTTCTGTCCGCTACGCGAAGCGCTTATTGCGCGGCACGGACGCGTTGCGCGCGACGCAGCGCATCCTGGCATTCCAGCAGCACGCGGCGCAGCGCACGTGGGCGCTCGGTGGCCAGGAACTCGCTGGTGGCGGCGTCGGCCATTGCGAGATCCGGGTAGAGCCCGCGCACGAGGCGGTTGGCAATTTCGATGGGGTGCTCCTCCCACAGCTGAGACAACGAGTCGAAGTATTCCTGGGCAAAGGCCTCGGTGAGGTGGGCCGAGCGCGGCGCGTTGAACGCCGCGAGCAGGGAATCCACCTCCGCGTTGGAGTACTTACCCGGCGTGCGCACGAGGTCGAAGACTTCGCGCTTGAGCTCGGCAGACGGGAAGGCGTGGGAGGCGCCCAGGTAGGCGGCGGCACCGGTGAGCGTGTTATCGCGCTCCTTCTCCGCCTCGAGCTCCTCGGCGCTGACGGCATCGCGGGCGGCCAGCGCGCGCAAGATGGCCCAGCGGATGTCCGGGTCGAGGGCGAGGCCGTCGAGGGAGCCGTCGTAAAGCGCGCGCAGGCGCTGCGTGCCGGACTCCGCCGGGGTGGCGGCAAGTGCCTGGATGGCGGCGCGGGCGACGGTGAGCTGTGCGTCGGAGCCTGCCGGTGCTTGCTGTAGCACCTCCCAGAGGCGCTCGGCGTAGTCGGCGCGAATCTCCTCGCGAGCCTCCTCGCCCACAAAGTGGTTGATGGCATAGGCGGCGTTGGCGAAGGCCGTGGTCAGAAGCGTCGGGTTGGACTCCGCCGGAGCGTGCTTCAGCACGGTGTCGAGGTAGGAGCGCACCGGCCACTCGCCATCGCGGGTGAGGTTCCACAGGGAGGTCCAGATGACCGCGCGGGAGAGCTCATCCGGAACGTCAGACAGGCGCGTGCGAATGGTCTCCAAGGAGGTCTCGTCGAAGCGGACCTTGGCGTAGGTGTGGTCGCCGTCGTTCAGCAGCAGCAACGCCGGCGCCTGAAGCCCAGAAGCCTCGTCGAGGATGGTGCGCTCGCCCTCCAGATCGACGTCAAGGGTGGCGTATTTGTTCAGGGAGTCATCGAATAGCGTCACGTTGAGGCGGTGCGGGCGCGTGGTGTCTTCGGCCTCGACCACGATGGCGAGCTCGTGAATCTTGTCGCCGTCCGTGTGCAGTTCCGGGGTCAGCGTATCCGGGCCCCACGTGCGCAGCCAGGCGGTGGACCAGGCATCGAGGTCGCGGTCGGTGTGCTTCTTCAGCGCCTTGAGCAGGTCCTCGAAGGTTGCGGCAGCAAAGGCGTGCTCCTGGAAGTAGTCGCGCGCGCCGGCGTAGAAGTTCTCGCGGCCCACGTAGTGCACCAGCTGCTTGAGCACCGCCGCTCCCTTGGCATAAGTAATGCCGTCGAAGTTCTGGCGCGCGGCATCCACGTCCGGGATCTCGGCCTTGATCGGGTGCGTGGTGGGCAGCTGATCCTGCAGGTAGGCCCAGTTCTTGCGCTGGCCTGCGAAGTTGACCCATGCCTCGGTGTAGTCGGTGGCATGCACCGAGGAATCCGCGCCCATGAACTCCGCGAAGGACTCCTTGAGCCACAGGTCATCCCACCACTGCGGGGTGACTAGGTCTCCGAACCACATGTGCGACATCTCGTGCAGGATGGTGTTCGTGCGCCCGGCATGCTGCGCGCGGGTGGCGGCGGAACGGAAGAGGTAATGCTCCGTAAAGGTCACCAGGCCGGGGTTCTCCATCGCACCCAGGTTGTACTCCGGAACGAAGATGGAATCGTACTTGCCCCACGGGTACGGGTAGCCGTAGTTGCTGTGGAAGAAGTCCATGCCCTGCGCGGTGACCTGCAGGATCTCATCATCCAGGTACTCCACCATGGAGGCGCGGGCAAAGGCGCGCAGCTCCACTTCCAAGGACCCATCGGGTGCGGTCCAGGTGCTGTGCTTCTCGACGTACGGCCCCGCCGCAAACGCCGTCAAATACGTCGACAGCAGAGGCGTCGGCGCGAAGTGCGCTACTTCCCTGCCCTCGGTCTTCTCGCGGCCAACCTCCGGCTGGTTGCTGAGCAGCTGCCAGCCTTCCGGGCCGGTGAGGTGCACCTCGTAGCTGGCCTTGAGATCCGGCTGGTCAAAGCAGGGGAAGATGCGGCGGGCATCAGAAGGCTCGAGGTGCGAGTAGAGGTACGTGGTGTCATCGGCTTGGTCGTGCATGCGGTGCAGGCCCTGGCCGGTGCGGGAGTAATAGGAGGAGCCGGTGATCTCCACGGTGAGCTCTTCCCCCACTGGAAGATTGCGCAGGTACACGCGTCCGCCGTCGAAGGTGTTCTCCACCTCCTCGCCGTTGACGCGCACTGAGTGCACGGCCTTGCCCAGGTAGTCCACGAAGGTTTCGGGTTCAGTGGTGGTGAATGTAATACGTGAGGTGACCTCGTAGGAATCGGCGTCGGTTGCGGCGCTCGTGACGTCGAGGTATAGCTCGTAGGTGCTCAGGCGCAGCGCGGCGCTGCGGGCGGAAGCTTCTGCATGGGTGAGGTTTGCGGTAGTCATGCGCTACATCTTAAACGTCACTGCGGTGCGTATCACAGGTAAGCTGCTCAAAGTTGTTTCAAACAACTCCGCAAAAACTGTTGCCCGTAGTGCCGAAATGGGCACTACGGGCAACAACTTAGAACTACTTCCTACGGTGAGGTTTCGCGCTTTATGGCTTACTGCTTAATCGCAGAAACCTCGAGCTCGATCTTGATCTCCTCGGAGACCAGCACGCCGCCGGTCTTCAGCGGGGCGTTGAAGTCGATGCCGAAGTCGAGGCGGTTAATGGAGGTCTTGGCCTCGAAGCCTAGGCGGGTGTTGCCAAAGGGATCCTCAGCGACGCCGGTCTCTTCCACCTTGAAGTCGACAGACTTGGTGGTGCCCTTGATGGTGAGGTCACCGGTGACGGTGCCCTCGCCTGCCTCGTTAACGTCGAATTTAGTCGCGGTGAAGGTCATCTCCGGGAACTTCTCAACGTCGAAGAAGTCCTCACCCTTCACGTGTGCATCGCGGTCAGCGTTCTTGGTGTCGATGGACGCGGTCTTCACCGTGGCGGTGGCGGCGGAGTCAGCAATGTTCTCCCCTACGGTCAGGGTGCCGTCGAACTCGTTGAAATTGCCGCGCACCTTGGTGATCATGGCGTGGCGGGCGACAAAGCCGATGGTGGTGTGTGCCGGGTCCAGTGCGTACGTTCCTGCAGTGATAGTCATGGGGGTTCCTCAGTTCTCTAGTTTGTTGACGTGACAACAACAATTATACGCCCCTCCCCTTATCTGTCAAGGGAAGAGAGCGCAAGAACTACAAAGCCCCAGACCTGCAACCCGAAACCTGCAGGTGGGCGTCGTCAAGCGCGTTGCACATCTGAGTCAGCGAGCAGGGAGTTGCGGGATCGAGGTCTGGGGAAATGCGTGAGGAGGTGCGTTAGTTGGTGGGGATGCCCACCAGGGTGGCCTCCTCCAGCGTGACGGAACCGGACTTGGGCATGTCAGTAAAGAGGATGAGGGCGCCGTCGAAGGCCACGGGCTTCTTCTTCAGCTCGATGTCCTGGCGTGCGCTGGTCAGGGTGCCGTGCGCGAGTTCGGTGAGCGTGCCGGATTCCGGATCCGTGGGATCGAAATCCTTGGTATCCACCCCGTAGACCACGTACTTCGCGCCGATGGAATCCTTCTGTTCCAGCGGTAGCACGTGCAGCTGCGTGGGCTTGTCAATGCTGAGCAGAAGTCCGGATTCTGCTTCCTTCGTGGTCCATTCGCCCGTGACCTCCTTGCCCTCCGGAACGGACGTGCTCTTGACGTCCTTGAACAAGACCGGCGGGACGTTGGGGAACGTGGCCTCCGTCGAGGCTTCGCTCTTGGTCACCACCGGGGAAGTCTTTTCGTTACCCACCTGGGAGAGGATCCACACGCTCAGCGCGGCCATCGCCACGACGAAGAGGGTGGCAAGAACGCCCAGCACGATGGTGCCGGAGCCCGAGTAGCCGCGGCCGCCGAAGCCCGGTGCGGGGCTCGGATCCTCCTTGCGCGGGGTTTCCTCCACTGGAACCTGGAGGGTTTCCTCGCCCTCTTCGCCATCGCCGGCGAAGGCCGCCAGGCGGTGAGCGATGTCCTCGAGATCGGAGTCCTCGCCCTCTTCGGCATCGGCGGCAATCTCCTGCAGCACCTCCGGGGTGGGCTTGGTGGACTCCACGAGGAGCGAGATGGCGGAGGACAGCGCCGAGCGGTCCGTCTCCTCATCGTTGCTGTGCAGTACCGCGGGGAAGGCCAGCGTGGCAACGCCCTCGGTGGAAATGCGGATGCGGTTGCGGTTCTCAATACCCAGCACGAGGTCCGCCGCGTGGGCGGCGGCCGTGGTGCGCACCAGCGGTACCAAGGCGTGGGCCACGGCGCGCGGATCGAGGTCCTTGTCTTCCGACACCGTCTTCAACGAGGTGCCCTCGACCCAGTCCGCCACGACGAGGCAGCCCTGGCGGTAGGACAGGATATCGATGTTCTCCGCCACGGCATCCAGCTCCATTTCCGCCAGGCGGCGCGTGGCGCGGGAGACCTCTGCGGAGCGGCGGGCGGCCACGGCCGGGGTGGCCGGAGCCATGGGGGCCTCGCCCGTGGTGTCCACGAAGGTCAGCGATACCAGGCGTCCGGTGGCCTGTTCGCGGGCCTTCCAGAAGCGGGTACCCGGGGCGGAGCCATAATCCTTGAGCAGGCGGAAGCGGCCATCGGAGACTGGGGCACCCGGCACCAGGCGCGGGCCGCGGACGATACCGGCAGACATCGGCGGCGGCACCGGCGAGGAGTTGAAGGCATCTACGCTGAAGATGGGCTGGAACTCCAGCTGCTCCGGGGCTTCGACCTCGATGGCCTCGGCATGCTCGATCTTGATGATGCGGGACATGCCGGGGATGCGCTGCAGCTGGCGGCCCAGGTTGATGACTTCCGGCAGACCCGAACGCGAGAGCACGATGCCGGTCACGATCACGAAGACCAGGCCCACGACGGCCAGCTTGAGCAGGTACACAAACGGCGGCACCTGTGCTGGGAGGACGAGGTTGATGCCGTAGTTGATGGCGTAGGCAACGACCAGACCCACGAGGGAGGCCAGCACTGACCAGATAGTCGTCGCGATGACCGCGCGGCCACCCAGGCTGCCCAGCTTGCGCTTGAGCAGGAAGCCACCGATGACCGCGCCGGCCACGAAGCCGAAGCCGTTGGCCGTGCCCAGCAGGATGACCACGCGCTCCGGGGAGTCCGCCACGTGCGGGGCCAGCAGGGAGAGCACCACCTTGGTCAGCGTGATGCCGGCGATGATGAACGTCGGCGTCCACGCTTCCTCGCGGGCGTAGAACACGCGCAGGTGCAGCAGCACGAGGGCATAAGGAATCAGAGTAAAGGCAGAGAAGCTCAGCGTGAGGCCGAGCAACTCGGCCGCATCCGCGTCGAAGGCGCCGTACTGGAAGAGGCCGCGGGCAATCGGGATGCCGAAGCCCGTCATGAAGATGACGATCGGAATCAGGGCGATAAACGTCAGCTTCGTGCCCAGCGTGAGATCCCGAACCACGGCCTTGACGTCACCGTCCGCGGCGTTGCGGGACAGGCGCGGCATAATCGCGGTCAGCAGGGTGACACCAATGACGCCGTAGGGCACCTGCAGAAGCAGCCAGGCCTGTTGGTAGGTAAAGGGCGCGCCGTCGTCCGCATGCGCCGCCACGCGGGAGGTGATGACATAGCCCAGCTGGGAAATGGCCACGTAGGCCACGATGGCCAACGCCATGCCACCGAACTGTTTGAGCCGGTCATCTAGGCCCCAGAGCGGCTTGAGGTTAATACCCGCCTTCTTGAGGTACGGGAACAAGATGAGGCATTGAACCACGACGCCCGCCGTGGTACCAAGCGCCAAGAGCAGCACGTGCCCGTCCGTGATCGGCGAGGGCGCATTGGGATGTAGGCTGCCCGGCACCAGCTGATAGGCCACGAGCACCGAGATCGAGATGATGTTATTGACCACCGGCGCCCACGCGCCCGGCCCGAAGATGTTCTTGGTGTTGAGCACCGCTTGGAAGAGCGCGAAGAGCCCGTAGAAGAAGATCTGCGGTAGCAGCAAATAGGCAAAGGAGGTGGCCTGCACGGCGTTGACCTTGCCGTCCTCCGGCAACATCATGCGCGTGAGCTGCGGGGCAAAGATGCAGGAGAGCACCGTGATCGTCGCCAGCAGGGAGAAGGCCAGCGTGAAGAGGCGGCGGACGAAGGCCTCGCCGCGGTCGGAGTCTTCCTTCTCCGCGCGCACGAGCACGGGCACGACGAGCGAGGTGAGCACCGCGCCCAGCACGATCTCCGTGATGAGGTTGGGCAGCTGGTTCGCCGTGGTGAAAGCGGAAGAAATGGCGGGGCCGAGCGACGAGCCGATGAGAACGTTGCGGATGAATCCCGTGATGCGGGAGATCATCGTCGCGATGGCCATCGAACCGGTGGCGCGCACAACGGCGCGGTCGGAGTTCTCTTCGCCGGGGGACTCACTCGGGGCCGAGGCAGACTTGCCCTTCAGTCCCGAACGGTCCTCGAGTTCGTCGTCGACAGCAACGACGCCGCTCGGCGCGCGCTTTTCCGGGACCGGTGCCGGCGGCGAGGGCGTCACAATGCGTCGACGGGCACCAGACATAGGTTCATGTGTCATAGAGAAAAACTATCCGTGAGACTTCTTTTTCTTCCGCTTACCCAGCCGGAACAGTGCGGCAAGGACGAGGGCGAGCGCGGCGATCGCGCCGACTCCATAGACGCTAACGATACCGGCACGCGTCTGCACCGTAATGTCGATTGGATCCGAAATGAGGTGCTCAGATGGTGTTGCTAGCCACAGGCGCAGCGACATCTGGTCAACGTCGCTCGGCAGGTCAGCGGTCATGGACACGGTAATGGATCCCTTGGCCGGAATGTGAATCAAGTCCTGCGTGTTCAAGGTGGCGCCGTCCGGGGCATCGTAGGCCAGGTGGGCGTCGACAGGCAGCGGCAGGCCGTTCTCCGCCACGATGAGCAGCGGCGATGACTCCGAAACGCGAGTGTAGACGTTGCCTGGCGGGATGAGGGAGACGGAGGCGCGGAGCTCGCGCAGCATATTCGCGTTCTTCTCCAGCCGCGCGCGGCTCTGCTTCACCGAGGGCGTGAAACCGTGCAGGCTGGAGCGGTCGGTAGCGCTCAGCGCCGTGAGCAGATCGTGGCGCAGGGGCGCCGTGAAGCTATAGCGCGTCATGGCGATGCCTGGATCATTAACCATGATGGACATCAGCTCGTCGGTATAGCGCGCCTGCTGTGTCACCTGCGTGATCTCGGCGTCGTGAAACGCCGCGGGATCTGGATACGGGCTGCCGGGGGTACCGCTGCCCTCCTCCACATCTAGCGCGGTGACGGGGCGCGGCTGGAGGCGCCCAGAATCAAGGAGCCTCTGCGCTGCTTCCATCACCGCACGCGCGGCGGCTGGGTCCTGGTAGTTCGGCAACTTGGCCACGGTCTCCTCTTGTGCGGACGCCACGCTTATCGACGCCCCCGCCGTCAGCGCCCGCGCCTGCTCCGAATCCATGGAAAAGTCATAGCGCAGCTCCGGGTTGGAGTACCCGGTGGTCTGTGGTTTCGAGCCGGTTTGGGCTAAGAGTGCGCCGAGGGAAGCATCGAAGGTGGCGGCCTTGCCTGCCCATTCGGAGTTATCCGCTACCAGCAGCGGGACTGGCATTGCGTGCTCGCTTGTCCCGGAGGCCGGCGCGGTCAGTGGCGTGCTGAGCGGGGCGCCGAGGATGCGCTCGATGGTGGCCGCGCCCTGCTCGACGGCCTCGTGGGTGAGCCACTCGTTTCCTACCTGGGCCACGGCGTCGGTGTCTGCGTTGGCCCACGGCATGAGCATGCGGCAGTCCACCTTTTTCAGTTTCTCCAGCCACGCGGCGGCGTCTTGGGCACCCGCGCCCGGTTCACCGCGATCGGAATCGGACTGGGTGAACCAGGAATCGCGCAGGCGGGTGGGGCGTTTGGCAATGGAGGGGCGGGTCTCGTTGACGGTGTAGCCGGCGGACATGCGGTCGGCGGCGTCGACAAGCGCAGGGTCCAGGGCCACGCAGCCGGAGCCGTGCAGATCATGCTCCAGGTAGGCATCGAGCAGCTGATCGAGGCGCCCGCCCGGCGAGAGCTGCTCAGCCAGCTGCTCGCTTTCTAAGATGAGCTCCTCGCCGCCGGTATCACCTGGGACCACGTCCACTTGGGCGGTGATGGGATAGACCAGGGAAAAGGAATGCTCGCCCTCCTCTTCGGCATCCGGCTCTTCTCCTTGGAAATCCAGGATCGTCCGCTCCTCCGCGAAACTGGCCGCTTGGCCGTCGCGGGTGCCGGTCAAGGTAAACAGGAGCGGGTACGCGCCGGGCTCCGTGATGGCCAGGGTCGAGTCCTCCCCCAGAGCGGTGGGCACCTTGACGGTGACGTCGCGGCTCTCCCCCGGTTGGAGCGTCCCTGCGCCGAGCGAGGCCCCATAATAAGGAAAGGATCCTGCGGCCAGCTCTTGGCGGGCCTGCGTAGTGGAGGTCACGGCAGTGCTGCGGCGGGAGGTGATCTGGAGATCATCAACGGCGCTCTCGGTTGGGTTGTGGATGCGCAGCTGCAGCTCCAGCGTCTCCCCTACCCGCGCCTCGCTCGCGCTGAGCAGGCTCAGCTCCAGCTCATCAGGTCCGCGGGAGCCGAGCCAGTAGTGGGAGTCGGTGATCCCAGTATCGAGGGTTTCCGCCTGGGCCACGGGGACGGTGCAGCCCACCGCCAAGGCCGCGATGGCCGCCGCTGCGCGCCAGCTCACCGCGGGGTCGCCTTTCCTTCGGCAGCTTCCTTTCGCGCGAGATCCGGAAGAAGGTCGTGGGCGATGCGCGCCAGCTTGCGCTCGTCGGCATAGGCCAGGTGCTCGATGAGCTCGGAGACCGGGATCCAGGACACCTCCGTGACCTCCGGGTCTTCGTCGTTCATGATGCCATCGACAAAACGCAGCAAATGATGGTGCACGGTCTTGTGAATGCGCACGCCATCGGAGACGAACCAATAATCGATCATGCCCAGGTCCGCGAAGACCTCGCCGTGGATGCCGGTCTCCTCCCAGACCTCGCGCTCGGCGGTCAGCTCCTTGGCTTCGCCGTTTTCTACATGGCCTTTCGGCATGGACCACAGCAGGCGGCCGCGGCGGTCCAGCCTGCCGATGAGCGCCACATAGATCTGTGAGAGGTCTACGTTGCCGTCCTCGTCGACGGCCTCCGCCAATCCGGACACGACGAGTCCGCCCGCGGACGTCTCGTCCCGCGTGGTCATGCGGTTGGTGGACGTGCGCTGGGGGCGTCCCGTGCGGTGGTTCCGGTGGCCCGTGCCCCGCCGGCGGCGGCGCTTGGACCCTGGCGTGTTCTTAGTCATCCCTGCTAATCGTAGTAGACTTCGATCCGTGAATTTTCAGGACACTCAGCTAATCGGCGTTCTCGCCCGCGCGGACGCCACCGTCGCCCGGCTCAGTGGCCTCTTAAGCGGCCTGGTGGAACGCTTTGCGCTTCACGACGCCCCCCTCTACCTCGTCGGCGGTTCCGTCCGCGACGCGCTGCTCGGCCGCCTGGGCAACGATCTCGACTTCACCACCCCGGCCCGGCCCGACGTGGTCTATTCCATCCTCGAGGAGTGGGCGGAGACCGTATGGGATACCGGCATTGACTTCGGCACGGTCTCGGCGGCCTATAAGGGCCAGCAGATCGAGATCACCACGTTCCGCTCAGATAGCTATGACGGGCAGTCCCGCAACCCCGAGGTCATGTACGGCGATACCCTCGAGGGCGATCTCGTGCGCCGCGATTTCAAGGTCAATGCCATGGCCATCGAGCTGCGCCCCGACGGTACCCGCGAATTCCACGATCCGATGGGCGGCCTCGAAGACCTGGCGAACCGCATCCTCGATACCCCGGATGCGCCGGAGATTTCTTTCCACGATGATCCCCTCCGCATGCTCCGTGCAGCGCGGTTTGCAGCGCAGTTGGAGTTTGACGTCGCCCAGCGCGTGCGCGATGCCATGACCGACATGGCGGGCGAAATCCAGCGCATCACCGTGGAGCGCGTGCAGGTAGAGCTCAACAAACTCATCTGCGGAACTGCGCCGTGGAAGGGCATTGACCTGCTCGTTGACTCCGGGATTGCTGACTACGTTTTTCCGGAGATCCCTGCTTTGCGCATGGCGCCGGACGAGCACGCGCAGCACAAGGACGTGTACGCGCACTCGCTGACCGTACTTCGGCAGGCCATGGAGCAGGAGGAAGACGGTCCCGATCTCATTCTTCGGTGGGCCGCCCTGCTCCATGACATTGGCAAGCCGGATACCCGCGACACCACCGACGGCAAGGTGAGCTTCCACCACCACGAGGTGGTGGGCGCGAAGCTCACCCGTAAGCGCCTGCGCAAGTTGAAGTTCCCCAAGGCGACGACCGAGGATATTGGCCAGCTGGTCTACCTCCACATGCGTTTCCATGGTTTCGGCGATGGCCAGTGGACCGATTCCGCTGTGCGCCGCTACGTCACCGATGCCGGCGATCTCCTTCCGCGCCTGCACAAGCTCGTTCGCGCTGACTGCACCACCCGCAACGAACGCAAGGCCCGCCGCCTGCAGCGCACCTACGATCAGTTGGAGGAGCGCATCGCGGATATCGCCGCCAAGGAGGATCTTGCACGCGTGCGCCCGGATCTCGATGGCAACGAGATCATGGAGATCCTCGGCCTTGAGCCCGGCCCCGAAGTGGGCCAGGCCTGGTCTTACCTCAAGGAGCTCCGCTTGGAAGAGGGGCCCCTCGAGCGCGAGGTGGCTATTGCGAAGCTGCGCGAGTGGTGGAATTCTAGATAGGGATGTACGCAGACAGACTTTTCAACGCCCTCGAGCGCAACGATCCCGCCCCTGGCCAGCTCCTTGTGGCGGCGCCCGACACTCTCACGCCCCACTACAACCGTTCCGTCATTCTCATCACGGAGCAGCACGCCGGGCGCACGTATGGTGTGGATCTGACCAACCGCTCTGAGGTCGCCCTCTTCAATGTCATGCCGGAATGGGTACCCGTAGCGGCCAAGCCGCAGGCCCTCTATATCGGCGGCCCGCACAACCAGCAAGCGGCCATCGGTGTGGCGCTGACCCGCCAGGGCGTGGACATTGAGAAAGAGCCTTCGCTGAATCGCCTCGCCCCGCGCGTGGCGCTCGTCGATCTGCGCGTGAGCCCGGAGGACGTCACCGATCTGGTGGAGGGTATGCGCTTCTTCGCTGGTTTCTTTGAGTGGGGCCCGGGCGAGCTGGATGAGGAAATTGACCGCGGCGAGTGGTACGTGGCCCCCGCCCTGCCCCAGGACGTGGTCTCCTCAGGCTCGACCGATACGTGGTCGGACGTCATGCGCCGCCAAGCCATGCCCCTGCCGCTGTTTGCGACCTTCCCGCGCTACATCGATGAAGATAATTAGAGCTCTTCGCTTCTCCCTGCGCTAACATCTCTGCCATGCGCGCGGAGATCATCAAGGCTATACGGACTTGCATGCCCATCGCTGTGGGGGTGGTGCCGCTGGGCCTCGCCTTCGGCGTGCTCATGGTCCAGACCGGCTTCGACTGGTGGTGGACCCCTATCTTTTCCATCGTTATTTACGCCGGCTCGATGGAATTCCTTGCTATTTCCATGGTGACCGGCGGCGTGACGCCCGCCGTGGCTGCGCTCACGGGTTTCATGGTCAACTTCCGGCACATCTTTTATGGATTGACCTTCCCGCGCGATCAGATTTCGGTACGCCTCGGCCGCGCCTATTCCACGTACGCGCTTACCGACGAATCCTATGCCGTCCTCTCCACTTTTCCCCGAAACTTGCAGCCGAGCGGCGCCTTCGTCTTCACGGTGCAGTTGTACTGCCAAGTGCTGTGGGTCGGTTCCGGCATCGTCGGCGCGGTGGCCGGGCAAGCAATCCCGCCCTCTGTGAAGGGACTGGAGTTTGCCCTCGTCGCACTGTTCATCGTCCTTGCCATCGATTCCTTCCAGAACAACAAGGACTACTCGCTTCCCCTGTCCGCGGCGGCCCTGGGAATCCTCTCGGGCTTTGTATTTCCCGGACAGCTGCTCATGGTGGCGCTGTCCGCCTACTTTGTGTTGCTCGTGGTGCGCTACCTCTCCCCTCGCGTCGATAGCGCACTGATTCTGCGGAGGGAGGCGTCATGCCAGCCGGAGTAACCCTAGCCAGCATCTTCGCCGTGCTGATCCCCGTCGGGATTGTGACCGTCGTGCTGCGTTGGCTTCCCTTCGCCTTCGTGAAGGCCCTGAAGGGTAGCCAGTTCATCAGCATGCTCGGGTTCACCATGCCGGTCGGCGTGATGACAGTTCTGGTGGTCTATACCTTATTCGGTCAAGCCCGCGATACGGGAAGCATTGTTGCTCCCCTCGTAGCCGCCGCTGTGACCGCCGCGTTGCACCTGTGGCGCCGCAATTCCGGTCTTTCCATCTTCGGCGGGACGGCCTTCTACATGGTGCTGGTGAATCTCGTTCTGTAGCGCGGGTGCTCTAAAAGTCGCCGAATAGCGCGATGGCCCCGGTCCACAGGGAGTGGAACTGGAAGGCGTCGATAAGCTCGGCGTCGATGTCGGGGAACGTGTCGTAGGTGTCAGGGTGCGGCACCACTTGCTGTGGGATGTTGGCGTCACCCACCGAGGCGGTCGGCGTTGCGGCGCCGACGATGGCGTCATTCGGCGCGAGGGCAATCATACGCAACATGGAGCAAGCCTCGTTGCTGATTTCCTCGAGTTCCGCGATGTGGATGGCGGTGCCGACCTCCGGGACAGTCATGGTGGTGCGAACGTAAAGCTTTTTCATGTGGTCTCACTCTACCCGCGAATAGCGAGCCGCCATAGACGCGCAGATCATCAATTGCACCTGGTGGTAGATCATGAGCGGGAGGATAAGGAGCCCCAAAGACGTGCCACCAGAGGCGAAGATCACCGAGGCCATGGGCAGACCCGTGGCGAGGGACTTTTTCGAACCGCAGAACTGGATGGCGATGGTGTCTTTTCGGTCGAAGCCCAGCTTTCTGCTCACCACTTTGGTCAGCCAGAGCATGAAGAAGACGAATGCAGTTGAGAACACAATCTGGAACAGAATCTGCCAGACGCTAATTGACGCCCATATCCCGTCCACCATTCCCTTCGAAAAGGCGGCATACACCACCATCGCGATGGAGCCGCGATCCACCACTTTGGTGGCTTTGCTGGCTGCGACTTTTCCTACCCACTTTCTTGTTAATTGCCCGAGCACGAAAGGCAGAAGCAGAAGCACGGAAATCTCGAGGAAGACGGAGCTATCGATGTGGATGCCGTCGCCGGCACCCATGAGCGCCATGACAAGTAGGGGCGTGAGAAAGACGCCGGCCAGATTCGATGCGGACGCGGAGACAATTGCGCCGGGAACGTTTCCGCGCGCGATGGACGTGAAGGCTACCGATGATTGGACCGTTGATGGAACCAAGGTGAGGTAAAGAATGCCCAGGTATAGATCGGTTGGGATGAAAGCCGTGAGTGGACGGAGTGCGAGACCGATGATCGGATACACCACGAAGGTAAAGACCAAGATGGTCAGATGGAGTTTCCAATGCTTGACGCCGTTGATTGCTTCGCGCGTTGACAGCCGGGCTCCGTAGAGAAAGAAGAGGACGGCGATTGCGATGTTCGTGAGGACGTCGAAGGTATCCGCAAAGCTGCCTCGCGCGGGAAGAACGATGGCGACCGCAACGGCGCAGAGGATGAGGACAATGAGGGGATCGAGTCTTTTGAGGCGCTCAAGCATATAACAGAGTGTAGACGCCCCTCAAGGTTTCACGTGAAACATCTTTTCAGTCCCGGAGTACCCGGGGATGCTCTTTAGGCTGACACATTCTTGATTGTTCCCCCGTCATTCTCCACGCCGTACTCCGTGAGCGGCTTGGCGCTGGGACCTCCGGTCACTTCGCCGGTGCCGAGGTCAAAGCTGGAATAGTGGCTGGTGCAGGTGGCGGTCATGCCCTCGATTTTTGTAATGAGGGATCCCTGGTGCGGGCAGGTTTGGGAGTAAGCTTTGAACTCCCCTTCCGTGGGTTGAGCAAAGATCACCTTGTCCACGATGATGGCTGATCCAACGGGAATATCCGTCGCAGCTATTTCGGCGGAAGGTTCTTTGCCGCAGGCGGCGAGATAGGCACCGGCGAACGAGGTGGCAGTACCGAGGAGGAAGAGGCGGCGGGAACACGTAGTCATGGTGCTTACTCTATCTGATCGGCGTGTTCCATAGTGTGCGGTATAGCGTTCTTAACTGAGTTTGCCATCCCACACAGGTAACTCTTCTTCCCTACTGCCGCTGAAATCGTAGGATCCGTACGATGTACCGACATCGCTATAGATGGTCCCTGGCGAAGCTACGTGTCGTCCGCCCCGTGAATCGTTCGTGAAGGCATAGGTTGCCCCAGCGCCCAGAACGCTAATGCTGAGTGCGGCTGCGGCGATGATTCGGATTGCTCGGGTGTTAACGCTTTTCTTCATGCCATCCATAGTGCGCCGTAGGTTAAAGGTTGTCACGAGACGATGCCGGCTTCCCACTAAGTTGGCGTTGAGTTCCCAGTCATCTTTCAGACTGGGGTCTGTACACAAAGGGCCATTCCGATGGTGAGTATCGCCCACCATTGGAATGGCCTTTGGAATAATAATGTTAGTGACGAAACGCGAGCAATCAAGATGTCACTATAATAACGTCACTGTACGTTATTGATTGCTAGCGAGGATTGCTGTTATCGGCACGCTTTGCAGCAGTGCGGGCCGCGGAAACGTCGACAGTCGGTGCCTCTCCCCCGCACCCACCGTCGCCACAGTTGCAGGATTCACCGCAACCCTCATCCTCTTTGTGGGCTTGATCCCAGAGATACGCCGCGCGGGCGCCCATATTGGAACCGACCGAGAGTGCGAGAACAGCTACGACGAACGTGAGTGCTGGGATCAACCACATCCAACCCTCGGCCCGCAGCGCGATGATTCCGCCAAACACTAAAGCGACGCCGGCGAGGAACCAGAACGGTCCTGCAACGGCGTGGGCATTATCCCAAGCTTCCTTAGTCTTGCGGATCTCCGCGAGGCGCAAACCGACGACGCTATTACCCGGGAGCTTCCGGAGCGAGGCTAGGCCGCCGACGACGATAAAGATGGCGGCCACGATGAGGAAGATGATTCCGACTACGAGCATGCCCATAGTCTATCCCGCCCCATAGTTAGGGAGAAAGTCAGTTCAATTTATTCGCACGCTGCTGTAATATACATTTCGTGTCGCTTGGTAGATATTAAAGACTTTATTATCGAGCGAACTGATCAGCGTGGTAGCAACCATAGAAAAGATTCAATCATGACATTTAAGAGTGTTCTCAACTCTCTGTTGTTCAAGATTATCGTCGCGATAGTCTTGGGCATCATCGTTAGCCAGTTTGCCCCGGAATGGTTTGGCAGGGCTTTCGCAACCTATAACGGCCTGTTTTCAAACTTCCTCGGCTTCTTCATTCCAGTCCTTATCCTTGCTCTCGTGGCCCCGGCAATCGCAGGCCTTGGGCGTGGTGCCGGTAAGTGGTTGGGCATTACTGCGGGAATTGCCTACGGCTCGACTATCGTGGCAGGGCTTATCGCATACGGCTTGACCCAGGTCCTCTACCCCACTTTGCTGGCCGGGCAAACGCTCAATACCGAGGTTTCTGACATCGATGCGGGAGCTCTGGAGCCGTACTTTACGGTTGAGATGCCAGCGCCTTTCGAAGTGATGACGGCGCTGCTGCTGTCCTTCTGTATCGGCGTAGCTATGACGACTGTGAAGTCGGATAATCTTTACGCAATTACGAAGGAATTTGAGAACGTCGTCATTAAGGTCATTTGGGGTTTCGTGATCCCCCTTCTGCCGATCTACATCTTCGGTATGTTCCTCTCCTTGGGTATGAATGGAAATATCGGTACCGTGATGATCGCCTTCACTAAGGTGCTTCTGCTCGCGGTTATGATGACCTTGGTCTACCTGGTCCTGCAGTACATTATCGCTGGCGCGATTGCGGCCAAGAATCCATTCTCCGCACTGAAGAACATGGCCCCGGCGTACTTTACTGCGTTGGGTACGTCTTCCTCTGCGGCTACTATTCCGGTCACTCTCGACGCCGCACTGAAGAATGGAATCTCCAAACCGGTGGCAGGTTTCGTGATTCCGCTTTGCGCGACGATTCACCTTTCTGGTTCGATGATCAAACTCACCCTGTACGCTTTCGCGATCGTGTACATGGCTGATGGTATGGAGGCTGACCTTGGGAAGGCCCTTGGCTTCATCTTGCTGTTGGGTATCATGATGGTCGCTGCTCCTGGCGTTCCGGGTGGCGCGGTGATGGTCGCGGTCGGACTTCTGCAAGCGAATATGGGCTTTGATGACTCGATGGTCGCATTGATGATTGCCGCCTACATCGCTATTGACTCCGTGGGTACCGCCGCAAACGTTACTGGCGACGGCGCCATCGCCATGATCGTCGACCGCTTCGCGCGCGATAAGATTGAGGGCCTAGAGGCCGAGGCAGATGCCGAGGCTGCTGACGAAGAGCTCAGCAAGGCCTAAGTTCACGTGAAACCCTGAAGCTTCTACTCCCCCTTTTCCGACATGATATCCGCGATGGATAGTTGGGCGAAGGGGGATTCTTCTTGCCCTAATTTCGGAGAGTTTGCGCAGCCGTGTAGGGGGCTAGTGGCCCGATGCGTAGACTGCGGTTCTGGCCGTGGCGGTTCGGGCCTAAGCCCCATTTTCTTGGGAGAGGTCTTGCGCCTCATTGTTAGAACAGGTATTCTATAGATGGGTGTGGGGGAACGAATTGTTCCGCAAATTTAGGGGTGCAGCTACCCATGGCAACCACAGCACAATCATCTAGGTCACTTCCCACTGCATACTTTTCCCACTCAAATCCGCGTGATCCTGAATGCATGGCTGGTCAGCTCATGCGCAGAATCGAGTACGAATTCTGGTCAGGCGTCCAACCACCACTCGATGAGGACTCCGATACCGCCTTTATGCGCATCGGGCAAAAGACCGGGATATCTCCGGCTCACGTTGCGCGCAATGTCATGGCGCTGATCCGTCTTGATGAAATGCCGAAGCTGCGTGCCCTGCAGAAGGCGGACTGTTTACTGGACATGCAGATGCTAGTTGCTATCGATCAGGTGATGGCAAAGCTTGGCAATCCGACGGCGGCTGTTATAGCGGAAGTGGATGAGAAGCTATCCGTCTGGTTAACGCCGACCAAGCCGAATCAAGTCTTTCCCTCAGTAGAGAAGATACGGCGCAAGGTTCGAGACATCTGCAAGGTGCTCGATGACTCCGTATCCTTCCGTGACAAGCGCAAGAAGAATCGCTACTCTCTTCTCACCCGCGGGGAACGTGGGTTAATCGAGCTAGAAGTGGATAGCAACGTGGGTGTCGTCATCCACGAAACCATCAAGTTGGCAGCAAAGGAACATGGCGTCTCCATGGCCGATGCGCTGGTACTGCTCATTACCGGCAAGATCGAGCCAGAGGCGGGTAAGGTCGTCGTCCACGAATACAAGGCAAAAGACGTCGAGGGTGCGCCGGTCTATGTCCAAGGACATGGGTGGAACGGCGAGGGCGTTCCGGCTTCGAAGACCGTGAGGCGCGATTTCACCACTGCCCCGGAAGCTTGTCAGGGCTACCAGCCGTCGGAATTCTTGAGAAAGTATGTCGAAGGCCGCGACGGCACATGCCGGGCGCCTGGTTGCAATCGTCCTGCATGGGCCTGCCAGTTGGATCACCGGATTAACTACGCGGATGGCGGCCCGACGCATCCGGATAACATGGTGGCCCTGTGCCAGCACCATCACAATATGAAG
Organism: Corynebacterium hiratae; assembly: GCF_009708045.1. Classification (NCBI taxonomy): domain Bacteria; kingdom Bacillati; phylum Actinomycetota; class Actinomycetes; order Mycobacteriales; family Corynebacteriaceae; genus Corynebacterium; species Corynebacterium hiratae. The sequence goes on along the minus strand of NZ_VIOG01000006.1, from coordinate 119,213 downwards.
ACAGATGGGCGGGCCTTTTACATCCTGGATCCCGTAACCGGCGATGTCGTGTGGCTGTACGAGGACGGAACCTGGGCGGTCACGGAAGCGACCGGCCCATTGGCACCAGCCTCGAAGGTGTGGGCCCGGACCATTGCGGAAGATGTGGTTGCGCACCGTCGCAAGATGCACGAAGCCGCGCAGGCCCTGAAGGTGGAAATGGATAACGGAACCATGGTCGAAGTATTCGACATGACTGATCCGGCAGATCGCTACACGAATGGCGGAGAGGAGATTCCCTTCTAGGGAAGTGTTTCACGTGAAACGGCCCCCTTCCGCCCTGCCGCGCGTAGGCGCGGATTCTGACGGAAAGAGGCCGTTATGATTTGAACTTAGCTAGGACTGCTTCTGCCTGGTGGCTGCCTTCATGGTGGAGACGAAGTCGGTGACCGCAGCGGCGAGAGTGTCGTTGGGGCGGTTGTCATCGTCGAGGTGGGCATCAACGACCTTGGCCAGAGCGGAACCGGTGATTGCTCCCGCAGCGCCAGCAGCAATGGCGTCGGCAACGTGTTGCGGGGTGGAGATTCCAAAGCCAAGGAGAATTGGTGCACCTCCGAATCGCTTCACGTTGTCCACTACGTCAGCGAGCCCGCGTGTCTCTGACTCCTTCTCGGTGCCGGTAACGCCGTCGCGGGAAATCGCATAGATATAGCCCTTGGAATACTTCGCTACGCCCTCGAGGGTTTTCTCGGAGGCTTGTGCTGGTGCGATGAAAATAGGATCGATTCCTGCTTTGTCGGCTGCGGCGACGAAGGGGGCGCCTTCGCGAACAGGGATATCGGGAAGCAGGATGCTATCGGCGCCGGCCTCGTGAAACTCGGAATAGAAGGTCTCTAGCCCGCGGGTGAAGGGCACGTTGCCGTAGATAAGCATGCCGATGGGCAGGTCCGGGAATTCACTGCGGATCTGACGGATCTGCTCGATAGCGGAATCCACCGTTGCACCGCCGGCGAGCGCGCGAATGTGGGAGGCCTGGATCGTTGGGCCGTCGGCGACAGGATCCGAGAACGGGACACCAAGCTCGAGGGCGTCGGCGCCACCGGCGACGGCGCGCGGACGATGGTGAGGGCGGTCTCGGGATCGGGATCGCTGAGCATGATGAAAGGAACGAAAGCGCCTTCACCGCGTGCGGCGAGGGTGGAGAAGAGTTTCTCGTAGCGGCTCATTACTTGTCCTCCGTGATCTTGAGTTCGGGGTGCTCGCTAAGGGTTCGGCGGACGTGGTCGATGTCCTTGTCGCCACGCCCAGACAGGGAAACGAGAATGGTGATGTCTTCATCCTTGCGCTTGAGGGCATAGGCCAATGCGTGCGAGGACTCGAGGGCGGGGATGATGCCCTCGCGGCGGCTAAGGAGCTGGAAGGCTTCGAGGGCTTCTGCGTCGGTGATGCCAACGTAGGTTGCTCGCCCCGTCTTAGCAAGGTGTGCGTGCTGTGGACCGACGCCCGGGTAGTCGAGGCCAGCGGAGATGGAATAGGATTCCTCAACTTGCCCGTCAGCATTGCGCATGAGGTAGGAGCGGGCGCCGTGGAGGATGCCGATGGTGCCGTTGTTGATGGTGGCGCCGTGGTGCCCGGAATCGAGTCCCTCTCCCCCGGGCTCCGCACCGACGAGTTCGACAGACTCCTCGTCGATGAAATCAGCAAACATGCCAATGGCGTTGGAGCCGCCGCCGACGCACGCGACGACGAGATCCGGCAAACCGCCGGTGCGCTCGATCATCTGGGCCTTGGCCTCTTCGGAGATCACCTTGTGGAATTCGCGGACGATCGTTGGGAAGGGGTGGGGTCCGGCCGCGGTGCCGAGGAGGTAGTGAGATTCGTGGAAGGTGGCGGTCCAGTCACGGAGAGCTTCGTTGACGGCATCCTTGAGCGTGCCGGAACCGGAGTCGACCGGAACAACCTTCGCGCCCATCAGTTCCATTCGGTAGACGTTGGGCTGCTGCCTCTCGACGTCCTTCGCGCCCATGTAGATCACGCAGTCGAGGTCAAGCAGAGCACAGGCTAGGGCGGTCGCCGTGCCATGCTGGCCGGCGCCGGTTTCAGCGATGATACGGGTCTTCCCCATCCGCTTGGCCAGGAGCGCCTGGCCGATCACCTGGTTGGTCTTGTGGGCACCGCCGTGGACGAGGTCTTCCCTCTTGAGGAAGATTCGTGCCTTGCCGCCGAGCTTGGTGGCTTCGGTGAGAGGGGTTGGGCGGCCGAGATAGTCGCGAAGGTAGCCGGCCAGCTCTTCGCGGAAGGTGGGATCGTTCTGGGCATCGACGAAGGCCTTCTCCAATTGGTCGAGCGCCGGGATGAGGGATTCGGGAACGAATTGTCCGCCAAACTCCCCGAAATAAGCGGGTAGGAGGGTCTCCCTGGTGTCCTGTTGGTTGGTCATAGTGTTCCTTTTAGCTAGGGCTTGGAGCAAAGCTTGGGATGGGGGTTAATACGTAAAGTGACGAATGGTGTCGAAGGCCTTGGCGATGAGCGCGGTGTCCTTCCTACCGTTAACCTCTACGCCTGAATTGATGTCGAGGCCAACGGTACCGACGCGGAGAGCATCCGGTAGGTTGTCGGGACTGAGGCCGCCGGCGAGTAGTGCCTTCTTCTTTACGCCGTCCGGAACCGTAGTCCAGTCGAAGGAGCTGCCGGTGCCGCCGGCGCCAGAGTCGAGGATGAGCATGTCGGCGGCGTCGGCAAGCGCGGAGGCAAGGGCGGGAGCATGGGGCGCCTTCATGTCGATGGCGCGCCAGACCTGCCGCTCCCCCGCCACGGCGCGCACTGACTCAATGAGTTCGAGCTCAGCCTCGGTGCTTCCTTGGTAAGGCGCGTGGAGTTGTAGGGCGGCGATGCCGTCGAAGGCAAGCTCCTCCCAGCCGGAGGTGCGGCGAGAGACCGCGACGTAGTTGAGGTCGGGTTCGTGGGCGATGATGTCGAGCGCGGTTTCACGTGAAACATTGCGCGGGGAGGCCTCCTCGAAGATGAATCCTCCGTAGACGGCACCGGCAGCACGGGCGGCCTGGGCCGCTGACCACGTCGTAAGGCCGCAGACCTTGTTGTGGCCATAGACTAGCTCACGGGCGGCCCGGTCGATATCGGGCGTGCCGGTGAGCTGGGAGCCAACGAGGAAGGCATTGGCATGAGAGCCCAGGCGGCGAACGGTCTGATTGTCTCGGATGCCCGACTCGGAGACGATGACCTTGCCAGAGGGAACGTGGTGCGAAAGGCGCTCGGAGCGAGTGAGATCGATGCTGAGGTCGTGGAGGTTGCGGTTGTTAATTCCGATCACGTCGATGCCAAAGGCAGTGGCGCGGGCGACCTCCTCCTCGGTGATGGCCTCGGTGAGGACATCGAGCCCAAGGGAATCCGCCAGCTGCTTGAGTTCCGCGTAGGTGTCGTCATCGACGATCGACATCATGAGCAAAATGGCGTCGGCGCCAAAATAGCGAGCGGCGTAGACCTGAATGGGGTCAACGATGAAGTCCTTACACAAGACGGGCAGGTGCGTGGATAGAGCCACGGTCTGAAGGTGGTCGTAGTCGCCACCGAAACGATCCGGTTCGCACAGCACCGAAATGGCCGAAGCGTAGCGCGAGTACACCCGTGCGATGGCCCCGGGCTCGTAGTGCTCACGAATCAGCCCCAGCGACGGAGAGGCAGACTTGCACTCCATGATGAAGCGGTTGGTGCCGCGGAGCGCATCGTAGAAGGAGCGCTCCGAGCGCGGGAGGGAAGCTAAATCAACGTGCGCCAGGCGCTCACGGATTGCGGGCAGATGCGTGCGGCGCTTGGCGACGATCCCCTCAAGCACGGTCGGCAGAGCCATAGTTTGCCTCCTCGTGCTTCTTCAGCCATGCGGCCACGGTGCCATCCTTGATGAGCTGGTCGGCATGCGCGCCGCCCTCTTGGATGGAGTCGGTCGTGCCATTGAGGTAGAACATCGCGCCGGCGGTCGCGGCGATCGCATCGTGGTGGGCGGGCTTGCCGGTGCCGGCGAAGACGGCGCGCAGAGCTTCGGCGTTTTCCTTGCCGTTGCCGCCGGCGAGGTCAGCTAGCTCGTGGCGGGAAATGCCGAGGTCCTCAGGGGTGAGTTCGTAGTGGGTTATGGTGCCGTCGCGAAGCTCCCAGACCTGGGTGGTGCCGTGGACAGCGATCTCATCGGTGCCGGCGCCGTGGACGACGAGCGCGCGCGTGCGGCCAAGATCCTTGAACACCTCAGCAATGAGCTGACCCTGTTCGGGGTTGGCGATGCCCATGATCTGGAACTCCGGGTGGCCTGGGCTGAGCAGCGGGCCCATGGTGTTGAAGAGTGTGGAGACGCCAAGGCCCTTACGCACCGGTTGCACGTGGGCAACCGCCGGGTTATACGCGGGAGCGAAGAGGAACGTGAAATTCGAGGCCTCGAGTTGGCGGACCGCGCGGTCCGGATCGAGATCAAGCGGAATGCCGAGGGCCTCAAGGACGTCCGCGGAGCCCGACTTGGAGGATACGGAGCGGTTGCCGTGCTTGACCATCTTGACCCCGCCGGCGGAGGCGACGAGGGATGCGCCGGTGGTGACGTTGATGGTGTTAGCGCCATCGCCGCCGGTTCCCGCGGTGTCCATGAGCCCCTTGCCGGTGACAGGGAATGGCCGGCCGGCCTTGATGAAAGCGCGTGCCGCGCCGGCGACATCAGCGAAGGTCTCGCCGCGCGTACGGATGTGAGTAAGGAGGGCGGCGATATGGATGTCGTCATACTCCCCTACCGTCAGCGGGGTGAAGACCTCGATTGCTTGCTCGAGGGTCGGTTCGGAGATATCGAGGAATTCCTGCAGTGTCTTGAGGGCGTGATTATTGGTCATTACTTGGTTCCTTCCATGGTGGGTAGAGAAGAAAGTTGTTCAATGCAGCGTTCGATCATGATGGGACCGGTCGGAGTTAGCACCGACTCCGGGTGGAACTGCAGGCCGAGGGCCATGCCGTCGAGGGTTTCTGCCGCCATCGTGACAGGGCCGATGTCGGTCTCCGTCTCCGCGAGGCTGCGCATCTGGGTGGGAATGCTCGCGCAGCCCAAGGAGTGATAGCGCGCAACGGGGACGAGGCGGCCCACGTAGTTCGGATTATCTGGCTCGGAATCAGTTGTGAGCCCTTGGAAGAGCGGGTGCTTCGCGCCAGCGTCGGTCAGCGTCATGGGCACAGAGGAACCGTGGACTGGGCCGCAGGGCTCGACGGTGCCGCCGAAGTGATCGAGCAGCGCCTGGAAACCCAGGCAGATGCCGAGGATGGGGATGCGGCCGAGGGAGGCGTCGATAAGCTGCATCATCGATCCGGCGTCGCGCGGATGGCCGGGGCCGGGAGAGAGGATGATGATGTCGGGTTGGGCGGCGAGAACCTCCTCCACCGGCACGGTATTACGGAAGACGGTGGTGTTATACCCGGCGAGGGCGTCGACGAGGTTGTAGACGAAGGAATCGTGGTTATCAATGAGGACGACGTGTGGGTTCATCGGATGACCTCCAGGGATGCGTTGTGTGCCTGGGCGATAGCGCTGAGCACCGCGAAGGCCTTGTGGACCGTTTCATCGGCTTCGGATTGGGGGATGGAATCACGAACGACACCGGCGCCCGCTTGGACGACGGCCGTGCCATCCTTGACGTAGGCGGAACGGATGACGATGCAGTTATCCATGGACCCGTCGCCGCGCAGGTATCCGATAGCTCCCCCGAAGGAGCCGCGGCGAGTGCCCTCGGTCTCACGGATAAGCTCCATCGCGCGCAATTTCGGCGCGCCGGTCAGAGTGCCCATGTTCATGCAGGCGCGGTAGGCGTCGAGGGCGTCGAAATCCTCGTGCAGCGTGGCGACGACGCGGGAGACCAAGTGCATCACGCGGGAGTAGCGGTCCACCTGGAGCAGGTCAGCGACCTGGCGGGTGCCGGGGACGGCGACGCGGGCGAGGTCATTGCGCGCCAGGTCCACGAGCATGATGTGCTCGGCGACCTCTTTGGAATCCGTGCGCATCTCGAGTTCGTTTCGGATGTCTAGCTCGTGGGTCGCGCCGCGCGGGCGGGTGCCGGCGACCGGGTAGAGCTGTACCTGCCGGTCGGTGGCCGTGTACTTCAGGTTGGATTCCGGAGAGGCGCCGAAGAGCTCGTGCTCGGTGCCGCGCAGGTAGAACATGTACGGCGAGGGGTTGGTCTCACGCAGCGTGCGGTAGGCGGCAAAGGCATCGGGGCAGTCGAGGCTAAACGCACGGGAAGGGACCACTTGATAAATATCGCCGGCGTGGACGTTGCCTTGGAGGCGCTCCACGTGACGTCGGAAAGCAGCGTCGTCGATGGAGGCGTGCGCGGAGATACGAGGCAATGGCTGTGGGGGCTGGGGCGTGATGGGCTCGGTGCGGGCGGCGCGGTCGAGCTCCTCCTCGAGCGCCTGCTTGTCGACGCCCCACCCCTCGATCTTCGCGGTCTCCGTCAGATGGTCTACGGTGAGGACGTGCTCGGCGACGAGAAACTCATAATCGGGGTATCCGTTGAGTCCGTCGGGAACCGCGGGTAGCTTCTCGAAGGTTTCGACGTAGTCGAAGGCGAAACCGCCACCGATGAAGGGCAGTGATTCACTGGAATACAGTTGGCTGAATTGTAAGGTCCGCAGGATATCCGCGGTGGAGGTGGCGCGGAGGCGGGCGCGCTCATCGTGCTCGGTGGAGAGCTCGAAACTAAAGGTGGCGCTCTCCTCGCTGTCCTGGCTGATCCTGGAGCGGAAGTCCTGGCGAAGCTCGTCGAGGAGCAGCTGGCCAGCGGGCGTTAATGCGGTAGCGGTGACCTCTTGGCCGCGGCAGACGACTTTGAGCGCTGCCTTGGTGATCGCGATACACGTGAGGTTCTTCTTGGACTCAATGTCCGCTGATTCTAAGAGCAGGGAATCCTGCGGCGTGGCGAGGGCATAAAAGAGCGCACTGGCGTCGGGTGTGTACCCAACCTCGCGTTTGGCTGTAAACGGCATACGGTGTCTTTCTTTAACGATGTTGTGTGCTGCCGCGAGCTTTTAAAGAGAGCAAAACGCCGAAAAGCCCGCAGCTGCGGGCCTTAAATATGGGAGAACAACGAGGCCCGCGGGTTACGCGCGCCACCACCAAAGGTTAGAAATGTTCTTCACATCACTGACTCTAACACCGATACCTTCTGCCGTACAGATAAATGTGAGCGGGTACCCCCGTGGGCTCTATGTGCTGCAGGGCCACAGCGAGGTCAGTGATGTAGGAAACATGCAGCTTAAGCATGTGATATAGAACTCTAAAACTGTCAAAGTATAGCTTTTGGAGGGCTAAGAGTACCCCCGTGCGGGAAAAATATTCACAAAACTGCTGCTTAAACGCATGGAAAGAGGCTTAAATAACGGTCACAACAGTCACTCTAGAGTAGAAAAGGACCGTTATGTTCTCTAAAACTGCTGCTGCTCTCTCCGCTCTCGCTCTGAGCGCCGCCGCCCTCGTGGGGTGCTCCTCATCCTCGGACAACGCCGGCGGTGATTCCGGTGGTGGAGACTCCTACTCCATCGGTATCAACCAGCTGGTTCAGCACCCCTCGCTCGACGCCGCCGCGGAAGGTTTCCAGGAAGCCTTCGAGGAAGCGGGCGTGGACGTGGATTGGGACATCCAGAATGCCAATGGCGAGCAGGGCACCGCGGTGTCCATCTCCCAGCAGATGGCAAATGCTAACCACGACCTCTACCTGGCAATCGCCACCCCAGCCGGCCAGGCCATGAGCAAGTCCATCAAGGACAAGCCGCTTCTGTTCACCGCGGTGACGGACCCTGTGGAGGCGGAGCTGGTGGAGTCCCTGGATAAGCCGGGCAAGAATGTCACTGGTACCTCTGACGCCGCGCCCATCGAGGAGCAGGTTGAGCTGATTACCCAGCTGGTCCCAGACGTCAAGACCGTCGGCGTGGTCTACTCCTCCGCCGAGGTCAACTCCAAGGTGCAGGTGGAACAGTTGGCGGAGGCCGCTAAGCCGAAGGGCATTGAGGTGAAGTCGCAGACGGTGACCTCCGTGACGGAGATCCCGCAGGCTGTGGAGGCGCTGGGCGATGTCGATGCCATCTACGTGCCGACCGACAACATGGTTGTTTCCGGCATTTCTTCGCTCATCAAGGTAGCGAATGACAAGACCATCCCGGTCATCGCAGCGGACTCGGGTGCCGTTGAAGGTGGTGCTGCCGCCACCATCGGTATCGACTACAAGGAGCTGGGCCGCCAGACCGGTGAGATGGCGCTGCGCATCCTTCAGGACGACGCAGACCCGGCCGAGACCCCGGTAGAAACCGCCTCTGAGTACACCTACGTCATTAACGAGGATGCCGTGAAGGCACAGGGCGTTGAGGTACCGAAGGAGATCATGGAGAAGGCTGAGAAGCTGTGATTGGTGCACTCGAGCTAGGGCTCATCTATGCGGTCATGGCCGTGGGCGTCTACCTGACATTCCGCGTCCTTGACTTCCCGGACCTGACCGTCGATGGCTCCTTTACCACCGGGGCTGCGACGGCCGGCGTGCTCATTACGAATGGGGTTAATCCCTTTCTGGCATCGGCCGCGGGCTTTGTCACCGGCTTTATCGCCGGCTGCATCACGGGGCTTCTGCACACGAAAGGCCGCATCGACGGTTTGCTTGCGGGCATCCTCACGATGATTGGTCTGTGGTCCATCAACCTGCGCATCATGGGCAGCGCCAACGTTCCGTTGCTCTCCCAAGATTCGGTGTTTACCCCGCTGGATGCAGTAATGGGGTCGTGGGCCGGGGTGGGCTTGCTCGCCCTGGGTGCGGTGTTGCTCTGCCTGCTGATCGTGTGGTTCCTGTCCACGGACCTGGGACTTTCTCTGCGCGCAACCGGTGACAATCAGCAAATGATCACCTCCTTTGGCGTGTCTACCGATTTCACCAAGATCCTGACCCTGGCCTTGTCTAATGGCCTGGTGGGCCTGTGCGGTGCGCTCATCGCGCAGTACCAGGGCTTCGCCGACATTTCGATGGGTATCGGACTCATCCTGGTTGGTCTGGCATCCGTCATCCTGGGACAAGCGGTACTCCCCCAGTCGCGCTTGTGGATGGCCGTGGTTGCGGTGGCGTTGGGCTCTGTGATCTACCGTCTCATCATCTTCGCTGCGCTTCAGGTAGGCCTCAACCCGAATGACATGAAGCTCATCACGGCGCTGCTGGTTATTGTCGCTCTGCTGGTGCCGCGTATGACGAAGGTGCGCGGGAAGAGGAAGGTCTAGATCATGCTCAAAGTAGATAAGATTTCGAAGACCTTCTTCCCGGGTACGGTCAACGAACGCCGTGCGCTTCGCGACGTCTCCCTGGAACTTGCCTCCGGCGACTTTGTCACTGTTATCGGCTCCAACGGTGCGGGAAAGTCGACACTGCTGAACTCCGTTGCGGGCCGGCTCATCCCGGATTCGGGAAAGATCTCGATCGACGGCCAGGACGTGACGAGCCAGCCGGAGCACAAGCGTGCAAGGAAGGTCGGGCGCGTCTTTCAGGACCCCATGGCGGGTACGGCACCAAACCTCACGATTGAGGAGAATCTCTCCTTGGCGTACCTGCGTGGCAAGAAGCGGGGCCTCGGTTTGGGTCTCAACTCCGCGCGCCGGGCCATCTTCGTGGAACAGTTGGAATCCCTCGAGCTCGGCCTAGAGAAGCGTCTGGGGACCAAGGTGGGGTTGCTCTCCGGCGGTCAGCGCCAGGCGCTGTCGTTGCTCATGGCCGGCTTTACTAACCCGAAGGTGATGCTTCTGGATGAGCACACGGCGGCCCTCGACCCGCAGCGCGCCGAGCTGGTAACGACACTGACGAAGCGCATTGTGGAGCAAGGTCAGCTCACGACTCTGATGGTGACGCACAATATGGCGCAAGCGCTGCAAGTGGGGAACCGTCTCATCATGATGCATGAGGGAGAGATCATCTATTCCGCTGACGCCGAGCAGAAGGCGAAGCTCACGGTAGAGGATCTCATGGCGGAGTTCGCAAAGATTAAGGGAGCGACCTCCGATAGGACGCTGCTGCAGTAGCATTCCTGCGAGGTTGTTTCACGTGAAACCTAGGTGCTGTGTTCGGCAGCATCTAGGTTTCTTTTGCTAGGTTTCTTTCTTTCTGTGGGGGCTTAGCGGCGGCATTAAAAGAGGGCCCAGCGTTGTGCTGGGCCCCTTTCAGTTTCAAGCTCCTTGAGCTTGAAACGAACTACGTGAGCTTGATGAGCGCGGAAGAGAAGTAGTCCTCGATGGCAGCTGGGTCATCGAGCGGAAGGACCGCTCCCACGTACTGGTCCGGGCGGACGATGACGACGGCACCGTCGCGAGAAATGCCGCGGGTGTGGAAGATGTCCTTGTCTCCCGGCAGAGCATTGAAAACATTCTCCCAGTTCGGGATATTGAACTTGCCGTTGCGGGGGCGGAACAGGAGCGGAGCGTCTAGGATCTCGTACTCGTGATGGTTCGTCTGCTGGTAGATAGCCTTCACGTCGAAATAGGTGTTCTCATCGGCACCCTCGGGCGTGAACTTAGCCAGGATGGGGCCCACCTTGTCAGCCCACTCGCTGAGCCTTGAGGTCTCGCCGGCCTTGGGGGCATCAGCGAAGGCGTAGATGCGGTAGCGGCCGTCAGCGGTGTGCTGGTGGCCCAGGTGCTGGGGGTACGCGTCACAGCGGCGCAGAACCTCGTAGGACTTGAAACGCTTGCCTACCGGGAAGCCGACGGCCAACTTCTGGTGCTCGGTGTTGCCGACGATGAGGTTCTCTTCGTACTGCGTCATCATGCCGGCGGCGAACTCCTCTGCGGAGACGTAGTACTTCTCGACTGCCTCGGGATCATCCAGCTCCTCGGTTGGGGTGGCCATGAGGGTCGACCATTCGCGGTCGAAGTTGATGAGGTTCTGCGCGGCTGGCTGGCGCTCGCCGTGGTAGGTGGCCAGGAGTTCCTTCGGCGCGCGGCCATCGAGGACGTGGCCGAGCTTCCACCCGATATTGAAGCCATCCTGCATGGAGACGTTCATGCCCTGGCCGGCCTTGGCGGAGTGGGTGTGGCAGGCGTCGCCGGTGAGGAAGACGCGCGGGTCCTCATCGTTGTTGTCGAAGGCATCGACGAGGCGGTGCCCTACCTCGTACACGGAGTGCCAAGCGACCATCTTGACGTCGATGAAGTAGGGCGAGTAGATCTCGTTTGCCTTCTCGATGATCTTCTCAATCGGGGTGGAGCGGACCTTGTGGTTGTCATCCTCGGGCACGACGCCAAGGTCGACGTAGATGCGGCAGAGGTAACCGCCCTCACGCGGGATGTGCAGGATCGAGCCTGCCTGCGAGTGGATGGCACACTTGGTGCGCCAGTCCGGGAAGTCGGTATCAACGACAACGTCCATGACGCCCCATGCGTGATTGGCCTGGTCACCCTTGAGCGAGCAGCCAATGGACTTGCGGACGCGGGACTTCGCGCCATCGCAGCCCACGACGTACTTAGCGCGTACGTCGCGCGGGTTGCCATCGACGTCCTCGAGGTGCACCGTCACGGGGTATTCGCCCTCCCCCACCTCAAGGGAGACGAAGTTCCAGCCGTAATCCGGGGTGATTCGGCCGGGTGCTCGGCGTGCGTAGCGGGCGAAGTAGTCCAACACGCGAGCCTGGTTCACAATGAGGTGGGGGAACTCGGAGATTCCGTGTTCGTCGTCAATCGGGCGTGCACCGCGAACAATCTTGGAGCGGTCCTGCGGATCGGGGTTCCAGAAGGACATCTCGGTGATTTCGTAGGCCTCTTCCGTGATTTCCTTGGCAAAGCCAAAGGCCTGGAAGGTTTCTACGGAACGGGACTGGATGCCGTCGGCCTGGCCCAACTCGAGGCGGTGGGGGCGGCGTTCAATGATGCGCGTGTTGACGTCGGGAAACATTGCTAGCTGTGCGGCCGCGATCATGCCGGCTGGGCCGGAGCCCACAATGAGGACGTCCATTTCATCGGGAAGCTCAGTGGCGCGATCGATGCCATACCCGGCGGGCTCGTGCACGCGGGGATCTTCCGAAACGTAGCCGTTGTGGTGGAACTGCACTGTGGACTCCTTAGTCAGCGGGTTGTCGTGGTCGAGAACAAAAGCGAGTGATGGGGTGGTAGCTACTCCCCCATCGCTCTGTGAGCTTTGCTCGTGGAGGTGGTGACTCAGTTCAAGGCGTCTGGAGGATGTGAGCTGGGTCTTATTTCTAGAATCATATATGATGCGCGTCTCCTGCACAATGATCTGCGCACAGGACGTCGCCTAGCGCGGGCTGAAGATGAAGTGTCCCTGAGATTGCTCGGACTCGTGCTCTGCGCCGAGTGCGATTCCCTTGCGCTCACGCAGGATGAAGGCGCAGATGAAGCCGACAATCGAGGCGGAGACGAGGTAGCCCGACACCGCGAAGGTGGTGCCGGTAGCCTCCACGAGCGACGCGGCGATCATGGGTGCGAAGGCGCCGCCCAACACCGAGCCGAGGGCATAAGTGATGGACACGCCGGTAGCGCGAATGGAGGCGGGGAAGAGCTCGGCGTACATCGCGGACTGTGCGCCATAGGTCAGGCCCAGGCCGACGGTCAGGAAAATAAGTGCGCCGTAGAGAAGCCCCAGGCTACCGGTGTTGACCAGCGGGAAAAGGGCGGCAGCGCCGATTCCCTGCAGGATGAATCCGATGAGGTAGGTGTTTCGGCGGCCGATGTAATCGGAGATGTATCCCGCGAACAACGTCATCAATGCCCACGTGACCGCAGAGACGGTCACGGCGTTGAGGACGTCACCGCGGTCGAGGGCAACGAGGCCGTCGGGATCGGTGGCGTAGCGCTGAATATAGCCGCCCGTGGTCATGTACCCGACGGTGCCGTTACCTGCAAAAACGAGGGCCGCGACCAGGACCAGCGGGGTGAAATTCTTGAAGAGCTTGCCAATGGGGTTGGTGGCCTCTTCCTCCTCGCGCTCTGCAATCTCTTCGAAGACTGGGGACTCGTCGACGCCCATGCGGATGAGGTAGCCCACCAGGATGAGAACGAAGGAGAGCAGGAAAGGTACGCGCCAGCCCCAGCTCATGAAGGCGTCGCCAGGCGCGATGGTGTTCATGATGGAGAGCACGCCGGAAGAAAGCAGCAGACCGGCAGGAACGCCGATCTGGGGGCCTGCGCCGTAGAGGCCGCGCTTGTCATTCGGCGCGTGTTCCACAGCCATGAGCACGGCGGATCCCCACTCGCCACCTGCGGAGATGCCCTGGATGATGCGCAAGGTGATGAGGAGGATCGGCGCCCAGATTCCAGCGGTCTCGTAGGTGGGCAGAAGGCCGATGAGGGTGGTCGCACCTCCCATGGCGATGAGCGTGACCATGAGAACCACGCGGCGGCCAAGCCGGTCAGCAAAGTGCCCTGCTAGGAACGCGCCGACCGGGCGGAACAGGAAGGACAATCCCACGGTCAGGAAGGAAATGATGGTGGCTAGGCCACCCTCGAGCGGGCCGAACATGAGCTGGTTGAACACGAGTCCGGCCACTGCGGCATAGAGGAAGTAGTCGTACCACTCGATGGCGGTACCGATGGTAGTCGCGGCGACGACGCGGCGGCGTTCGGCCGTCGAAATTGCCGGCGTGACAGATGTGTGCGACATTCTGGTTCCTTTCGGCATGCGGTGTGCCATATATGGAAATGCGTGTGAGTTGAACCACTTGCGGTGGTGGTAGGGATAATATACGATCTGGGCAAGGATTTGTTCACAATTAAGGATTCTTCATGGCTGTACCTGAGTTCTTGCCGGTTAAACCGGGCAAAATGATCGCTGTCCATGTGGCTTTCGAGTCCCGCGCAGCTCAGCGCGGTCGCTGGCCCAAGACCCCGAGCTACTTCCTTAAGGCGACCAGCACGCTGGCTGAATCGGGCGGGGTTGTTGAACGCCCCGAGGGAACGGAGCTGCTGGCTTTCGAGGGCGAAATCGCGCTCATCATCGGAACCCCGGCCCGCAACGTATCGCTTGAGGATGCGTGGAAGCACGTCGCCTACGTGACGGCTTCGAACGACATCGGCCTGTATGACTACAAGGTGCAGGATAAAGGCTCCAACACCCGCTCCAAGTCCCGCGATGGATACACCCCCATTGGGCCGGAGCTTATCGACGCCCAAGGGATCGACCCCAAGGGCCTGCGCCTGCGCACGTGGGTCAACGGCGAGGTTGTCCAGGAAGGAACCTCTTCTGATGAGGATCTCATCTTCCCGCTCGCGCAGTTTGTGGCCGACCTGTCCCAGCACATGACGCTGGAGACCGGCGACATCATCCTCACCGGTACCCCGGCGGGCTCCTCTGTCATTGAGCCTGGTGACGTTGTTGAGGTCGAGGTTGACGTGCCAGGTGGCGTGAGCTCCGGCAGGCTGAAGACCACCGTGAAGGAAGTCCCCGCTTCCTTCGATCCGCAGCTGGGCAACCTGCCCTACGTGGACGATAAGCAGCGCGAGGACGCCTACGGTGACCGCGAATCCGCCGGCCTTCCCCCCAAGGATGAGGGCGGGCTCGACCCCGAGCTCAAGGCAGCGCTGGAGAAGGCACCGACCGCCGGCCTGTCCGCCCAGCTGCGACAGCGCGGAATCAACCAATCCGTGATCGAAGGCGTCTACCCGCAGGCCAAGGGAACCAAGATGGTGGGTGTTGCCCGCACGCTGCGCTTCGTGGCTGGCCGTGAGGATCTGTTTAAGTCTCATGGCGGTGGACTCAACGAGCAGAAGAAGGTCTTCGACACCGTCAAGGAAGGCGAGGTCATCGTTATTGAGGCCCGCCAGGAATCCGGCTCCGGAACACTCGGCGACATCCTGGCGCTGCGGGCGAAGGTCCGCGGTGCCGCAGGCGTCGTGACCGACGGCGGCGTGCGAGACTACGAGGCCGTTAAGGAGATTGGTCTGCCCGTCTTCACGCAGGGCGCACACCCGTGCGTTCTCGGCCGCAAGCATGTCCCATGGGACAGCGATATCGCTGTCTCCTGCGGCAACGCCACCGTCCTCCCGGGTGACATCATCGTTGGTGATGATGACGGCGTCGTGGTCATCCCCCGCGATATCGCAGCCGAAGTCGCCGCAGGTGCCCTGGCTAAGGAGCACGAGGACGAATGGGTCGCCTCCCAGGTGGAGACGGGCGCCAGCTTGGATGGGCTCTTCCCGCCGACCGGAGCGAACAAGGAAGCCTACATCGCTTTCCGTGATGGAAAGGCAGGTGGTCAATGACGCAAACCGCAGCACCAGCCGGGGAAAGTAAATCCCAACAAGCCTATAACTGGATAAGTGAAAGGATTCGGACTCGCGACTATGAGCCCGGGTATCGCCTCGTGTTGGCAACAATCGCGGATGAACTGGGGATCAGCGTAGTTCCCGTCCGTGAGGCTATTCGGCAACTCGAAGCGGAAGGGATGGTCACCTACGAACGCAACGTCGGTGCCAGCGTGACCACCTACAATCGCGAGGCCTACTACGAATCCATGGACATCGTGGCCACCGTGGAAGCCAATGCCACGGCCCAATCCGCCCCGTATCTCAACGCGGAGGATATTGCCCGGGCGCGGGAGATCAACCAGCGCATGCGGGAGCTCGATATCCACCACGATCCAGAAGAATTTACCCAGCTCAACAAAGAATTTCATAGCGTTCTCTTCTCCAAGTGCCCGAACGAGAGGTTGAAGGACTTGGTGGTGGACCAATGGAAGCAATTGGAATACCACCGCGTCTCGACCTTCCGCTACGTGCCGGAGAGAGCCCAAGAGTCAACGCGCGAGCACGAGCAATTGGTCAGCCTCATCGAGGCTGGCGCGGAACCCGCCTACATAGAAAAAGTGGCCAGGCAACACCGACTGGCCACCCTCAACACCTATCGCAAGAAAAACGATTAAGGAGTTCACAGTACTCATGGCTATCAACAACGATGCTGCTAAGCCCACCGACCTTCCAGAGAAGATTCTTCACTACATCAACGGCGAGTTTGTCCCGTCGATTGACGGCGATGAATTCGAGGTCCTCGATCCGGTAACCAATAAGGCCTACATCAAGGCCGCTTCTGGCAAGCCTGAGGACATTGACAAGGCGGTCGCCGCCGCTAAGGACGCCTTCGAGAACGGCCCATGGTCTAAGGCACTGCCGCGTGAGCGCGCCCGCGTCCTCAACAAGATCGCCGACATCGTCGAAAGCCGCGCAGACAAGCTCGCTGCTTGGGAATCCTTCGACTCCGGCTTGCCGATCACCCAGGCCAACGGTCAGGCCAAGCGCGCTGCGGAGAACTTCCGCTTCTTCGCTGACCTGATTGTCGCCCAGGCTGACGACGCCTACAAGGTACCGGGCCGCCAGATCAACTACGTCAACCGTAAGCCGATTGGCGTGGCGGGCCTGATTACCCCGTGGAACACCCCGTTCATGCTGGAGTCCTGGAAGCTCGCCCCGGCCATCGCCACCGGTAACTCCGTCGTCCTCAAGCCGGCCGAGTTCACTCCGCTTTCCGCACAGCTGTGGGCAGGCATCTTCGAGGAGGCCGGCCTCCCGAAGGGCGTCTTTAACCTGGTCAACGGCTTCGGCGAAGAAGGCTACGCCGGCGACCCGCTGGTTAAGCACCCGGACGTCCCGCTGATCTCCTTCACCGGCGAGTCCCGCACCGGCCAGATCATTTTCGGCAACGCAGCCCCGCACCTCAAGGGCCTGTCGATGGAGCTGGGCGGCAAGTCCCCGGCCATCGTCTTCAGCGACGCCGACCTGGAGACAGCTATTGACGCCTGCATCTTCGGCGTCTTCTCCCTCAACGGTGAGCGCTGCACCGCCGGCTCCCGCATCCTGGTTCAGCGCGATATCTACGATGAGTTCGTGGAGCGCTACGCCGCCCAGGCTAAGCGCGTGAAGGTGGGCCTGCCCTCCGATCCGACCACCGAGGTCGGCGCCCTGGTGCACCCGGAGCACTACGAGAAGGTCACCTCCTACATCGAGATCGGCAAGCAGGAGGCCACCCTGGCCGCCGGCGGCGAGCGTCCGGAAGGCTTCCCGGAAGGCAACTTTGTTCAGCCGACCGTCTTCGTTGACGTCAAGCCGGACGCACGAATCTTCCAGGAAGAAATCTTCGGCCCCGTCGTTGCTATCACCCCGTTCGATACCGACGAAGAGGCACTCGAGCTGGCGAACAACACGAAGTATGGTCTTGCCGCCTATGTGTGGACCTCGGATCTGAAGCGTGCCCACAACTTTGCCCAGAACGTTGAGGCCGGCATGGTGTGGCTCAACTCCAACAATGTCCGCGACCTGCGCACCCCCTTCGGCGGCGTGAAGGCTTCCGGCCTGGGCCACGAGGGCGGCTACCGCTCGATCGACTTCTACACCGATCAGCAGGCCGTCCACATCAACCTGGACAAGGTGCACAACCCGGTCTTTGGCAAGCAGGACCAGTAACGTCTACACGCCCCCTTCACTCCCCCATTACTAATTCACACTAAGGAGCCATCATGGCTGACATTCAGGCCCCCGACATTCTGCGTTGCGCCTACATGGAGATCATCGTTACCGATCTCGCTGCATCCCGTAAGTTCTACGTTGACACCCTCGGTCTCGTCGTGACCGAGGAAAACGAGAACGAAATCTACCTCCGCACCTACGAAGAGTTCATCCACCACAACCTCGTGCTGCGTCAGGGCCCCGTCGCTGCCGTCGCTGCATTCTCCTTCCGCGTTCGTTCGCCGGAGGATCTGGATCTCGCCGAGGAGTTCTACAAGGCACGTGGCTGCGAGGTCCGCCGTAACAAGGATGGCTTCGTCAAGGGCATCGGTGACTCCGTGCGTGTTCAGGACCCGTTGGGATTCCCGTACGAGTTCTTCTACGAGGTTGAGCACCGTGAGCGTCTGGCCTGGGCATACGACGCCCACATCCCTGGTGCGCTCGTTCGCCTCGATCACTTCAACCAGATCACCCCGGATGTCCCTGCTGCCGTGAAGTACATGGAGGAGCTCGGATTCCGCACCACCGAGGACATTCGCGATGAGGAAGGAACCGTTTACGCTGCATGGATGCGTCGTAAGCCGACGGTGCACGACACCGCCATGACCGGTGGCGATGGCCCGCGTATGCACCACATCGCCTTTGCTACCCATGAGAAGCACAACATCATCGCGATTTGTGACAAGTTGGGTGCGCTGCGCGAATCCGACCGCATTGAGCGCGGCCCAGGCCGCCACGGTGTCTCCAACGCGTACTACCTGTACCTGCGTGACCCGGATGGCCACCGCGTGGAGATCTACACCCAGGACTACTACACCGGCGACCCTGATAACCCGGTCGTGACCTGGGATGTTCACGATAACCAGCGCCGTGACTGGTGGGGAACCCCGGTTGTTCCGTCCTGGTACCGTGACGGTTCCACCGTCCTTGACCTGGACGGCAACCCGGTGCCGCTGGTCGCTCGCGAGGACGAGTCCGAACTGGAGGCCACTATTGGTGCGGACGGCTTCTCCTACACCCGTAAGGAAGATTCGGACGAGATGCCGGAGTGGAAGCAGGGCGAGTACAAGCTGGGTAACCAGCTCTAGAAGTCCCCAGCACTCAGGTTGATAAACGTGGTCCCGCGGCGTCGATAATGCGCTCATAACGCGGGGCCGCGTTGTCGTTTCACGTGAAACCGCAACGATTAACAACTAACAACATAGTAAGGAGCGAAGTACATGCTGGATGAAAAACAGCACATCGCTATTGCAGATGAACTGGCGCAGGCCGAAAAGGACCGGTCAATGGTTCCGCTGCTGACCGCCCGTTTCCCGGAGATGAGCATCGAGGATTCCTACGCGGTGCAGCGCGAGTGGGTGCGCCGCGGCATCGAAGACGGACGTCGTCTCGTCGGCCGTAAGATTGGCCTGACCTCGAAGGTCATGCAGGAAGCCACGGGAATCACCGAGCCAGACTACGGCGCCATCTTTGAAGACCAGGTCTATGAGAACGGCTCCACCATCGAGCACGCGAAGTTCTCGAATGTTCGCATCGAGGTCGAGCTGGCCTTCGTGCTCAAGGAGGAACTCAAGGGTCCGAATTGCAGCATCTTCGACGTGCTGCGCGCGACGGAGTACGTCGTCCCGGCCCTGGAGATCCTCTCCTCCCGCATTGAGATGGAGGGACGCACCATTGTCGACACCATTTCGGATAACGCAGCCCTCGGCGCCATGATCTACGGCGGCAACCCGGTGGATCCCGCGGACGTCGACCTGCGCTGGGTGTCTGCATTGCTCTACCGCAACGAGTCCATCGAAGATACGGGTGTGGCGGCGGCCGTGCTGAACCACCCGGCAATGGGCGTGGCCTGGCTTGCCAACAAGCTTCACGCGCACGGCGATAGCCTTGCCGCCGGCGACATCATCCTGGCCGGTTCCTTCACCAAGCCCATGTGGGTTGAACCGGGCGATACCGTCCATGCAGACTATGGAAAGTTGGGGTCCATCACATGCCGATTTCAGTAAAGCTGCCGCCCACCTTTGCGGACGTCCTAGAAAAGGCCGAGCAGCCGCTCGTTGGCGCCTGGATCTGTTCCGGCTCGGAGGCTGCAGCGGAGATCATCGCCTCGGCTGGCTTTAGCTGGACGCTGATCGACGGCGAACACTCGCCCTATGGCCTCGAAACCATCCTCTCTCTGCTGCGGGCTACCGACGCCTACGGCTTGACGCGCGTGGTCCGCGTGCCAGTAAACAACACGGCACTCATCAAACAGTACCTTGACCTGGGTGTACAAAACTTGATGGTGCCCATGATTGATACCGCCGAGGAAGCCGAGGCGGCCGTAGCAGCCATGCACTACCCTCCCCGCGGCGTGCGCGGCGTGGGCTCGGCGCTGGCCCGCTCCTCACGCTGGAACGGCGTGGAGAACTACCTCGCCAATGCCTCAGATACGGTGAGCCTCACGGTGCAGATTGAGTCTGCGACCGCGGTAGAGAACGTGGAAGAAATCGTGGCTCTTGACGGGGTGGACAACATCTTCGTCGGTCCCTCTGATCTGGCGGCCTCCATGGGGCTGCTGGGTCAGCAGACCCATCCGGATGTGATCGAGGCGGTTAATCACACATTTGAAGCCGTGCGCGCTTCCGGAAAGAAGGTAGGCGTCAACGCTTTCAACCTTGAACAGGCCCAGAAATACATAGCTTCCGGCGCATCATTTGCCCTGGTTGGGGCGGATGTTCAACTTCTTTCGGGTGCGGCACGCCAACTGGCAGACAAATTCCATTTGGGAGGGTAAAAAAGAACCATGAGTGAAAACAACAAGGTCAATATTGACGAGCTGCTGGCCAAGGTTCCGACTGGCTTGCTGATTAACGGTGAGTGGGTAGACGCCTCCGATGGATCCACTTTCGACGTGGAAAACCCGGCAACCGGTGAAGTTATCGCCACCCTTGCCTCCGCTACTTCTGAGGATGCGAAGAAGGCTTTGGACGCCGCCTGCGCCGTGCAGGATGAGTGGGCACGCACGTCCACCCGCGAGCGCTCCAACCTGCTGCGCCGTGCTTTTGACCTGGTGCAGGAGCGCAAGGACGAGTTCGCTGCGCTGATGACCCTGGAGATGGGCAAGCCGCTGGCAGAGTCCTACGGTGAGGTTACTTACGGCGCTGAGTACCTGCGTTGGTTCAGCGAGGAGGCCGTTCGTGACTACGGCCGTACCCTGCCGGCGCCGGAGGGCACCCTGCGCATGGTGACCCGTCGTAAGCCGGTGGGCCCGTGCTTGCTTATCACTCCGTGGAACTTCCCGCTGGCCATGGCTACCCGTAAGATTGCACCGGCCATCGCCGCTGGTTGCACCATGGTGGTGAAGCCGGCCAAGCTGACGCCGCTGACCACCCAGTACTTCGCACAGACCATGATTGATGCTGGCGTTCCGGCTGGCGTGGTCAACGTGGTCTCCGGTAAGTCTGCGTCTGCTATCTCCGAGCCGATCATGGCGGATTCTCGTCTGCGCAAGGTTTCCTTCACCGGCTCCACCCCGGTGGGCAAGACTCTGCTCAAGGCAGCTGCGGACAACGTCCTGCGCACCTCGATGGAGCTGGGCGGCAACGCTCCGTTCATCGTCTTTGAGGACGCCGACATTGACCAGGCCGTCGAGGGCGCAATGGGCGCCAAGATGCGCAACATCGGTGAGGCCTGCACCGCTGCCAACCGCTTCATCGTTCACGAGTCCATTGCTGATGAGTTCGCGGAGAAGTTCGCCAAGCGCATCGGTGAGCTCAAGGTGGGCAACGGCCTCGATGAGGGCGTTACCTGTGGTCCGCTCGTGGAGCAGAAGGCGCTGGATAACATCACCGCGCTTGTCGACGATGCCGTGGCCAAGGGCGCCAAGGCCCTCGTCGGTGGCAAGCCGGGTGAGGGCAAGGGTTACTTCTACGCCCCGACCGTCCTGACGAACGTTCCTCGTGATGCCCGCGTGGCACAGGAGGAGATCTTCGGCCCGATTGCTCCGATCCTGACCTTCTCTGATGAGAAGGAAGCAATTGAGATTGCTAACGACACCGAGTACGGATTGGCCTCCTACGTGTTCACCGAGGATTCGGACCGCATGTGGCGCATCGGTGACGGCCTCGAGTTCGGCCTCATGGGCTTCAACGCCGGCGTCATCTCCAACGCCGCTGCCCCATTCGGTGGCGTGAAGCAGTCCGGCATGGGCCGCGAGGGCGGCGCTGAGGGCCTGGACGAGTACACCTCGCTGCAGTACATCGCTATGCGCGACCCGTACGCGAATGCATAAATAGTGCATTAAATCCGCTGATAATGATGCTGGCATCTCCTTTGTGGGAGGTGCCAGCATTGTCTTTTGCGCATAGTATTCGCGCTGATGTGGTGTGACAGCACTCATAGACAAATCGTGATCACGCACAAACAACAATAACTCTGTGTGACGGGACACAATTGCTAACTACACACCGAGATACGTTGGGCTCGCTCCAAGGCATCTCGGGCCGACATAGTTAGTAAGGAGGAGTTGGCGTGGACACATCGACGCAGTCACCAGTGCTACCCGCTCGAAACGTACAGCCCGGGCACCGGGCTCCCAACGACCAAGAGGGCGGCCTGGGCGCCGGGCGCCTAGGGACAACGTCGCTAGTCTTTATGATTATTGCGGCTTCCGCCCCCCTTACTGTGCTCGCGGGAGGAGTACCGACCAACTTTGCGGTATCTGGATTGTTGGGGGTCCCTTGGAGCTACTTAGCGCTTGGGATCATCCTCGTGTTCTTTGCAGTCGGGTACGGAATTATGAGTTCGAAGATTCAGAACTCAGGAGCCTTCTACGCCTATGTGTCAGAGGGGTTGGGCAACCGTCAAGGAATCGCAGCTGCAATTCTGGCCTTGGTTTCCTACAACATGATGCAAGTTGGTCTGTACGGAATCTTCGGTTTCTCCCTCGCCAATCTGATCAATGGTTGGTTCGGCACGAGCATTTCGTGGTGGATGGCGGCTTTGGTTGGCTGGCTTTTGGTAGCAGTCATGGGAGTCAGCAACGTCGACTTCTCGGCCAAGGTCTTGGGAGTTTTAGTAGCGCTTGAATTCCTCGTCGTTGCCGGTGTTTCTTTGTTGTCGCTAGGCGTTGCTCCCGAGGGAATCACCGCGGAGACGATGCGTCCAGGCCAGTTTTTCACTAACGGCATTGGCGTGCTTCTCGCTTTCGGAATCGCGGCCTTCATGGGCTTTGAGTCTGGTGCGATCTACTCGGAAGAAGCACGAAATCCGGAGCGGACGGTTCCGAAGGCCACGTATATCGCTGTTGGAACTATTGCCCTTTTCTACGCCTTTTCGGCATGGGCATTCGCTCAGGGAGTGGGGCCCTCCGTCGTCATCGACAAGGCAACTGAGCTTGGTCCCGACCTAGTCTTCGTGTGGTTGGGCGACTATTCAGTGTTTGCTTCCAACATAGCGAACTGCTTGTTTGTAACCTCGCTTATTGCTGCTCTCGTGGCGTTCCATAACGCCGCAGCGCGATACTTTTTCTCCCTCGGGCGCTCACGCGTTCTTCCTAAGAAGTTCGCGACATCATCTGCTAAAGGCGCGCCTATAGCTGGGTCTCTTACCCAGACAACACTTGCAGTCGTTGTCGTCGCTGGCTTCGCAGTGGCTGGAAATGGGAGTGAAATGGGCGAGCTGTTCCCAGTTCTTACTCTCTTTACGTGGCTTACTAACGCGGCGGCATTTGGCCTGGTGTTCCTGCTCGCAGTGGTGAGTGTGTCCATCATGGTATGGCTCAACAAGCAAGAAAAAGGCTACAACCTATTCACTCGCATCATTGCACCGCTTGTGTCAGCTTGCGGACTCTCAGCTGTCTTCGTACTGGTGCTGATGAATTTCCCGCTCATGATTGGCGACACCGGCCCGGATGCCCTCGTGTGGGTAATGCCGGGAATCATCATCGCATCCGGAATCCTTGGCCTTGTCTGGGGCGAATACTTGAAACATAAGAAGCCGCATATCTACGCAGGTCTTCAAGACAATCTTGACCAAATCTAAAACTTGAGGAAGGCAATCATGGAAAAGAAGAATGTAATCGTCGTTGGTGCAGGATTCGCAGGTCTAACGGCAGCGCGCGAGTTGCAAACCGCTGGAATTGACTATCACATCGTGGAAGCACGCGACCGCATTGGTGGCCGTGCGTGGACGGATGACAGGCTCGGACGTCCGTTGGAGATCGGTGCAACCTGGGTGCACTGGCATCAGCCGCATGTCTGGTCCGAAATCACTCGTTATGGCCAGGACATTATCGCTTCGCCCGTTGTAGATACCGCCTACTGGTATGCCGGCGGAGAGCTGAAGTCTGGCACGGAGGCAGAAATGGATGCCAAATTGGCTCGGCCGATGGAGAAGATCTTCGAGAATTCTCGCGAATTCTTCCCAGAGCCGCACAAGCCGCTGCTTGTGCTGGATGAAAAATTCGGTGCATCCCAAGAGTTAAAGGATGCTTTCCTCGCTGCAGATCAGGCTGGAGTTCTTGACGCATTAGAAGACGGTGACTTCACACAAGAAGAAAAGGACTTGTGCAATGCTTACTGGTCGGCCGGGTACATCGGGTACCCAGAACAGGGCTCCTCTTTGATGGCCAAGCAGTGGGCAGCCTTGTGCGATCACCGTCTTTCCTTGGTGGATGAGCAAACGCTGCGATACAAGCTCGTCAATGGCATGCGGGGTATCTACGGCAACATTGCAAAAGATCTGACCGGAGAAATTCGTTTAAACACTGCGGTGACGGCGATTGAGCATGGAGAAGATTCAGCCACCGTTACATATGCGGACGGTACTTCCGAAACGGCAGACGCGGTGATTGTCACGGTTCCGGTCGGTGCGTTGGGGAACATTACGTTTACGCCAGGGCTGCCCGAGGGCGCGCAGAAGACTGTCGAGCAGAAATGGAACTCAACTGGTTTCAAGGCGTGGATCAAGATCAAGGGGCACCACAATATTTTCGGCTACGCGCCTCAGCCGGCCGTTGTGTCTGTGCTGCGTTCGGAGTACTTCGAAGATGACGACACGACCATTTGTGTCGCCTTCGGCTCCGATCACGAGAAGATTGATCTGGAAAGCATTGAGGATGCCCAAAAGGTCGTTGACCAGTGGCGCCCAGATCTTGAGGTTGTTGGTGTCACCGGTCATGACTGGGTAGCCGACGAGTACTCCGGCCAGGCCTGGGCCACACTGCGGCGAGGCCAGTTCACGGAGGGGTGGCACCACTTCCGCACTTCCACTTCCTCGTTGCACTTCGCAGGAGCCGATTGGGCTTCCGGTTGGCGTGGAGTGGTTGTTGATGGAGCCATCGAAACCGGAATCTCCACCGCACGCGAGGTCATCAATAAGCTGCGTGGTTAGTCGCTGGCCGCCGCTCGGTACGCACTCGGCGACTTGTGGAACTCCGCCTTGAAGATGCGTGAGAGGTGCGAGGGATCGTGCAGGCCATAGCGGGCGCTGATGTGGCTGATTGATTCCTCGGAGTGCCGCGGGTCGACGAGTTCTCTGCGGATGTGCTCTAGGCGCCTCGTTCTGATGTAGCTGCCTACAGAGAGGCCCTGTTCGGAGAACTTGGCGTGGAGGTGGCGCACTGATACGAAGAGTGCTTGGGCGATGGTGCTGGGGCCTAGGTCCGGGTCGCCCAAGTGCTTCTCGATGTAGGCGGTGGCCTGGTTGAACAGAAGTGTGCCTGCAGAGGGTTCGTCGGCGACGTCGGAGGCCAAGACTGACACCAGCATGGTCAGCGCCGAGCGGACTAGGGCCGTGGCATGCGGGCCCTTCAATAGGTCCAGGTTCTTGGCAAGCTGTTCAAAGAGGGGCACGGCCACCGCGCCGAGGCCGTGTGAGCGTGAGATCGGATTCGCGGTGAGGCGTTGGATCTGCGCGGGTGAGATGTCGAGGAAGCTCTGCGGGAAGTGAACAATGAGGGTGTTTTGTTCCTCCGGATAGCGCAGGGTGTAGGGCCGCTGGGTGACGTATAGCGCTAGGTCCCCTGGGCGAAGCTCGCAGGTTCGCCCGTCCTGGCTCATGGTTGAGGAGCCTGTGATCTGCAGACTGAGCTTGCAAAAAGGGACTTCGTCGGTGGAAACCTTGTATCGGTTCACGGTGTGCGGGGAGGTGTGCATATCGAAGAGGGATATGTCCCCCACCTTCGTTGAGCGCAGCGTGGCGTGAAAGGAAGAGGGGTCTTCGGCGTCCACGTCGAGTTGTCCAAAAGAATCGGATGACGCGGTGCGCCACGACGCGATATCGAAATGTTCAACGGCGGAGGAAGACATAACTGGAATCATATCGTGAGAACTGGCACATTTTTGGACAAATTGTGTGCACGCAGAGTCAAGACGACATGTGTGGTGCAGGTAACATCCTAAACAAAAGTATCTTTTGGGCTTTGCTCGCGGGGCCCTCGACTTCCTTGAAGGAGATCTCATGACTCAGTTCGCTACGTACGCTGATCTGCTCAACGCCATCACGGACGAGAATGGACGCGACATCCTCAACCCCGCCACAGGTGAGGTCGTTGGCCGCGCCCCAGAAAACACCGTAGAGGACCTCAACGCTGCAGTTGAGACCGCACGTGCTGCCCAGAAGGACTTTGCCAAGCTCAGCGACGAAGAGCGTTGCGAGCTTCTCACCAAGGCCGCCGCCGCCATCGACGCTAACGCAGAGGCGCTCGTGGAGCTGCTCTCCCGTGAGCAGGGTAAGCCGCTCAACGGACCGAACGCCCGCTTCGAGGTCGGTGCCTGCTCCGGTTGGCTGAATGCTACCGCCTCCTTTGAGCACCCCAACTACACCGCCGTGGATGATGACATCACCGCCACCGTCAACTACCGTCCGCTCGGCGTCGTTGGTGCCATCGGCCCGTGGAACTGGCCGATGATGATTACCATCTGGCAGATTGCGCCGGCACTTCGTATGGGCAACGCGGTCGTCGTCAAGCCCTCCGAGTACACCCCGCTATCCGTACTGGGCCTGCTCGAGGTCGTGAATTCCGTGCTTCCGGAGGGTGTTCTCCAGGTCGTCAGCGGTGCCGGTGAGGTTGGTGCGGCGCTGACGACCCACGAGGGCGTCGACAAGATCATGTTCACCGGTTCCACCGCCACCGGCAAGAAGATCGTGGAGGCCAGCGCCGACAACCTCACCCGCCTCACGCTGGAGCTCGGCGGCAACGATGCCGGCATCGTGCTGGACGACGCCGACCCGAAGGAGATCGCCGGCGACCTCTTCTGGGGTGCGTTCATCAACACCGGCCAGACCTGTGCGGCGATGAAGCGCGTGTACGTGCCGGAGTCGCTGTACGACGCCGTCTGCGAAGCCCTCATCGAGGTGGCCAAGGCCTCCCCGATGGGCGTGGGCCTGGAGGAAGAGAACGTGCTCGGCCCGCTGCAGAACAAGCAGCAGTTCGACATCGTTGACAAGCTCGTCAACGCTGCCAAGGACTCGGGTGCCCGCGTGCTGCTGGGCGGCGACCCGGACTACGACGCGCCGGGCTACTTCTACCCCACCACCCTGGTGGCGGATATCGACCCGGATAACCCGCTGGTCGTCGAGGAGCAGTTCGGTCCGGCACTGCCGATTATCAAGTACACCGACCTCGACTGGGCCATCGAGCAGGCCAACAAGCTTGACGTGGGCTTGGGCTCCTCCGTGTGGTCCTCCAACCGTGAGCGCGCTCTGGACGTCGCTGCTCAGCTGGAGGCTGGCACCACTTGGATCAACAGCCACGGTGCTGTGGATCCGCGCGTGCCTTTCGGCGGCATCAAGTCCTCCGGCTACGGCGTGGAGTTCGGTACTGAGGGCCTCAAGGGCCTGGCCTACCCGCAGATCATCAACGGCTAAAACCGACATGGCGCTGCTATTCTTAGCGCCATGAGCACCGCCAAAGTCCCGGAGATCGAGTACGCAGCCTTCGACGCCATGAAGGAGGTTGCGTCCTCGCTGAAAGCTGCCTACCTCACTAGGGCTGCTGAAGCAGGCAACGATGTTGAATCACAATGGTGGATTCGTCAGAATTGGCTGGTAGAGGACATAGTCAGTGGTGTTGATTCAACCGACATTGAAGCCATCCGCGCCGCTGCGGCTCTCTTTGCGCAGCGGCTTGAAGCCCTCTCCTCCGAGCACAAAGCGGCATAGCCTATGCTTTCCGCCGCTGACTTCCCCGTTGATCCGCAGGTCATGGAGCAACGGCTAAAGACTCTGCAAGCCAGCTACTTTGGCCGATCGAATGCTCACAGTCCGTCTGTTCCAGAAGTCATTTATGTGGCGGGGCAGCCAGCGTCAGGCAAATCAACGGCTATTGAATCTGTAAAGAATGGTCATGCGGTCCTTGATTCCGATGAGGTTCGGAAGCTGCACCCCGCCCTCGACGAGATCATGGAGCGCGACCCCCTGCGCATGGACGTGCTCACCAATGGCCCGGTCCCCTATTGGATGTCCTCGCTCATTGAATATGGCCGCCAGCATGGGCATTCGCTCATCATTGAAAACACGCTGTCTAACCCGGAATTCATCGCGGGTGAAATAGCCAAGTTTCGCTCCGCGGGTTTCCGCGTGAAGGTCGTGGGCCTGGCGGTGGCGCAGGAGGTCTCCAGGCTGGGCGTCGTCCAGCGTTACTTGGAGGCGAAGCGCGTGAGCCGCTACCCGCGCTGGACCAATGAGGTTTCCCACACGACGGGCTTTAAGGCCATCGTCCCAGGGCTTCAAGCGATTGCCCCGCTTGTCGACGACCTCGAGATCCGCACCCGCGACGGCCGTACCTTGAGCGGCATCGAGGATATTGAGGCTGAGCGCGCAACCTGGTTCGACTCCCCCGCCATTCGTGCTGATTGGCTGGCCCGCTTCGACAACTGTGACTTGAGTGGTCTTGAATCCGAGAAGCTCACGCAGAACCTCGTGGCTGATGCAGAGCGTATCCGCAAACTTTAAGGCTGTGCCCGTGGAACTATTAGGTTCACCCACAGTTCCCGTGCCTGCACGCATCGAGAAGGACCAGGCGGTGAACTCGAATGACTCGCCTGGTCCAACGTGTGTGTGCGCTCGGCGCGTGGTTCAACCCTTATAAGACTTGCCGGTCACAGCCTCAGCGTTTCGCTCGTGCAGCCCGCAGGCCGTTCAAGATCACGATGACTTCGGCGACTTCGTGTACCAACACGACGGCGGCCAGGCCCAGTACACCGCTGATCGCCAGTGGCATCAACACGATGATGATGGCCAGAGACAGCACGATGTTTTGGTTGATGATCCTGCTGCCTCGGCGGGCGTGCTGCAGCGCCTGCGGGATCAGCCGGAGGTCGTGGCCAGTGAAGGCGACGTCAGCGGACTCGATCGCGGCGTCAGAGCCGGTTGCTCCCATCGCAATGCCCACCGTTGCGCCCGCCAGTGCCGGCGCGTCGTTGATGCCGTCGCCGATCATCGCCGTCGGCGTCTTGGAGGAGAGTTCGGCGACGATGCTTGCCTTGTCCTCCGGTCGCAGCTCGGCGCGCACGTCGTCGATTCCGGCGATTTCAGCTAGCGCCCGGGCGGTGCGAGTGTTATCGCCGGTAAGCATGCTCACTTCTACGTCGTTGTCGTGCAGGGACTGCACGGCATCGGGCACCTCGGGCCGCAACTCGTCGCGCACCCCGATCGCCCCGGCGAGAGCGTCATCGACGGTGACTAGGACGCAGGTCTGGCCTTCGGACTCCATGCGCTCAACGTCCGCCTTCAGTGGCCCGGCGTCGATCCATCGGGGGCTGCCGACCAGCACCCGTCGGCCTTCGACGGTGCCGCCGATGCCTTGACCGGCTTCCTCGCTGATATCCAAGGCGGTGGGCGCTTCGGGCTCCGCTGCCACGATCGCCGCGGCGAGGGGGTGCGTCGATTGCTGCTCAACCGCCGCCGCGAAGGAAAGCACCTGCGCCCGATCGAATCCGTCTGCCGGGACCACTCCGGTAACCTCGGGCTGGTTGCGGGTAAGGGTTCCGGTTTTGTCTACCGCTAGGTGACGGATGCCGCCGAGTCGCTCGAACGCCGCGCCGGACTTGATGACTACTCCGAACTGGCTGGCCGCGCCGATCGCGGCCACGACCGTCAGCGGCACGGAGATTGCCAGCGCGCACGGCGACGCTGCGACCAGGACCACCAGCGCACGGGTGATCCAAGTCTCGGGGTCGCCCAACAGCGAGCCGATCACGCCGACCAGCACCGCCAGGATCATCACCCCGGGCACGAGAGGTCGGGCAATCCGGTCGGCGATCCGGGCGCGGTCACCCTTCTCCGCCTGCGCCTGCTCGACGAGGTCGACGAGTGTGGTCAGCGAGTTGTCCGTTCCAGCTGCGGTCGTCTCGACCTCCAGCACACCGGCGGAGTTGATCGCTCCCGCGGGTACCTCGTCGCCGGGCGCAACCTCCTCCGGAATGGATTCTCCGGTGATCGCTGAGGTGTCAAGGCTGGAGTGTCCGGACCGAATGATGCCGTCCGTGGCGATCCGCTCCCCGGGGCGTACGACCATTAGCTCGCCAACCTCAAGGTCCTTCGCAGTGACCTCGGCCGTCGTACCGTCGCGCAGCACGGTCGCGGTTTGCGGTACCAGCTTCAATAGTGCCCGCAGTCCGCCTTGGGCCCGGTCCATCGCCTTGTCTTCCAGCGCCTCGGCGATCGAGTACAGGAACGCCAGCGCCGCGGCCTCTCCGACGAAACCAAGGATCACCGCGCCGACCGCGCTGATCGTCATAAGCAAACCAATGCCGAGCTTGCGCTTCGTGACAAGGTTCCGGATCGCTCCAGGTGCGAACGTGTAAGCGCCTAACAGCAGGCCAAGCCAATACAGTACCGTTGCGGGCGTTTCCAAGTCGGACCAGTCCAGCGCCAGTCCTGTAATGAGGGCTACGCCGGAGAAGATCGGTAGCAGTAGCTCGGGGTCCTTCCACCATGGCCGATCGAGCTCTTCGATCTCCGTGGCGGGTTCGTGTTCGCATCCACATGCTGAACTCATGCGTCCGTTCCTTTCTCGCCGCAGCCGGGCACCGAGCACTCATTGTCGATGCAGGGGGCATTCTCGTCGACGGCCAGCGTCGCGTTGACCAGCGCTTCGAGCGCCGCCGCGAGGTGCGGATCGGCAATTTCGTAGCGGGTCTTACGGCCCTCCGGCTCAGCGACGACGATGCCGCAATCGCGTAGGCAGGACAGGTGGTTCGAGACGTTCGAGCGAGTCAGATCCAAGCTTTGCGAAATCTCGGCCGGGTAGCCCGGACCGTCGAGTAGGGTCATCAGGATTCGGGAACGCGTCGGATCAGCCATGGCCCGGCCGAGCCGGTTCATAACGTCGAGGCGTGAAGCAATAGTCAGCATGTGCTGAACAATACAACGTGTGCTGAACTATTCAAAATCCACTGAACTGACGGTTACGCGAAGGTCCTGCGACCTGCAGGAATTAGTCGATGGGATAGCAGATGACTGGTCCTTTGTGGTTCGGCTGCCACCCAACGCGGGAGCGACGTGCGCGGCGAGGTTCTCCAGAATCTTCACGTTGACGTCCACGCCATCCCGCACAACCTTTACGTGTTTCCATGCGCCCATATGTTCTCTGTGTGCTGACGTAATTACAGTTTTCTGATTGTTGCAGGCTAACGAGAAAGTAACTTTGCAACTACATACCGTGGAGTTCAAATTTAACGCGTAGCGTTATTGACGCTTCGCGTTATGGGGGATAAGGTGAAGCATGATCCAGTCGTTCGCTGACAAGGACACTGAGCGTCTGTGGAATCGAGAGCGGATTCCCCGGGGAAACCGGCTCGAGGCGTTGAAAGGTGATCGGCGGGGCCAGAGGAGGTTGAGATCGTTGACTACCACTGACAAGCTCCCTCCGGTTCACCCCGGTGAGATCCTCATGGAGGACTTCCTCAAAGGAATGGGGATCACCCAGCACAAGCTCGCCGTCTCCATCGGCGTTCCGCCCCGCCGGATCAACGAAATTGTTCACGGTAAGCGCGCTGTAACCGCTGACACGGCCCTTCGTCTAGCGAAGTTTTTCGAGATGAGCCCCCAGTTCTGGCTCGGGTTACAGGCTCAATATGACTTGGACGTGGCGGAAGACAAGATCCTCTCGGAAATCGAGTGGATTCAACCGGTCCAAGTTGTCTCAGCGTAGCGGTTACCCGAACCAGGTCCGTCAGCGTGAGGATATGCATGCGGATGGTTCGAACTAGGGAATTTGGGGCCGCCGTCGCGTGGACTTGAGTTCCGAGCGCCGCTTTTTCGCTTCGAGACGGCGTCGCACCGAGCTCCGCGTCGGCTTGGTCCTGCGCCGCGGGGGAGGAGGCGGAGCGAGCGCCTCGCGCAAGAGGGCGGCCATGCGTTCGCGTGCCTCAGCGCGGTTGCGTACCTGCAATCGCTGGGTCGATGCGGTAACGGTAAGGACGGTGCCGTCTAGGCGGTGCTCGTGGTTGTGGAGGACGCGGCGACGCTGGGCGTCGGAAAGCGATGAGCACGTAGCGATATCGACGGAAAGCTGCACTTTGCTGTCCGTAGTATTGACGCCTTGGCCACCTGGTCCCGACGACTTCGCGAACCGCTCCGTCAGGTCGGCGGCGACGATGACCAGACCCCCGGGGATCCCTGGGCCAGGTGCGATGGTCAGGTCGTTCATACCGCCCAGCTTAGTTAGAGTTGCTTCCGGATCAGACCCGCCGTGCGAGATCAGGGTAGTGTACGACCACGCCGCCACCGTCGACCTCCAACTCGACGTCGACTCCCCGTGTTCCGCTTTCATATCGGACAGTTTCAGAATCGACGGAGCTGTAGTACTGGTCTGATGCGATCACCTGGAGGGACGGTATATCAATCCAAGCCATGATCAGCTGCGTTTTCGGAACCTGAGTCTCAAGCAGCGTCAAGCGACGAATAGGCATTGTGTTGGTGAGAGGGCACAGACCGAGAGCGCAATCGAGTGCGGCTTTCAGGTCGGCTGACTGGACGATACCGGGGGAGGGCAGATCTTCAAGCTGGGCGCCCTCTTCAGTGGTTTCCGCCGACCACACGCCTTGCTCGGACCTAAACAGCTCGAGGCTTCGCCCCCATCCGTCGCCTTCAACGTTCACCGACACACGTTCAGTCACCCAGTTCTCCTCGGCGCGCAGTTCCCACGTGGCCTCGTATCCATCGCCGTATTGCACTCCGGAAGCGGTCAAACCGGCTCTTAAAAATGAACTGCGGCCTAGTTCCGGATGAGGGGAATCTCGACATGCTCCCACTTATACGTGCGCTTCATGGTGAGGATTTTCCCACGCTTGATGGTGCGAAAAGGCAGGTAGCTTTCGATTTGGACCACGTACCGAGGACGAGGCATACCGGCAGAATGGTGTATTCAGTAAGTCCGCGACGCAGAAGAATCCCATGAATGAGAGCACGGCCCACACGGCCGTTGCCATCTGCAAATGGGTGAATCGTTTCGAATTGAGCGTGAGCAATCGCGGCCTGGATGAGAGCACCGTGCGAAGCGCCATCGAGGTAAAGACATAAGTCGTCCACGAGGTCATGGACTAGACGTGGGGGCGCTGGGATGAACTCGGCCCCAAAGGGTGTGTGGTTACTTCCACCAATCCAGTTTTGAATAGTGCGGAGACCAGTGGGGATAGAGCCCTTCTCCCCCATCAACTCTCTTTGGAGCTTTTCAAGAAGGCCGATGGAGATGTTGGTTCGGTGGCAAAGCTCTTCTCAATGGAACACAGAACGGTGAGGTTACGCGCAACCTCTTCCGCGCTTTCCTTAAAGCCGCGGACTTCCTTAAAGCCGCGGACTTCCTCCTTTTGGGCGAGTTCCGCGAGGACAACCTTGTCGACGTTGGGCGCAATACCTTCAATGCGTGAGGAAGAAATCGCCTCAGAACGCATGAGTAAGCGGGCCACAGACTCCAACTGGCCAGAAGCAGCATGACGGTTGAGATTCAAGATCTCTCGCTCGATACGTGCTGCCCGGCTGGTGAGCTCTGGGGAAAACTCCATGCCTTACTTACAAAATGGTCAGGGACATAGACCTAAAAAGGGCCTCCGGCCTTATCGCGCCGGGGAATGCCGGAGCCTGATTCGGGGATCCAGCTCTCGGTAACGTAGTGAGGCTTGTAGAGGCTATCCATTCGTCAGACAGCAAATGAGTGGTTGGATAACTCTTATCCAACCACTCATTGCGGTTTATGCGCTAGATAAAGCTTAAACATACGGGGTTTCAGGGCCATAATTTGGCCTCAATGAGAATGTCAATGACACCTCAATGGGAAGATCAATGAGAACTCTTGTCATTGAAGAGGAATGAAGTTAGCATTGAGCCGTCATTGTTAACATTGAGGGCGGGTATTCATCGTGAACAATTGGTCCGAGAATCAGCTGAGAGAGCTATTGGCTGAGCTTGAGTTGCGCGGCGGTGATTCAACAACAGTCGAGGTCAAAACCGCTCAAGGGGGCATTCCGGACTCTCTACCGCAGACATTGTGTGCGTTCGCAAACATGCCGAGTGGCGGCCTTATCATTCTCGGTGTCAATGAGAAGGAAGGATTCATTGTCACTGGCATTGAGAATCCTTCGGAGATGGAGGCTGCTCTGGCCTCGCAGGCGCGTCATGCCATCACCCCTCCAGTCACAGTGCATACCGACAGTGTGGCAATAGATGGCACGCATGTCGTGATTGCGGAGGTTACGGGTCTTCCGATCATTGATAAGCCTGCTATCTACAGGGGAGAAGCGTATCTTCGAATGGCTGATGGGGACTACCGTATGAGTGCCTCGGAGCTGCGCATGATGGACGTGGCAAAGCTGCATGCCGAAGAGGCAGTGTCCTATGACACGACGATTGTGGAAGGCACGAGCCTTGCAGACCTAGATAGCGACGTGGTGCAAGATTTCTTGGTTCAGGCGCGGAAAAAGAATCGGCGACTATCGGGACTTACTCAAGATGAGGACGTCTTACGGGCGCTAGCGGTGACGACCGCGACTGGAGAGCTGACGCTTGCTGGCCTGTATGCGCTGGGTTTCTATCCCCAAGGGCATTTTCCCTCCTTAGCAGTAACGGTGGCGCAAAGGCTACCAAATGGTTCGAAGCACGGGCGAGTGTTGGGGTTGGAGACCTTTGAGGGGCCCGTTCCGGTGCTGTTGAACTCGGTAATGGGATGGGTAAGGCAACGTTTAGCCGCCGTACGGCGATATCGAGAGGACGGATCAATGGTGGAAGTTCCTGAACTTCCCCTTCCGGCCATTCGAGAGGCCGTGGCTAATGCATTGGTGCACCGTGATCTTGGGCCAAATACGTTGGGTGCGGGTAAATCGATTGATGTCCGCCTATTACCGGACAAGATGGTTATCTCCAGTCCAGGAGGCCTACGGGATCTGACGGTTGAACAGCTCAAGTCGAGAGATCTGGCGCGCCAGGAGATTAACCAGCGGCTCTATAGACTGTGCCGATATCTCAAAGCAGACGATGGCTCTTTTGTTATTGAGGGCGAAGGCGGCGGCGTGCAGCTCATGCTGGATGCCGCGCGAGAGCAAGGACTACCGGAGCCTGACCTGATAGATTCTGGCGTGCAATTTACGGTGAAAATGTGGCGGCCGGACACTCGTGGAGAGGCCCGTATCTGGGAGCCACTACGCAAGGAGGAATCAGGCACCGGCCCGGAACGACGAGTGGATGCACCAGTGACCTTGGAACGCCTGGGTGTTAACGCCCCGCGCGTAGCGGAGGCGCTGCGTACGGCGGCACAACCGCTGTCTATCGGCGAAATAGAAACAGCCACAAACCTTACTCGAGCGCAGGTCCGATATGCGCTGAAGTCACTGGTGAAGGCACGATTCGTGCGTATGGATGGCACGCGCGGTTCACAAGCGACAACCTATGAATGGCTAGCTAACCGCGGGCCTGCAGGCGCTTGACCAGCTGATCGTGGTGAATGGGGGCGAGGCAGCCGGCGTCGACGACGCGCCGGGCTAGGTCCTTGTCCCCCATCTTGGCGGCGAAGGCCATGCCCATGGTGATGCCATGGTCGGGGCGGCTGATGAGGGTGATCTCATCGCCGGGATTGATGCGGCCCGGCTCGATGATGCGCAGGTAAGAGCCGCAATCGCCGCGCTCTGTGAAGGACTTGAGCCAGCCGGGCTCGTCCATCCAGCCGGAGAAGGTGGCGCAAGGCTGGCGCGGGATAGAGACTTCGAGCACGCACTCCCCCACCTGAATGCGCTGGTTGATGAGCATATTCGGCCAGGAAATCCCCTCGGTGGTGAGGTTCTCCCCAAAGTAGCCGTCACGCAGAACGCGGTTGAGCGTGCCCTCCCAGTAGTCAAGCTCCTCGCGGGCATAGGCGTAGACGGCCTTCTCGGCGCCGCCGTGGTGGGCGTGGTCACCGATGGAATCCCCCACCACGCCGGAGCCGTCACCGTAGGCGGGCCCGGGGACCTCCAAGTCCAGGAAGGGGCGCGGCTGCTTATCGATGCCCGTGTACTCGTGCCGCCCGTGCGGCTCGGGGCGGCGGACAGCGACGTTCGTGGAGATAACTTTCATGCTCACTCATTGTGGCACACCTCACGCGCTTATACGTCGCGATCGCGGAAGAGAGCTTCGGCGGTCACGAGGTCGTAGAAGAAGAGGCGGGGGGCGAGGGGGAGGACGTCGGCAAGCATAGGCATGTCCTCCTTGAGCAGGGGGCTTTCCATGATGATGTCGTTCGCCGCGGCGCGAGACGCCAGTGCGAAGGCATAAGAGATGTAGGGCATCCACGCAGCGGCATTGAGCTCATCAGCCGTGTTTCCG
Source organism: Corynebacterium hiratae (assembly GCF_009708045.1). Lineage (NCBI taxonomy): Bacteria > Bacillati > Actinomycetota > Actinomycetes > Mycobacteriales > Corynebacteriaceae > Corynebacterium > Corynebacterium hiratae. The sequence continues at coordinate 82,948 of NZ_VIOG01000006.1, read as the reverse complement.
CTGGCAAAGGCGCCCAGCGCGATAAGGGTGTGGCTGACGGACATGTCAACGCCCGCGTTTTGCACCAGCGAGGCCAGTGCCGTGGCGTCCTTGCGCAGGTGCTCGATGGTGCCCAGCGCATCGAGTGCGCCGTTGTTGGCAAAGCACTCGCGCAGCGCGGCGACGCGGCCAGCCTCCCCCATCAGGTTATCGACGGGCGGCGTGGGGCTGTGAATGGTCGCAGCATTCAGCAGCATCGGGCGGGTCAGGCCATCGGCGCCGGATTCGCGCACGGCGTTCAGCTCCGCGTTCTCGCTGGCGGAAGGATCGAGCAGGAGATCCAGGTAGCTATCGGCGCTCGACTCGGCGGTGGGCTCCAGCGGAGAGTGGAACAAGCGCGTGCGCGCGAGCGAGCGGGCCTGCTGGTTCACGCTAACGCCGGTGCGCGCCAGGGCGTGGAGCGCGTCCTCCGGTTGGGCGCGAAGGCGATCAATCGTGCTGTCGAACATCGCCTGCAGCTTCGGGTTCGGGCTGCGCTGCGAGAGCACGTGAAGCGCGCGGAAGGTGCCCCACAGCTGTTCCGGAGTCCAGTCCTTTGAGGCCAGAGCTGCGGGAGAGCCTTCCGGCGTGATCACGATGGAGGCGCTGGAGGGGCGAGCGGGGGCGGCGAGGTTGGAGTCGGCGCGGAGCTCGCGGACGTCGACAAGCAATGAGCCCTGCTCAGCGAGGTCTGCGGGCAGTTCGAAGCCGTCCTCGGTTGCGGTGAGCTGGGTCGGTGCAACTGTTGGTTCAGCCAATGGCCAGGCCCAACCCACTACTTCTGCTGGCGGCTCAGCGTTCTGTTCGATAACGATGTTGGCATCGGCATCGAGGAGGCCGCGGCTGACGAAGGGAGACTTGCGGATGGTTGCCAGCGCCGCGTAAATCAGGCTGGTGGACGCGGAAGCTTCATACTCCACGATGCGCCGCTCCAAGCTGCGGGCCTGGTGGGCCGCGCGCTCCTCCGCCGGAAGGGAGTCCAGGTAGTCCTCATAGGACAGCGTGGACCACATGAGGAAAAGCTCCGCCGTTGGCTGCTTGCGCACGGCGTTGGCCAGCGCGGCATTGGGCACGGCGAGGCTGGTGACCGCTTGGGTCGTCTTCGACGTGCGGGCCAGCTCCTTGATCTTTTGGCGGCCGTCAATGGTGACGAACTTGGCCAGCGGGAGCGGGCGCGGGGAGTGGACGGTGAACATGTCATCTTGATCAAGCTGGCCCGCAAAAATCACCGGCTTATCGGAGTGCTCGGTGGGCTCCAGGCCGATGCGCTTGACGCGGCTGAACAGGGCCTCGGGCCAGACATCGAATTCCAGCTCATAGCCGGCGTCACTGGCCACTACCTCGCGGCGCGAGACCTCGGTGTCCTCGAGGGTGCGAAGGCCCTTCTCCAGCGCGATGGGCTTCTTTGGCGGAGAGGCCAGCGTGTAGCTGAAGCGCGAGTGCGCGCCGAGGGCGTCGATGATGCGGAAGTCCATGCCGCGCGGACCGTCGTTGGTGGCGCGCATGTGGAGACCCTCGGCGAGGGAGATGAAGCGGACGTCGACAAGCTCCTCGTCGTGCCACAGCGACACCTTGTACCGGCCCACCCACGGGTCTTCGTAGAGATCGCCCGGGAAAGGCTCGGCGATGCCCGCGTCGAAGGTCTGCTCCGAAATCTCCTCCTGCTCGCCGCCGAGGGGAGCGTAGGTGAGATCGATGCGCCACTCCCCTTCCGCGATAAGGTGCACGCGCGGGGACTTGGTGAATACTGGCTCGTTGTCGAGGCCCCGGGCGTTGGGTAGCGTGGCAACGTTAAAGTCCCACTCGAAATCGCTGTGCTTGGCGACGTCCACCGGTTCCCTCTGTGGCACCTCCACCCGCTCCGGCAGCGGGCCTACTTCCCAGCCGGCCCAGATGCCGAGCGGCTTAGCGTCCTTGAGGGTGCCCTGCGGCGCGATAAGCGTGGTGCGGTCATAGACGATGAAGGGCGCGTCCTCGGTGATGCCGGTGAAGGTGATGGTTTCGATGAGGACCTCATCGCCATCGTGCAGGGTGACCTCGATGCGGGTGAACGGCCCAGGGATGCCGACTTCCAGCGGCTCTTCGGTGGCGAATTCACGCACCGAGTGGGGGCGATCGATGAAATGGGACTTGACCACCCACCGCGGATCCGTCAGTTCCGCTTCGGGGTACGTAGCGGGCAGCTGAAGCATGAGGATGTTGCTTCCCCGGCGCAGTGAAATCCGGGGGCCCTGTTCGATGAAATCAGTGGTGACCAACGGCGTTGTGGGAAGTGAATAGATCTCCGCGCTCATTTTTTTCATCATAGGACACCGTGGGGTGCTGTTGCCATGTCGCTGGTAGAAGTATCACCTGTCCTATGCGTAGGACAGCTGTCCTATCTATAGGACAGCTAGCTATAGTAGGGCCATGGACCCAGTACAACTCCTCAAGAAAAGCCCACTGAGCCTTAGTGAAGTGTCGCGGCGTTCGGGGGTCTCACGAAATACGCTCAATCTGTGGTTGCGTGGGACAGCTCAACCGAGTTTGGCTGGTTTGGAGAAGGTAATGCGCGTGCTCGGATACGAGGTTTCCGTATCTGTACACCGCACCAGTGATGCCGCGGCCGCGACAGCCGCCCGAGTGCTTTGTGGGGACCTTAAGAGTGAGGAACCGGACGTTAAAGCCTGGATTGACCGCTTTGTGCAGTGGGGTGACGCCCCGGCCGGCGGCGGTAGCTACCAGGCTCTCATGGAACGGGCCGCGTGGGCCTCCAATCCTTATGGCCGCCACGGGTCTCTCCACTTTTTGCCGTCGAATCCCATAACGGTTGCCTCAGCGGTTGATGCGAGCGGGCAACCATGGGCGATGTCGGGTGCCTTTGCAGCTCAACGAGTCGCGGGGCAGATCGCTGGTGCAGGAGAACCTCAATCAACGTTGATCTGGTGCACAAATCCAGCAGAGATCGTGCCTTCGTTGCCCACGCGGATTCGTGCCAGTGCCGAGCCCGTATCCGGAGGGATCACGCTCGTGCCAGTGGCTGGTGAAGAGCTAACGGGCGCAACAAAAGAATCAGGAATACACTACGTGTCACCGCACCAGCTTGCTATCGATGCGTGCGCAGAAAACTATGTGGGAGGGGCATAGGTGATGAGAAGAGCGACGAGCCGAGTGAGCTGGGAGCACCATGAGCGACCTCTCATTGTGGAGTTGGGGACCGAGCGCGCGTTATTCCGACTAACCAAGCAACTTCCTGACTTGGTGTGGAATGCCGCTGCGCTGGAAGGAAACACGTTTACCCTCCCGGAAGTCCGCACGTTGCTCGATGGCGTCACTGTCGGTGGAAAGGCACTTGCTGAACAGCAACAGATCTTGGATTTGTCAGAAGCTTTTAACCTGCTCCATGAGCTGGTCATCAACGAGAAGTATGCGGTGGATAGAGCCACCAGTGACGCGCTCCATGCTGTCCTTGCAAGGAACGAGGCTCTCGATGCCGGACTTTTCCGTGGTGAAGGCCACGTGGAGGGAGATGGCGGTGGCGTGCGGCTCATGGACGGCGGGTTCATCCCCTTTGACCCTGCTGAAGAGTTGGGTGAAGCCCATGCTGATTTGCTGGCCTCCCTTCAAGGATGTGGAGACCCCGTCGAGCAAGCGTTGGCCTATTTCTGCTCTGCTACACGCAGCCAGTTCTATTTCGATGGGAATAAGCGGACCGCCAGGCTAGTGGCGTCCGGCCTTTTGCTCAGTCATGGATACAGCGCGTTGAATATCCCTCACGCGCGGCGGTTGGAGTTCAACCTTGCCCTCGATGAGCTCTTCCGTGCTGACGACGCCACAACGCTGATGGATTTCCTGTACGACTGCCTAGCGGAGTCCTCCCAGTAGAGGGAGAAGACTCGAAGTGCGTGAACGGCAAAGGCTCTCCGCTTCGAAAGCGGAGAGCCTGTCTGGGCGCTGATTGTTCAGCGCGTCGCTGAGCGCCTAGTGCCTAGCGGAACATCCTCTGCAGGGCGGCGAAGTCAACCTTCACGATGCCCATGGACTGCAGGTAAGCAGCGATAGCGCCGAGGATGGCGGCAGCAACGCCAGCGCCCAGGAAGCCGGCGCCGATGGAGGAGCCGACCTTGCTGCTGGTGTCATCCTTGCTCTGGTTGCCCTGGTCGCCCTGATTCTGGTCATCGCCCTCGTCCTCCGGGGCGGAGCCGTCAGCGAACCACCAGTCCTGGATGATCAGGTTGGCAACGTCGGTGTTGTCGATGTACTTGCCGCGGACCGGGTCGGTGCCGGTGGCCTTGGCCATGATGTCCTCGGAGCCAGCGCCCTTGAAGAAGAACGGAACCACCTGGTTGGTGTGTTCGCCGGAGTACCACTGGTGCTCCGGAGCCTTGCCCTTCTCACCGGTCTGCGGGTTCCAGGAGGCGGTCTCTTCCTTGCCGGAGAGGTAGCCGGTCTCGTGGTCAGCGGTGACGATGAGCAGGGTCTCGTCCCAGCTGGAGTTCTCCTCAACCCAGGCGATGGCGGCGTCGACAGCCTTGTTGAAGTCCTGGGTCTCCTCGATGTCGCGGCCGGTCTGGTTGGAGTGGCCCGACCAGTCGATGGCGCCGCCCTCAATCATGACGGAGAAGCCCTTGTCGTTCTGGCCCAGGGCGTTGAGGGCGCCCTTGGTCATGGTCGGAAGATCAACGACGTCATTCTTCGGGTCGGTGCCCGGCTCAGCGGCATCCGGGTTACCGTCGCGGCCCTGCTGCAGGGTGGACGCAACCGGTGCGAGGCCGAAGTACTTCTTGTCGGCCTCAACGTTGCCCTCAGCCCACTTCTCAAAGTCAGCGGTGTTCTCGGCGAACTCCCAGCCAGCGGAGCCATCACGCAGGGACTTGAAGGAATCCTCGGAGATGTACTTGTAGTTCGGCGCGTCTACCTTCTGCGCGTTGTCATCGAACTCTGGGTGGCCAGCGCCCATGACAACGGAGAGGTCAGAGCCGACCATCTCTTCAGCGATCTCGGTGTAGTTGTTGCGGTTCTTGTTGTGCGCCGCGAAGGCAGCCGGGGTGGCGTGGCTGAACGGAACGGAGCTGACAACACCAGCGGACTTGCCGTGGGAAATAGCCTGCTCGGAGATGTTCTTCAGGGAGTGGCCGTACGGGGACTTACCCAGAACACCGTTGTCCACCTTCTGGCCGGTGGCCATGGCGGTGCCGGCTGCGGCGGAGTCGGTGACCTTGTTCTTCTTGACGTAGTCGTGGTCGGTCCAGGCCTTCTCCGGGTCGTAGGAGCCGCCGTCTGGGAAGGTGGTCATGGAGAGGCGGTTGAAGTCCTCGAAGGCCTGGACGGACTCACCGTCGAGCTCCTTGGCCTGGCCGTCGAAAGCGCCCTCAACCAGGTACTTGGACTGGCCGGACTCGTAGAGGTTGGTGGATGCGATGTGGTTGTAACCCATGCCATCACCAATCATGTAGATGACATTCTTCGGGCCCGAGGTTGCGGCCTGCGCGGGGGCGACGACACCAGCGGTATCAAGGGAAGCGACGGTCACAGCCGCGCAGGTGCGCAGCGCACGAGAGGAAATACGCATTATTGAGCTTTCTAAAGTGAAAAGAGCGAGCAAGAAAAGAGACGGACTGGGGGCCATTGTTCGCATGGCCGGAATCCACTCTGAGACCGTAATAAGCGCAGATGTCGGTTCGGGGAAGGAGAAAGTAAATCAAAGGAAACTCTATGTGGCGGTGAACGATCCTGAGGACAGTGGATCGTCGACAAGCGGTGCGTCCCTCACATGGAACGCACCGCTCAGCGTGGGCATGGTTGGCTAGGCCATCTGCAGTGTGGTCACGCAGGTAGCGCCCTCCTCGGTGGTGTTCAGGGGAACCTCACCGGTCTTGCCGTCGTGGGTGATGGTGATGGTGCCGTGCTTATCGGCGGGCAGCCAGTACCCAATGAAGCCGTTGTCAAAGGTCGTAGTGTCTTCGTTGACCAGCTCTTCTCCGGAGTCATCGGCGATGGTGACGTGGATGTCTCCCTTGCTGAGCTCACCAGTGCAGGTGGTCAGGGAGTGGTTGAAGCAATCATGCGTCTGGGTCATGTATGGCGCGATGGAGACGTAGAACTTGTCCTCCGGCAGGGGCAGGGATGCTTGGCCCTGCTCGGCGGTGAGGACCAGCTCGTTTGGCAATACGGAGGCGTGAAGATTGCTATTGCGCTCCCCCTTGGGCATGTGGTCTAGCTTGTCGATGACCTCCGGGCCGTCCAACCCTTCGAGGTCGAACTCGGCGAGGATCTCCTCGGCAGGCACCTGTTGGATGTCGGTGCTGGAAGCGGCGCTCTTCGAGGCTTCGCTCGGGACGGGGCTCTCCGTGGAGCAGGCGGACAGGGTGATGGCTGCGGCGCACACAGCCGCAAGAGAAATGAGGCGTTTCATAAGTCTTCCGAATGGGTCCGATTATGTTCACTCAAGCCTATACCCCACCCGGGTATCCATCAATGGAATGAGAGAAGGATCATCTTTTCCCCCTACGCAGGCTAAACTCTCCCCTATGTCTGATACTTCGGCCGCAACTCTGCCGCCCTGCCCCGAATGCTCCTCTGAGTACACCTACGAAATGCCGCCGCTCATCGTCTGCCCTGAGTGCGCGCATGAGTTCTCCGCCGACGCTGCCGAAGCCTCGTCCGCGGAAGGAAGCGAACCGACCATCGTCGACTCCGTGGGCAATGCGCTTGCCGACGGCGACACGGTCACCATCACCAAAACCCTTAAGGTCAAGGGCGTTCAGCAGCCACTCAAGGCTGGCACGAAGGTGCGTGGTATCCGCCTCAACGTCGATGCCGGCACCGGCCAGGAAGACCACAACATCGATTGCCGGATTGATGGTTTTGGCGCGATGAAGCTCAAGCCTGCTGTGGTGAAGAAGGTTTAGTATTAAAACCTGCGTGGGGCAGACTCGGAGGCAGTCCCCTACCGCGAGCTAATAGCCGGCATGGCTCCGCATGACAGCTACCCTGAGTTACATGATTACCGGCGCCCTTAAGAACAACGTCGACCGCATCTGGGACACCTTCTGGTCCGGCGGCATTTCTAACCCCGTTTCCGTCATCGAGCAGTTCACCTACCTGCTCTTCATCAAGGATTTGGACGAGCGTCAGGTCCAGATTGATAAGCGCCGGGCGTTGGGGGATCCCACCGCGACGGAAGACATCTTTGATGCGAGCCAGCAGGATCTGCGGTGGCGCAACCTCATCGAAGACCGTGACATCGCCCGCCGCAAGGCCACCATCATCACCAAGGTCTTCCCCTTCCTCAAGGAGATGGGCGGCACCGGCTTCCAGGAGCACATGGCTAACGCCTCCTTCGAGATTGAATCTGAGGCCACGCTCTCGCGAGTCATGGAGCTCATTGACCAGTTGCGCTTTCCGAACAAAGACATGAAGGGCGACTTGTATGAGTACATGCTGGACAAGCTGTCCACCTCGGGCACGAATGGTCAGTTCCGTACACCCAGCCACATCATTGAGCTCCTCGTCGCACTCATGGAGCCGACGCCAACGCAGCGGATCATCGACCCGGCTTGTGGCACCGCGGGCTTCCTGGTGGCCGCCAACGATTGGGTTGCTCAGCATCACCGCGAAGACCTCTACAACAAGGACACGCGCTCTAAGTTCATCAAGAAGGGCCTGACGGGTTTTGACTTTGACAAAACCATGGTCCGCATTGCTGCGATGAACATGTTTATGCACGGTTTTGAAGAGCCCAACATCTCGCACCACGATTCCTTGCAGAAGCTACCCACAAAGTTTGGGGATTTCGACCTTGTCCTGGCCAACCCGCCTTTCGCGGGCAGCCTGGATAAGGACTCCATCGATCCCAAGCTCAAGTCCGTGACCACGGCCAAGAAAACTGAGCTCCTCTTTGTCCACCGCTTCCTGCAGCTGCTCAAGCCGGGCGGCCGCGCTGCGGTGATTGTCCCTGAAGGCGTTCTCTTCGGCTCCACCAAGGCGCATAAGGCCCTTCGTAAAATTTTGGTTGAGGATCAGCGCCTGGACGCTGTCATCAAACTTCCCTCCGGCGTGTTCAAGCCTTACTCGGGCGTGTCCACCGCCGTGCTGTGCTTTACCCGCACCGATTCCGGTGGTACCGACGAGGTGTGGTTCTATGACGTCACCGCGGATGGCTACTCCCTGGATGACAAACGCACTCCGCTTCTCGAGCGCCCCTTGCTCGGCCCCTCCCCTGCCTCCCACATCCAGGACTTAAGTGATCCCGCGCTTGCCGACGTCCCCACTCCCGTCACCCTCACCGACGAGCAGTTGAAGCTCAACAACCTTCCGGACGTGGTTGCCCGCTGGCACTCCCGCACCACCGATGAGCGTGAGCGCGCCCGCACGGACTACTCCTTCACCGTGCCCAAGGAGGAGATCGCCCAAGCCGACTACGACCTCTCCATGAACCGCTACAAGGAGATCGTCCTCGAAGCACAAGAAACCCGCGACCCCATGGACATCATCGCCGAAATCGAAGAACTCGACCGCGACATCACCCAGGGCCTTGCCAACCTCAAGGCCATGCTCAGCGAGGGGAAATAGGATGGCTAGCACTGCAAAGCATGATTGGCCGATGGTGCGGTTGGGGGATGTGTGTGAGGTCGTTTCAGGCGGCACGCCGAAGACGAGTGTTGAGGAGTATTGGGGCGGTGAGATCCCATGGGTGACTCCTGCCGATCTGAGCAAGCTCAAGGGACTCGAAATATCTTCTGGGGAACGAGCTATTACTCAAAGAGGTGTTGACAAAAGCTCTGCCGTGCTTCTTCCTGCAGGCAGTGTAGTGCTTTCGAGCCGTGCACCAATTGGTTATGTCGCAATCGCACAAGTACCCATGACTACGAATCAGGGTTGCAAGAGCTTCATTCCTTCCTCCGAAATAGATGCACGCTACCTAGCCCACTATTTGCTATCGCAGAAAGATGCCCTTCAGTCGCTGGGTACAGGTGCGACATTCAAGGAACTCTCAAAAACAAGGGCCGCGGACATCCGAATCCCCCTCCCTCCCCTCGACGAGCAGCGCCGCATCGCGGCGGTTTTGGACGAGGTTGGCCGGCTATCCTCAATACAGATAAAGAAAGTCGAAGGCCTTGAAGCTCTAAAGCGGGTTGTCGTTGAAGAGTTTCTAAAGGCAAGGGGGGATCAAGAAGTTGAGCTTGGTACCATCTCCGAAATTCAATCTGGAATTACAAAGGGTAGAAAGGTCTCGAAAAAGAGTACAACCTCGATAGTGCCGTATCTTTCGGTTTCCAATGTTAAGGATGGATTCCTTCAACTGCATCCGATTAAGGAAATCAACGCGACAAATGACGAAATATCGCGATATCAGTTGCAACGGGGCGACATCGTTCTAACAGAAGGCGGGGATCCCGACAAGCTGGGGAGAGGAACAGTGTGGAATAACGAGATCCCGGTTTGCATCCATCAAAACCACATTTTTCGCGTCCGCATTCTGCAAGACTCGACTGTAATGACGCCTGAAGTGCTGGCTGCGATACTTAGTAGTTCGAGGCCTAAGAAGCATTTCTTGAGGTCAGCGAAACAAACAACTGGAATTGCTTCGATAAATAAGTCGCAGCTTTCTCGAACACCGATCCCAAATTTGACGCGAGATGACGTAAGAGCCTTATCGCTTCAAATTGAGTTATTGAAGTTAGAACAAGAAAGAGCTGAAACTCAGCGTTCCTCTTTTGAGGAGCTTCGACAGTCCCTATCCACTCGCGCATTTCAAGGAGAGCTCTAGTGGCTATCGAAAGATGGGAAGCCTACATGATTTCGGTGTTGGAGGCTCTTAACGCAAATGGTGCTGAGCTCCGGCGTAGGGAGCTCATCGAGATAACTGCGTCTTATGCGGGCATTACTGACGAAGAGAGGCTTGAGACCATTGCGTCGGGGCAGTCGCGCTTTGAAAACCGTGTTGGGTGGGCGTTGACATTCCTTAAGAAGGCGAATGCCATTACTTCACCGGCGCGGGCGCGTTTTCAAATTACAGATTTTGGCCGTGACCTGTTGGCGCGCTACCCCGAAGGAATGACGGAGAAGCAGCTGTTGGGAGAGATTGCGGGCACGGAAGCGGCACTTACGTGGCGGGGCAGGAATCCTGGGCATAAGGCTGGGGACGAGGTGGGCGTCGATAAGCAAGATGTCCTTCCAGAGGCCGAGAGCGAGCTCGATCCGGTAGAGCAGGTGGAAACCGGTGTGTCTCGTAACAACGAATTCGTGGCTGGTGAGCTGTTGACTCGGTTGCACGACAATGAGCCGGCGTTCTTTGAACAGGCAGTGCTGGACTTGCTCATGGCCATGGGATATGGCGGTACGCAGGGCAAGGCTACGCGTACGCAGTTATCCAATGATGGTGGAATCGACGGGATTATTGACCAGGATGCGCTGGGGCTGTCCCGTATTTACGTGCAGGCTAAGCGGTATGCGTTGGACAAGAGCATCGGCCGACCGGCTATTCAGGGATTCGTGGGTGCGCTGCAGGGTGCGCAGGCGGATCGAGGGGTGTTTCTGACTACAGCGACGTTTTCAGATAAGGCGCAGGAGTATGCGGATGCGGTGTCGTCACGCGTCGTTTTAATCGACGGGGACAGGTTGGCGAAACTGATGATTCGTTACGGCGTAGGTGTGCAGGTCAAGAGGACCGTGGCCCTGGTCGAGGTGGATGAGGATTACTTCGAGTAGGTAGGGGCGGATTCTTGTGTTTGCGGGAGCGAGTACAGCCTTTCGCTGCGTTTAAAAAGGACAGGCGCCCAGCTCAACGAAATGGAGCTGGGCGCCTGTCATTGGTCACGTCGGGGAAACTATTTCCGCTCTTTCGCCTTAAAAGAGTTAATGGCGATGACCTAAGAAGCCAATCTCTAGAAAGGGAGCTTGAACCCTAGTTGCGGCAGGAAGGCCACAACACCAATACCTGCGGCGGCAAGAATTGCCAAGACGATGGCGATGATTCCGCCAGTGGAGGAACCGCTGTCATTGGTCTTATTGGGCTTCGGCGCTGGAGTGGTTGTGGTCGGCTTTGCGGGCGCGGTGGACGTAGGCGCAGAGGTGGACTTGGTCGTGGTCGGCTTGGGCTTGGTTGTAGTTGGCTTTGCCGTGGTCGGCTTCGCGGGTGCAGTAGGAGTAGCTGCCGGGGTGGTCTTAGCCGGACGGGTTGTGGTTGGTTTCGTCGAAGAAGGAGGCACAACGGAAGTGGTCGGTGCCGTGGTTGTGCTAGTGGACGGAACTGGTTCAGAGGTCGGCGGCGTAGCAGAGGCCTCAGCTTCGGATTGTTCCTTCGCGAGGTAGGCGTTTTCGCAAGCACCAGCAAGGGTGACAGTGGAGCTGAAGGGCAAGGTAAAGCCCATGACTTCGAGGCCTGCTACGGCTTCGAATTCATCCTCGAGAGGTTGCAGACGAAGCTCCCCCGGCTTCATGAGATTGGTCAGCTTTTGAGAAGTAGTGGGGAAACCAGCATGTAGACCTGCGGAGTACGAGGGCACCTGCGTCCGAAGATCCATGGCAGAATCCTCGACTTCACCGTTCTGTGAGTTCACTACGGGGAGATCGCCGTAGGGATACTCAGCGAGTTCGCTGGGAGTCCAATTGCGCGCCACTTCCCAATTGAAGGGATATCCGTTGGCCGCCCAATCCTTGTACTTGGCCTCAGTGTCAGAATTGGTGAATACGAGGTAGGAAGCGTCCAAGCGGTCGTAGCCCTGAGCTGCAAGCTCAGCCTCAGTGGGGAGCGCAAAGAAGCTGATGTCAGACCAGAAAGTGAGCATTCTGTGGGTCTGAGGGGCGGAGTCTAGGCGGGCAAAGCTGTCCGCATACTGCGGGAAGTCCTGGCGCATGCGGTTCTGCAGTTTGGTTTGTTCCTCGAGTTTCGCAGCGAAGTACTTCTTAGAGATTTCCTTTTCCGTGGAGTCGAGGGAGACCACACAAATCTCTTTGCCGTTGCGAGTGTCCAGCTGAGCATCGAGAGCAGTAGCGGAAGGGACAGAAACCAAGGAGAGCGAAACGGCGATGGAGACGCCAAGGCCGAGCCGAGAGTATGTCATGGGAGAGTTCAACTTTCAGAGAAGAGAAATAGTGACCTTGTAGTTATAGCCCAAGATTGTGTCTGAAGTCTTGGTTATTAGTAATCAAAATTATTTTTATGGATCTGCTTGTTTGTTGGCCTGCTGCCTTGAAGAAACGATGCATGCCGCAGCATGAAAATGAGTAGGCATTCATCGGGCACGAGGAGCTGCGTTCGCTCTTTCGAATTTTTCGAATTGCCCTATGATGAACTTATGGATGAGGCACGGAATCACCGCCCCCACACGACGCTTCCGCCGCAGGACCTGAAAGCCATGCTTGACGTGAGCAGGTTCTTAGAGCAGCAGTCGGGACCTACTGCGCTAGTGGGGCCCGACGGGCAGGCGGTAGATCTGCCCGAGGAGGCATTGAGCGTATTACTTGACGCAGTTCACGCGATGCAGCAAGGAAAGGCCGTGACTGTTGCGCCCGTAGACCAGTTGCTCACAACGCAGCAAGCGGCAGATTTCCTGGGCATTAGTAGGCCGACTCTGGTGAAGAAGCTTGAGGATGGATCGATTGCGTTTGAGCGCACTACCGGTGGAAGGTATAGGAGAGTTCGGCTCGTTGACCTATTGCGGTACCGAGATGGGCTGCGGAGTGAACGCCGCAAAGCACTGCGAGAGCTGGCGTCTGAGGCCCAGCGTGCTGGTGCCTATGACGTAGATACTCTAGATAAAACTGACGGCGCTGTGGACATTACGCAGATCTTTAAAAACGTCCGCAAGGAAGCGGCGCAGAAGGCTCGGCGTGGATAGTCTGTCGGCGCATCTGGATGGGGTCATGCAACGAGCCATCCACATAAGCCATCACAAGCGGTCGTCACGGTCCAGTAGCGAAATAATGTCGGTTCCAGGACGCAGATTGTCTGTGTGCCTTGGCTGCGGGGCTGTGGCGGCTGGCTGTGAATAAGGCTCTGGAGCGTGGCTCAAAATTCCGGCAGCCACTAATTGCTTCACGGGGCTATCTGGGGATGAGATGGGGACAATTCGAACGATGGCTTGATTGCGGTCAGTGATGACCACGTTGTGACCCGTAGCGGCCACTGCACGCACTATGTGCTCAGAACGCTGGGTGAGTTCGCGCAAAGAAATACTGGTCATCGTTTTAGCTGCCTTGTCTGAACATCCGGTGGACGGGAGTTTTGTCCTTCTTTATTGGTTTATTGGTGTCCTTGTTTTTGAGTGGTGGACCTTGGAACAGCCAACTGTAGAACTGCAGGACAACGGTGATTCTAGTGGCGTATTTAGGCAAGGACAAGGGGCGAATGCAGTGATTAACCAGGGAGGACGGCGATAGGTCAGGGAAGAGAGAGGCTGAAGAGATTGACCCGGGAAAGGAGTAATTCTGGTAGCTAGGTATAGGGCGGTGACTTAGAATTACTGGAATCAAGCTGTATTCGATATGACACCACGTCCCTGGTGATGTGAAAACTTGTCCCTGGAGAACTCTATGGTGACCACTACTCCCCCGACTGCCGGACGCAACGGTGTGCCAGGTGGGCCTGCACGCAGCAACTTCGGCTTTGTACGTTACGTCTGGCCCACGGCGTATGAGGAGTGCCTGAAGGTAGAGCGGTTCGTGGATGCGGACCCGGTGATTTCCTGCTTCTATGCGCGCAAGGTGCTGGAGCGAGTGGTCAGCCACATCTGGGTGCTCCGAAATTTGGGTGACACTCAGTACCGTAGCTTGGCGGAGATGACCCGAGACCGCGCCTTCACTAAGTGTGTGGACAATAAGACCATGCTGCGCAAGATGACTCTCGTGCGCAAGAGCGGCAACGACGCCGCGCACGCAGACGACATGGAAGGCAAGCAAGCGCCGACCTCCCCGCAGAGGGCGCGGAAGACGGCGGCGCACCTCTATGACCTCATGGCCTGGGCGGTGCGGTACCACTCGGCCAACCCTCAGGCCGCACCGGGTCCGCAGGCGGCTTTTGATACTAACCTGCTGGGCCAGGCCACAGCTGACTCTTCAGGCATTCACGTTGCTGGGCGCTCCCAAGCGCAGACCGCCGCGTACCTCAAGAAGCTAGCGCAGCAGGATGAGGAGCTAAAGAAGAACCGGCTGCTGCTCGATGAGGCCAAGGAAGCCGCGCGCGAAGCGGAGGAGAAGCGCCTTCGTGAGGCAGCCCAGTTCGAGCTCAAGCGGCGGAGCACGGAGATTAAGGCGAAGGCGGAGATCGCCGATGCCCAGGAGCAAGCCGAAGCGGAGCGCGAAGCTGCACGGCAGGTGAAAGACGAACTTGCTGCCAAGATTGAGGCCCTCCAGGAGCAGTTGGCTGAGCAACAAGCAGCCGCGGCAGAGCGCGCCGGGGTGGCAGCACCGTCGGCTGCGCCTTTGGCGATCAGCGAGGCCGAGACCCGCCGACAGCTCATTGACCCGATGCTCGAAGCAGCAGGGTTTAGTGATGATTCAATCACCCGAGAGCTCGAGCTGCGCGGCATGCCCAATCCCTCCGGCGTTGGCTACGCAGATTATGTCTTGTGGGATGATGACCGCACACCGCTGGCCGTTATCGAAGCGAAGAAATCGATGGAGTCTATGAGCGTGGGCGCCCAACAGGTGAAGCTGTACGCGGATTGCATCGAGCGCGAATACGGCACACGGCCGGTCATGTTGTGTACCAACGGCTATCACATTGACCTGATCGATGATGCCGCTAACCTTCCTGGCTCCGGTGTGGGCTATCCCGCCCGAGAGGTTGAAGGTTTCCCCACTGCGCAGCAATTTCGCCGCATGATCGGGCGGCGCACCATGCGTGCCCTATTGAGTGAGACGGCGGTTGATACGGAGATTGCTGGCGGCGGCGCCCGCACGTATCAGCTCGAGGCCATCCGCGCGGTGACGGAGACGTTGGAGAGGCGGAGGCGTCGCCAAGCATTGCTGGTCATGGCGACGGGAACTGGTAAGACGCGTGTGGCCGTGGCCACCGCCAAGCTGTTGCGTCAGGCCGGCTGGGTGGGCAAGGTGCTGTTCCTGGCGGACCGCACCGCCTTGGTCAACCAAGCGCACAAGGCCTTTGTGAGCATGTATGCGGAGTCCACGCCCGTGAACCTCATCAAAAATCCTGAGCAGGTAGGTGATGTGTACGTCACTACCTACAACACCATGATGAACCTGATTGGGGATGACGGAGACAAGCCGGCCAAGTTTGGGCCGTTCGACTTTGACCTCATCATCGTGGATGAGGCCCATCGCTCCGTGTACAACCGCTTCAAGCGCATCTTGGAGTACTTCGATGCCTACGTGGTGGGGCTGACGGCGACGCCGAAGAGCGAAATCGACCATGACACATATGCGCTCTTTGAGATGGAAGATAAAACACCGTCCTTCGAGTACGGCCTCGATGAAGCCGTGGCAGATGGAAACCTCGTTCCCTTCAAGACGGCTCGTCAGGACTCACTCTTCCTGCGTCGTGGTATGTCCTATGACGAGCTCTCCCCCGAGGAACAGCTGGCGTGGGACACGTCCGATTGGGGTACCGACGAGGACGGTGGGCGCCTAGATCCGCCCGGGCAGATTTCCTCGGCGGAGATTAACCGCTACCTGTTCAACAAGGACACCATACGCAAGGTGTTGAAAACCGTGGTGGAGAACGGGATTCGCGTGGGCGGCGACCAATTGGGAAAGACCATCATCTTCGCCCGGACCCAACGCCACGCGGAGCTTATTAAGGAAGTCTTTGACGCGACGTTCCCGGAGTATTCGCGCACTGGTGCCTCCGTGATCACCACGCACACAAAGTATGCGCAGTCGGCCTTAGACGAGTTTGCAAATCCGGACGGGGACGTCAACATCGCGATTTCCGTGGACATGCTGGACACTGGCGTCGACGTACCCGAGGTGGTTAACCTCGTCTTTTTCAAACCCATCTACTCCCCCACCAAGTTCTGGCAGATGGTGGGCCGAGGGACGCGATTGCGCCCGGACCTCTTCGGACCAGGGATGGATAAGACCCACTTCCTCATCTTTGATTTCTGCGGAAATGTGGATGAGTTCTACAAGGGTGAAGCCCGGGATTCAGCCACGGGCCGCCCACGATCGCTGTCGGAAAAGCTTTTTGATGCCCGCGTGGGATTGCTCGCGCAGCTGGACAAGCACTCCGATGCCCCAGACCTGCGTGCCGAGCTTGCCGACTCCCTCCACGCCTCAACGGCATCCGTTCCGTTAGGTCACATCATGGTCCGGCCCGGCGACAAAGAAACCCTGATGCGCTACCGCGAGCGCTCCGCCTGGGACGACGTGAATGAGGAAAAGGCTGAGCAGCTGCGCCGCCATCTCGCACACCTGCCGCTGAACACAATGAAAGAACCAGAGACAGCTAAGCGCTTTGATCTGGTGATTCTGAAGCTCCAAGTGGGGTTGCTCGACCACAGCCCCGAGTTTGCGGCACTGCGCCAACGCGTGGAGGGTATGGCGAATGATCTCATGGCCGTGAGTTCCACAATCCCCATGGTGGCCGAGCGGCGGTCCTTCCTCGAGCGCGCGCTGGATCCAGAGTGGTGGAAGAGCGTTACGGTCGAGGACCTCGAGACCATCCGCATCGGCATGCGTTCGCTCATCCAGTTCGTGCCCAAGGGAAAGCGCAACGCCGTGACCCTCGACATCCAGGATGAGATGGGTGAACTCACGATCGATGATGAGATGCCTGTGCGGCTGCCCGGAACAGGCTCTTACCCCTCTCAGGCCGAACAACAGCTGCGTGAAGTGCTGCAGGAACACGACAACGATCTCGCGATGATCAAGTTGCGCAGTGCACGCGCGCTTAACGCAGAGGATGTTGCCGCGTTGGAAGCCATGGTGGCTCAGGCTGGCGGGGGAAGCGTGGGCTTCGAGGAAAGCATTGACAAGCTGCGGGAACGCATGGGTGGAGACAGTATTCCTGCCTTCATTCGCCGCTTGGTGGGCCTTGATGAAGCTGCAGTCCAGGAGCAATTTGCAGACCTTCTCAGCAACACTTCGTTCAGCGCCGCCCAAATCCGCTTCATCAAGATGCTGGTGGACGTGCTGGTTCACAACGGTGGCGTGGCCTACGAGGAAATTTTCCAGCCGCCCTTTGATGAAGAGGGCTCTGTCGTCGATATCTTCTACAACAAGACCGATGTCATCGTGGATTTGCGCAAGCGCCTTGAACGGATTGAAGCAACGGCACAGGCTAACTAAGTGCCGCCGCGCTGCGGGAAAGGACGCGGTCTAGCTGGGTCTAACTGGGGTGATGTCCGTGCGGTGACTACACTGTCTAACCATGACTAACCCGAGCGATAACACCACCCACCGCTACACGCCGGAGCTCGCCGCGCAGATTGAAAAGGCCTGGCAGCAGTACTGGAAGGACAACGGCACGTTTAACGCGCCGAACCCAGTCGGTCCGCTCGCGGAGGAGGGTAAGGAGCTTCCCGCGGAGAAGCTGAACATCCAGGACATGTTCCCCTACCCTTCGGGCGCAGGCCTTCACGTGGGCCACCCGCTGGGCTATATCGCTACGGATACCTATGCGCGTTATCAACGCATGCTGGGCAAGAACGTCCTGCACACGCTGGGCTATGACGCCTTCGGCCTGCCGGCGGAGCAGTACGCCATCCAGACAGGTACGCACCCGCGCACCACGACGGAGGCGAATATCAAGAACATGCGCCGCCAGCTGGGCATTCTGGGCTTGGGCCACGATCCGCGCCGCTCCGTGGAGTCCACCGACCCCTCCTTCTTCAAGTGGACGCAGTGGATCTTCCTGCAGATTTATAACTCCTGGTTTGATGAGGAGCAGCAGAAGGCGCGCCCGATCTCTGAGCTCATCAAGGAGCTTGAGGTGGGCAAGCGCACCACCAAGGACGGCCGCTACTACGCGGATCTCACTAAGGAAGAGCAGCGCCACGCGCTCGACGAATTCCGCCTGGTTTACCTGTCCAACTCCACCGTGAACTGGTGCCCGGGCCTGGGCACGGTGCTGGCTAATGAGGAGGTCACCGCGGAGGGCAAGTCCGAGCGCGGTAATTTCCCGGTCTTCCGCAAGAACCTGCGCCAGTGGATGATGCGCATTACCGCCTACTCCGATCGCCTGCTCGATGACCTGGAGCTTCTGGATTGGCCGGAGAAGGTCAAGTCCATGCAGCGCAACTGGATTGGCCGCTCCCGCGGCGCGGAGGTCACTTTCCACGCTGAGGGCTACAACATCGACGTCTTCACCACTCGCCCGGATACCCTTTTCGGCGCGGAGTATGTGGTGCTGGCTCCGGAGCACGAGCTTGTCGACGCCCTCCTCTCCCCCATCCCCTACGAGGATGACGTCGACGAGCGCTGGACCTTCGGCCACGATGATCCGAAGGAGGCCGTGGAGGCCTACCGTGCTTCCATCGCCGCGAAGTCTGACCTGGAGCGCCAGGAGAACAAGGAAAAGACCGGCGTCTTCCTGGGCACTTATGCCACCAACCCGGTCAACGGCAAGAAGGTCCCGATCTTCATCGCGGACTACGTCCTCACCGGCTACGGCACCGGCGCCATCATGGCGGTCCCGGCGCACGATACCCGTGACTACGAGTTCGCCACCGTCTTTGGCCTGCCCATTACGGAGGTCGTCGCTGGCGGCGACATCACCAAGGAGGCGTATACCGAGTCCGGAAAGGCCGTAAACTCCGCTAACGATTCCCTGGACATCAACGGCATGTCCAAGGATGAGGCCATCGCCGCCATCATCCCGTGGCTGGAGGAGCAGGGCGTGGGTCGCGAGAAGATCCAGTACAAGCTGCGTGACTGGCTGTTTGCCCGCCAGCGCTACTGGGGCGAGCCCTTCCCCATCGTCTACGACGAGGCGGGCCAGGCCTACCCGCTGCCGGAGTCGATGTTGCCCATCGAGCTGCCTGAGGTGGAAGATTACAAGCCGGTGTCCTTCGACCCGGATGATGCCGAGTCCTCCCCGCAGCCGCCGCTGGCCAAGGCCCGCGAGTGGGTTGAGGTGGAGCTGGACCTGGGTCTTGGGGATGGCCCCAAGACCTACTACCGCGATACCAACGTCATGCCGCAGTGGGCAGGTTCGTCCTGGTACCAGCTGCGCTACATCGATCCGACGAACGATGAAGTCTTCTGCGATCTGGAGAACGAGCGCTACTGGACGGGCCCGCGTACAGAAGAGCACGGCGCCAACGATCCGGGCGGCGTTGACCTCTACGTCGGTGGCGTTGAGCACGCTGTGCTGCACCTGCTCTACTCGCGCTTCTGGCACAAGGTGCTCTTTGACCTGGGCTTTGTAAGCTCCAAGGAGCCCTACCGCCGCCTGTACAACCAGGGCTACATCCAGGCCTACGCGTACACGGATTCCCGCGGTGTCTACGTCCCGGCCGCCGAGGTAGTAGAACGCGATGGCGCGTTCTACTACGGGGATGAGAAGGTCAACCAGGAGTACGGCAAGATGGGCAAGTCCCTGAAGAATGCCGTGGCCCCGGATGACATCTGCAACGACTATGGTGCCGATACCCTGCGCGTGTACGAGATGTCCATGGGCCCGCTGGATACCTCCCGCCCGTGGGCGACCAAGGACGTGGTGGGCGCGCAGCGCTTCCTGCAGCGCCTGTGGCGCTTGGCTATCGATGAGAACTCCGGCGAGCTGTCCACGACGGACGCCGCGCTTTCCGACGATGACCTGAAGCAGCTCAACCGCACCATCGCCGGCGTGCGTGACGACTATGAGAACCTGCGCCTCAACACCGTCGTGGCCAAGCTCATCGAGTACGTCAACTACCTGACCAAGACCTACCCGAAGGGAGCGCCACGCGCGGCCGTTGAGCCCTTGGCCCAGCTGGTCTCCCCTGTTGCCCCGCACATTGCGGAGGAGCTGTGGAAGCGCTTCGGTCACGAGGAGACCATTACTTACGAGTCCTTCCCGGAGTTCGATGAGAAGTACCTCGTCGACGATGAGATTGAGGTTCCGGTACAGATCAACGGCAAGGTCAAGGCCCGCGTCATGGTGCCCGCCGATGCTGACCAAGCCACCGTCGTGGGCGTGGCAAAGAGCGATGAGCGCATCGCCGAGCTGACCGCCGGTAAGAACGTGGTCAAGGAGATTTACGTCCCGGGCCGCATGGTCAACTTGGTGGTGAAGTAAAACCAACGCGGCCCCGTTAGATGGCGGCCGCAACTGCCCTAGTTGACGAAACCAGCGCCCTTCCAGCGAAGGATCGTGGGGAAAATTGTCAGTTAGGGCAGTTTTGCGCCTAGGCGTGTACCTTCGTCACTCCCCTCGCAGCGCGCAACGTCTGCGTGCCTCCATTGACATGCAGGAGGCAACTGATAAAAGGCGTCTTACAAAAGGCATCAGTCAAATGGCGTTTTCGCGACCAAAAACGCCATTTACTCAGTGCAGATGGCGTTTTTAGACCCAAAGATGCCTTTTACCAGATGCCTTTTGCAGGACGCCTTCCTGACCTAGGCGGATTTAGTACGCAACAATCCCACCTCACCGCCGAACAACACCAGGGAGCAGTGTTATGAGTGGCGCCTAAAAGGCCGCGGCGTGGAGCTAATCCAGCTCTTGGTTCAGCTCCTCGCGCACCTTGGTGATGATCGCGCCGAGGAAGCCCTCGCACCCATCGGTAATCATGGGAAACGTGGAATCATCCTCAAGGACGCCCAGCGTGAACAGCAGGTCGCGGGTGATGGCGTGCGTGTAGTCGTATTCCGGGTTGAACTCCCACTCGCCGCGGAATAAATGGACTAGTTCGAAGGACAGTTGAGGAATGCCCTCCGGTTCGGCGTAGGCATAAGGAATGTTGTTCAGGACGACCTGCGTTGCCCAGAGCGGATCGCTCATGGCCTTGCGGCCATACTTGGTGAGCTTGATATCCGTCGTCGTGGTCTTGATCCAATCCAAGTCCGTCAAGAAACCCCGCAGGTTCAGCAACGGCTGGTGGTAGTCCTCGCGCTTGACCTCATCAAAATCATTGGGGCTATTCAGTCCCTCCTTGAGGCGCGCGACGGCCGCCTGCTTGAGGTAGCCGGCCCCGGTCAGGCGTGGAAATTCCTCGATGACCTCGAGGTATTCGCGTATGCGCTGGCCTACGTGGAGGGCGGTGGCGTCGTCAAGCGCCGGCAGCTCATAGTCGGGACGCAGCTCCGGGTAGGCCTCGTGGATGTCCGCGCGCCATTGTTTCAGCAGCTCCGGGGACGGCACGGGGATGTCCTCGAAGGGTGTGGAGCGGAAGGGATCGAGCGGGAGATCCCCAGGCAGCGCGGGCTTGGTGCCGCCCTCGAGGTTGGCGGCCTCCGTGCCCATGGTGGCCAGGCGCTGTGCCACTGCTGGCGGGAAGAACGTGGTGAGGCGCTGGTGGATTTGGTCCAGTGTGTAGTTGGGGAAGAGCGCGAAGATGCGCTCCATGCTCTCCGTGGGCACGGCCATGTAGGCCATGGTGGCCTGGACGTCGAGGACCACCTTGAACATCGCCTCGGCGCTGCCCAGCTCACTCATCAGATCGGGGCCCTCACCCGCGATAAGCGCGGGAAGGCCCATGACGACGCGCGAGCTATCGGCCACGCTGATGCTGATATTCCAGGCGCCGTCCGAGGGGTGGTAGTGCGCTACCTCCCGGAAAGTCTCGAAAAAGTCTTGGTCAATGATGCTGAGGACGTCGATTGGCGTGCCTTCCTCACCCACGAGGATTCCCGGATGAGAGGGCTCGAGGCCGAGTGCGGCGTGGACGATGATCATCATCTCGCCCACGGTGAGTTCCGCGGGGGCGGCGACGAAGCGGGACGTGGTGAAGAAGGGATTCTCCACGTCGATGCGGACGTTCCTAGCGAGGTTCATAGTGACCGACAGTATTAGAAAACCGTGCTAGCCGCGCGCCAACGCTTCGCCCACGCGCTTGCCCGAGTGGATGCATCCGCCGAGGAAGGTGCCTTCCAGCGCATTCTTGCCGTGCATGCCGCCACCGCCGAAACCGGAGGCCTCACCGCAGGCGTAAAGGCCGGGGAGTACCGTGCCGTCGGGGTTGAGGCACTGGCCATCGAGGTTGGTCTCCAGGCCACCCAGCGTCTTTCGGGTCAGGAATTTCAAACGCACCGCGATGAGCGGGCCCTTGGATTCATCGAGGATGCGGTGCGGGGGAGCCACGCGGATGAGCTTGTCACCCAAGAAGCCGCGGGCCACGCGCAGGTAGTTGACTTGGGTGTCCTTGCTGAAGGGATTATCAAGCTGAGAATCGCGGTCTTCCAGGACTTTTCGAAGTTGGGCCACATCAATGGTGGGGGAGCCCTCCGGAGAGATGTCGTTCATTCCGGCGACGAGATCCTCCAGGTTGTCTTTTACGACCCAGTCGATACCGTTGTCCATGAAGGCCTTGACGGCCACGTGCGTGCCGGGGCCCAGCTTGCCGGCGAGCTTCTTGAATTCCTTATCCGTCAGATCCGGGTTCTGCTCCGAGCCGGAGAAGATGAATTCCTTGTCCACGATGGCCTTGTTGAGCACGAACCAGGAATAGCCGTGGCCGGTCTGGCCAATGTGGGCGAGTGCGGCCAGGTTATCGGTGCCGGGGAAGAGGTTGGTGGGCAGGCGGTTGCCTTCCGCGTCGAGCCACAGCGCCGAGGGTCCAGGGATGATGCGGATGCCGTGGCCGGGCCAGATGGAGTTCCAGTTGGTCATGCCCTCGGTGTAGGCCCACATGCGGTCGGTGTTGACCACGGAGGCGCCGGCCTGCTGGGCGATGTCGATGCCGCGGCCGTCGACATGCGCGGGAACACCCGTGACCAGCTCCTTCGGGCATTCGCCCCAGCGCTCAGTGGGCCACATCTTGCGTACCTTCTCCAGATTGCCGCCGATGCCGCCGGTGGCGATGACTACGGCGGAGCCGCGCAGCTCAAAGTGCTTGACGACGTCCCTCGGGCTCGCCTCACCACGCGCCTGGCTGGTGGGGGAGAGGACGCTGCCGCGCACGCCGACGACGCGGGGGCTACCAGTGTCGTCGTTGTCGACGACGAGCTCGTCCACTCGGTGGCGGAAGTGGAATTCGACTTGGCCCTTCTCTTCTGCCTTAAGGAGTGGTTCGCGGAAGACGCGCACGACTTCTGGGCCGGTGCCCCAGGTGAGGTGGAAGCGCGGCACGGAGTTGCCGTGGCCGGAGGCATCCCCGGAGCCGCGCTCGGCCCAGCCGATGGTGGGGAGGACGTTGAGGCCCAAGGACTTGAGGTAGCCGCGCTTTTCATTGGCGGCGAAGCGCACGTATTCGCGGCCCCATTTCTCGCCCCAGTAGTCGTGCCGGTCAACCTCGGTCACCGGGTCATAATCTGCGGAGTTGGCCCAGTCGCGCCAGGCCAACTCTTCGGAGTCCTTGACACGCATCATGGATTGTTCGGGGGAGTTGACATAGAACAGCCCGCCGAGTGACCAGAAGGCCTGGCCACCGAGGTTATTGCGGTTTTCCTGTTCCAGGAAGATGACGTGCTTGCCGCCCTTGAGGGCCTCGTAGCCGGCGACCATGCCGGCGAGGCCGCTGCCGACGATGATGACGGAGCCAGTGGTCCAGGTAGTTTCTTTCATGACAGTAATGATAAAAGAAACTCGCCCCGATTGTGTGACTTGGCTCGCAGCTTCGGTTTTAAGCCGAGAGCGTGCCCTAGGCGTAGGTCGTGTTGACCTTCTCCACGAGGGTGAGCACGTCATAGGTCGCGACAATCTCGTCCTCCTGGTTGTAGAGGACGGCGTCCCAGCACACCTCGCCGTAGTCATCGGTCACGCGCGGGGTGATGCGCTTGGCGGTCAGCTCAACGCGGATGGAATCGTCATAGGTCACCGGCGTGATGAAACGCAGGTTTTCCAAGCCGTAGTTGGCCAGGACTGGGCCCGGTGCCGGCTCCACGAAGAGACCTGCGGCCCAGGAGACCAGCAGGTAGCCGTGTGCCACGCGGCGCGGGAAGAAGGGATTGGAGGTGGCGGCTTCCTCGTCTGTGTGGGCGTAGAAGGTATCGCCGGTCTTCTCCGCGAACTCGAGGATTTCCTCGAGGGAGACGTGGCGCAGATCGGAGGCGAACTGGTCGCCGATCTGCAGTGTGGCCAGGTCTTTGCGGAAGGGGTGGGTGCCCTGGCCGTTCTCCACGTCGGCGCGGGTGATGCGCTGCACGGCGGCGCCGCGGTGCCATTGGCCGGTGATGGCGGTGAGATGATCCGGGGTTCCCTGGACGGCGGTGCGCTGCATGTAATGCAGGATGCCGCGCACGCCACCCAGCTCCTCGCCGCCGCCGGCGCGGCCCGGGCCACCGTGGACGAGGTGCGGAAGGGGGGAGCCGTGGCCGGTTGAGGTCTTTGCGTCATCGCGGTCGAGGAAGTGCAGGCGTCCGTGGTGGGCGGCGATGCCGAGCGCATACTCGCGGGCGAGCTGCGGGTCGTGCGTAATGACGGAGGCGACCAAGGAACCGGAGCCCAGGGCGGCGAGCTCGACGGCCTCGGCGGGGGAGTCGTAGCCCAGGAAGGAAACGACGGGGCCGAAGGCCTCGGTGTCGTGGACGGCCGGGGCACGGTTATCGGCAAAGCGCAGGATGGTGGGGTTGAAGAAGGCACCCTCGGCCTCCTCTCCGCCGTAGGCAACCTCACCGCCGCCTGCCTTGAGCTTCTCGACGGCCTCCGCGACGTCCGCCTTCTGATCCGCGGAGACCAGCGGGCCCATGGTGGCGGAGGCATCACGCGGATCACCCACGACGACCTTGTCGCGCAGACGTGCGCTGAGGGCTTCGATGGTGGCGTCGACAAGCGCATGCGGGACGATGGCGCGGCGGATGGCTGTACACTTCTGGCCCGCCTTCGAGGTCATCTCGCCGAAGACCGCCTTGACGAAGGCATCGAATTCCGGGGAATCCGCGGTGACATCTGCGCCGAGGATGGCGGCGTTGAGGGAGTCCGCCTCCGCGCTGAACTGGATGCCACCCTCGATGACGTTGCGGTGTGCGCGCAGCGTTTTCGCTGTATCGGCAGAGCCGGTAAAGGCTACGTGATCGCGGTAATCCAGGTGATCCAGCAGGTCACGAGCGGAGCCGGAGATGAGCTGCAGGCTGCCCTTCGGCAGGATTCCGGAATCGATCATGAGGTGCACGCAGGCCGCGGTGATATAGCCGGTGGGCGTAGCGGGCTTAACAATGGAAGGCACGCCCGCGATGAAGGCCGGGGCGAACTTCTCCAGCATGCCCCAGACGGGGAAGTTGAAGGCGTTGATCTGCACCGCGACGCCGGGGATGGAGGTGTAGATGTGGCGGCCAATGAAGGAACCGTCCTTGGAAAAGACCTCTGCCTCGCCATCCGGCATGACGGTGGAATTAGGCATCTCGCGGCGGCCCTTCGAGGAGAAGGTGAACATGGTGGAAATGCCGCCGTCGATATCGACGAAGTTATCGCGCTTATTAGCGCCGGCCTTGTTGGCCAGTTCGTAGAGCTCTTCGCGGTGGTCTTGGAGGTAGATCGCCAGCTCCTTGAGCTTGAGGGCGCGCTCGTGGAAGGTGAGCTTCTGCAGCCCTTCGCGCCCGGTATTGCGGGCGTAATCGATGGCGCCGGCGATGTCGAGGCCTTCGGCGCTAACCCTGGCGACAACGTCCCCGGTGGAGGCGTCGTGCACGTCCGCAACGCGCGAAGGGTTGTCCGGGGTGAGCCACTGGCCGGAGAGGTAGCTGGGGACGAGGGCTTCAGTCATAGCGAAAAGTTTGGCCTTTCCATTAGTTTCCGAACGGTTGGTCAGTAAATACAGGCTAGTATAGTCTGCGTCACATTTCTAGGATTAAGTAAGGAGCACGGCATGGCCGCAGAGGTATGGAAGATTCAGTTGGGTGAGCTGGATAAGAAGATGGGCGTAGAAATCCTGGAAGAGTCAGCCGAGCGGGTGGTGGCCACCATGCCGGTTGAGGGCAACACCCAATCCTTCGGGCTGCTTCACGGCGGCGCGATGGCCTGTATCGCTGAGGCTGTCGGCAGCTGGGCGGCGGTGATTCATGCCTCGACGCTGGGCAAGGTCGCTGTCGGCGTGGACATCAACGCGACGCACCACGCCTCCGGGCGCTCGGGTCAGGTCACGGCGACGGCCACCGCTATCAAGCTGGGTAAGACGCTGTGCTCCCACGAGATCGTCATTACAGATGACGAGGGGAGGAGACTGTGCACGGCGCGTATCACGAATGCGTTGATTTCCCCTAAAGCGGAAGGGAAGTAAGGGAGTCCGTAAATAAAGCGTAAAAATCGGGGTCAAGGGGTGTAAAGATGCCGCAAATAACCCGTAGGTCTAGGGGGGAGCGGGCCTAACGTCAATGCTCGGCAGGTGCTCACCAGCACCGGCGCTCGATGCTCTGGGGCACCGGGCACACCTTGTATTGCTTTCACCCAAGGGGGTCTCTCCCACATGTTGGACATTCTGGTCATCGTGATCGTGGTCCTTACATTTAGCGCTCCCTCCGCCATCAACGAGTTTATGGACGGAGACGCGTAAATCATGAACACCATCACAGCGGTTATCGGGCTCATTATTGTTGTCGCGCTCGTGGCCTATCTCATCATTTCTCTTATTGACCCGGAGCGTTTCGCATGATCGCCAGCATTGTGGCGGTAGCACCGCAGTACCTCGCCCTCTTTGCCCTTCTAGCGGCGGCTTATGTGCCGCTTGGTAACTGGATGGCTCGTACCTATACCTCTGAAAAAGACTGGGCTGTCGAGCGCCTCATATACAGAATTTTGCGGGTTGACCCCAACCGGGGCCATAACGCCAAGAACTACACTCGTGCGCTGCTGGGCTTCAGCCTGGCCTCCGTCTTGGTTCTTTACGCAGTGCAGCGGCTCCAAGCAGTGCTGCCAAGCTTTGGCAACGCCCGCGAAGACGCAGTGGAGCCGTGGATGGCCTTCAACACTGCGGCCTCCTTTACTTCCAACACCAACTGGCAGTCCTATTCCGGCGAAGACACCCTGACCAATGCTTCGCAGATGCTGGGCCTGACCGTACAAAACTTTGCCTCGGCTGCTGTGGGCATGTGCGTGGCTGTTGCGTTGATCCGTGGCATCGGCCACCTGGGTTACCAGCGCGACGTGGCGGCAACGCAGGATGGTCAGAAGCTCATAGGTAACTTCTGGGTGGACCTCACCCGTGGTCTGGTTCGCATCCTGCTTCCCCTGTCACTCATTATCTCCACCGTGCTCATCCTTGGCGGAACCATGCAAACCTTTGGATCCAACCTGGTCACTGACTCTGGCGTGGATATCTCCCGTGCTCCTGTGGCCAGCCAAGAAGCTATTAAGCTGCTGGGCACCAACGGTGGTGGCATCTTCGGAGCTAACTCGGCGCACCCGTTTGAGAATCCAACGGGCTTTACCAACCTGGTGGAGATCTTCTCCCTGCTTGTCATCTCTTTCTGCATGATTCGCACGTACGGCGTGATGCTTAAATCGCAGAAGCACGCGTGGACGCTGCTCGGCGTTGCCGGTGGTCTGTGGACCGTGATGGTTGTCCTAGTGACCTGGGCACAGCACACCCTCGTCGGCGGTGCTTCCCAGTTGGCAGGCGCCAACATGGAAGGTATCGAACAGCGCCTTGGCATTGACGCTTCGGCATTGTTCGCCGTGTCCACCACGGGTACCTCGACGGGTGCGGTGGACTCCATGCACGATAGCTATTCCCCGCTGGGCGGCGGCTTGCTCATCCTCAACATGCTGCTGGGTGAGATCGCTCCAGGCGGTGTGGGCACTGGCCTCTATGGCCTCTTGATTGTGGCCATCCTAGCAGTGTTCATCGGCGGTCTCCTGGTCGGCCGCACACCGGAGTTTATGGGCAACAAGATTGGACGCAAGGAAATTTCGGCAGTCAGCCTCTACATCCTCACCATGCCGGTTCTAGTCCTCGTGGGCGTCGGAGCCTCCGTGGCGCAGCGCAAGCTGGTTGAGCTTTCTGCAACCAACTTCGGCGCGCCGGGCACAGCGGACAATGCGCACGGCCTCTCTGAGGTGCTTTACGCGTTTACCTCCGCGGCCAACAACAATGGCTCGGCTTTTGCAGGTCTCACGGTGACGGAGCCCTGGTGGCAGATCACGTTGGGCTTGGCCATGCTGTTGGGCCGCTTCTTGCCCATCGTCTTCGCCCTATACCTAGCCGGAAGCCTGGCAGGGCAGAAGCGCCAGGCCACCACTGCCGGCAGCTTGCCCACGTCCGGCATCACCTTCTCCCTGTTGACCATCGGCGTCATCCTGCTGGTCGCAGCACTCACCTTCTTCCCCGTCCTCACCCTGGGTCCCATTTCGGAGGCACTATCATGACAACCCCTACCATGACCGCTGAGCAGGTCAAGGCTCCTCGCACAAAGACTGCGGACAAAAACAGCGGTCTTGCCGCTGCGGCGCTGAAGGCGCTGCCGAGCAAAATGTCCCCGCTTGCCCAAGCACGCAACCCCGTGATGTTCGTCGTGTGGGTCGGCGCCGCACTGACTACGGTGTGGTCCATCATCAACCCCAGCTTCTATGGATGGGTCGTGACTATATGGCTGTGGTTCACTATCGCCTTCGCGGCCTTTGCGGAGGCTTATGCCGAAGGCCGCGGAAAGGCCCAGGCCGACAGCCTGCGCTCTGTGCGTGATGATGCCACTGCCAACCTCATAACGGACTCCGGCATTGAGGTGGTCCCTGCGTCTGAGCTCACGAGAGGCTTTATCGTGCGAGTGGAAGCCGGGGAGACCATCCCGGGTGACGGTGACGTCATCGAAGGCGCCGCTACCGTCGACGAGTCTGCTATCACGGGTGAATCGGCTCCCGTCGTCCGCGAGGCCGGCGGTGACCGCTGCGCCGTGACTGGCGGCACCGTGGTGCTCTCTGACTCCATCAAGGTCAAGATCACCTCTGAACCGGGTTCCACTTTTGTGGACACGATGATTGCTCTGGTGGAAGGAGCCGAGCGCCGCAAGACTCCGAATGAGATTGCGCTGAGCATCCTTCTTTCCACGCTGACTATCCTCTTCCTCATCGCCGTGACGGCTTTGGCTCCCATGGGTTTGTTCACCGGCGCTGAGTTGTCCCCGCTGTCCCTCGTCGCGCTGCTGGTATGCCTCATCCCGACGACCATCGCCGCACTGCTATCCGCCGTGGGTATCGCCGGCATGAACCGCCTCGTTCGCCACAACGTTTTGGCCACTTCCGGCCGTGCGGTGGAAGCAGCCGGTGACGTCGCCACGCTTCTTATGGATAAGACCGGCACCATCACGTACGGCAACCGCCAGGCCACGGGCCTGATCGTGGCTTCGGGTGTGAACGAGTGCGACGCTGCAGAGATTGCGCGCATTTCTTCTTTGGCGGATGAAACCCCGGAGGGCCGCTCCATCGTGGCTTGGCTGACTGAAAACTACTCTCTGTCTAGTGAGGGCGACGCGGAAGCTCGGAAGGCTGAAGTCATCCCGTTCAGCGCTTCTACCAGGATGTCTGGTCTCGACCTGGCTAACAGAAAGCTGCGCAAGGGCGCGGGCGACGCCGTGCGAAAGTGGGTAACTGAGGCAGGCGGCACGTGGCCGCAAGAGATCGAGGATTCAGTAACCCAGATTGCGCAAGACGGCGGTACCCCGCTGCCAGTTGCCGTGGAAGAATCCGATGGCAGCCGCAAGGTGATCGCGGTGGTGCAGCTGAGTGACGTCGTCAAGCCCGGCATGGCCGAGCGTTTCGCCGAGCTGCGCCAGATGGGTATCAAAACCATCATGGTCACCGGCGACAACCCGCTGACCGCCGCGGCCATTGCTAAGGAAGCCGGTGTCGATGACTACATCGCCGAGGCCACCCCGGAAGATAAGCTCGCCCGCATCCGCGAAGAGCAGGCGCAAGGCCGCATGGTGGCCATGACCGGTGACGGCACCAACGACGCCCCGGCCCTGGCGCAGGCGGATGTGGGAGTAGCCATGAACACTGGTACCTCCGCGGCGAAGGAAGCCGCCAACATGGTGGACCTGGACTCTGATCCGACGAAGCTTATCGACGTCGTTCGCATTGGTAAGCAGCTGCTGATCACCCGTGGTGCGTTGACCACCTTCTCCTTGGCCAACGACTTGGCAAAGTACTTCGCCATCCTGCCGGCGCTCTTCTCCGCGCAGTTGCCGCACTTGGAACGCCTCAACATCATGCACCTGCATTCGCCTGAGTCCGCCATCGTGTCTGCGGTGATCTTTAACGCGCTCATCATCGTCGCGCTCATCCCCTTGGCGCTCAAGGGCGTGTCGTATAAGCCAGCCTCCGCGTCCTCCCTTCTGCGCCGGAACCTCGGTATTTGGGGATTAGGCGGCGTTATTACCCCGTTCATTGGCATCTGGCTCATTGACCAGGTCGTCTCCCTCCTCCCAGGCCTCTAAAGAGAACCTGCAAAGAAAAAGGAAGAACAATGCGTGTTTATCTGCGTAACCTCATTGCCGGTTTTGTCGCCGTGCTGCTCTGCGTCGTAGCACTCGGCATGGTCTATCCGGCGGCTGTGTGGGCCATTTCCCGCATCACACCGCAGTCCGCCGACGGCAATCTCATCTACCAAGGAGAGTGCCTCGTGGGCTCTACCCAAATCCAAGACGGGGTGAGCGAGGGCCCCTACTTCTTCCCTCGCGCCGAGGGAATGAGTAACTACGGTACGAGCAGCACGGAGCTGGAGAAAAACATCCAGGAACGCCGCGCCGCTATTGCCCAGCGGGAAGGCGTAAGCGAAGACCGTGTGCCTGCCGACGCCGTCACGGGCTCCGGCTCTGGCGTGGATTCCGGCATCAGCCCCGAGTACGCCGAGCTGCAAGCCCCGCGTGTGGCCCGGGAGCAAGGCATCAGCCTGGAAGAGATTGAAAAGCTCATCGCCGAGAACACGGAGCATGCCAGCCTCGGGTTTCTAGGCGAAGAAACGGTCAATGTGACAACTCTCAATATGTCGTTGCCCACGCCGACGCCTTGTGCATAAAGATGTGCTCATAGATTCCCCATAAGATGAAGCAATGATGACCGAAGCAACTGCGCCGTCCTCGCGCACCAAACGCGGCACCTTGAAGATTTTGTTGGGCGCCGCTCCTGGCGCGGGCAAAACCTGCGCCATGCTTAGTGAGGCGCACACGCTGATTAATCAGGGTCGTGATGTTGTCGTCGGCATTGTGGAAGACCACGGTCGCGCATATACGAAGGCCTTATGCGAAGGTTTGGAGATTATTCCGCGACGCACCGTTGACGGTCTGTCGGCGGGGGAGCTGGATACCGCCGCAGTCAAAGAGCGTAAGCCTGACATCGTCCTCGTCGATGAGTTTGCCCACTCCAATCCTCGCGATGAAGAGCACGAGAAGCGGTGGGAAGATATCGAGGAGATTTTAGACGCCGGAATCGACGTAATCTCGACTCTCAATATCCAGCATCTGGAGAGTCTCAACGACGTTATTAAGCAGATCACTGGCATCGCGCCCCAGGAAACGGTGCCGGATGAGGTAGTGCGGGCTGCGAATGAGATTGAGCTGGTCGACGTCTCCCCACAGCTTCTGCGCACCCGTCTTAGCGATGGCCACGTGTACCGTGAGGCACGCATCGAACCTGCACTCAACAACTACTTCCGCGTGGGAAACCTCACCGCGTTGCGCGAGTTGGCACTGCTCTGGCTGGCAGATCAGGTCGATGAAGCACTCATTACGTATCGCTCGGATCAAAAAATCACCGATACGTGGGAAGCACGTGAGCGGGTGGTTGTGGCCATCCAAAACGTTGCCCATGCCGAGACCCTGATCCGGCGCGGGCGGCGCATCGCGACGAAATCTTCGGCGGAACTGCATGTGGTCCACGTTGTTTTTGGTGATTCCTTCACGTCGCGTTCCTCTTCGGTGGCGGGATCGGCGCAACAACTTGCCCGGCTGCAGACCTTGGCCCACGATGTGGGTGCGCGGCTGCACCAGGTTACTGGGGACTCCGTGCCGGAAGCTCTGCTCAACTTTGCGCGAAGCGTCAACGCTACCCAGCTTGTTGTCGGGGTGTCGCCGCGGCGGCGTTTCGGTGTGCACTGGCACAGCAGGTTAGCAGAGACAGTACTGCGCGAATCCGGCTCGATTGACTGCCACCTTGTCAATCTTCCCCCGGAAAAGCCGCTTCCGCTCACGCGGATGCTGCATCCTTTCCGGCCCTTCCCGCAGCGTGCAATCGCGTGGCTTAGTTCAGCGTTGGCCTTCGCCGGACTCACTGCGTTGTTAGTGCAGGCTGACGGCCAGGACTTGGGAACAGGTACCTGTTCTGCGTTCTACTTTGCACTCATTCTGCTTATTAGTTTGGTGGGTGGCCTGTGGCCGGCCGTGGTGGTGGCGGTGGCTTCCGGTTTGGCGGTCAATTGGTTTTTCACCGAGCCAATCCATACCTTCGACATCGCCGATCCCGCTAACGCTGTCATCGCCGTGGTCATGGTGGCTATCGCTCTGGCAGTTGGCATTCTTGTGCGCCGCGCCAAGATTGAGCGGGCGAATGCAGCTGTGGCTGCCCGCGATGCTGAGCTGCTTACGGTGTTTTCCCGTGCCGCGCTGAATCGCCGTGCAGATTCTTCCCCGAAAGATGCCGTGATGCGCAAGGTGGGGGAGGCATTCACTTGTCGTCGAGCGGAGCTGCTGGATGACAACGGTGACGTCCTTGCCACCTGGCGCGCAGTTAGCCCCGAGCGCACCTCGAAGCACCTTCATATTCCCGAGAAAGTGCGCCATGAACAGACAGTAAACACCGTTGTGGCGAGCGAAGATGGGACGGTTCAGCTTCGTCTTGCGGGCCCGACTCTGTCTGCCCGGGATCGCGGCCTTGTCACCGTGGTCGCGGGCTATCTGGCGGGTATTGTTCGCCGGGAAAAGCTTTCTGCTGAGGCCGCGCGCGCTGATGCGATAGCCGCTGCAGACGAGCTGCGACGAGCGCTGCTGTCGAGTGTGAGCCACGATTTGCGTACTCCGTTGGCAACGGCCAAGTTGGCGGTGTCGTCATTGCGTAATGCCGACATTGAATTCACTCCCGAGGACCAAGATATGCTTTTGGCAGAAACTGCGGCGAGCATCGAGGAACTCACCGGGTTGGTCACCAATTTGTTGGATTACTCCCGGCTCACCGCTGGAGCCATCACCGCTCGCCACGACGTCGTCGAGGTGGCAGAGGTGGCTCATCGTGCCATCGCTTCCTGCGCCTTTGGGCATTCCCCGGAGCAAATCGGGCGCATCCATCTGGACCCTAGTGTGCGTGGCGTTACGTGCTGCGCGGATGCAGCCCTCATGGAGCGTGTCTTGGCCAATCTCTTTGATAACGCCCTGCGTTATGCGCCGACTGGCCAGGTGACGATGAGTGCTCAGGCCATCGCCGAACAGGTGGAACTGATTGTCGGCGATGAAGGACCGGGTATCCCGCCGGAGAAACAGAAGGAACTGTTCCAGGCGTTTCAGCGTTTGGGTGATACCAGCAACGACAACGGAGTGGGCCTTGGCCTTTCTGTTGTTCAAGGCTTTGTGGAGGCCATGGGCGGTAGCATCGAGGTAGCTGCCGCCCCGGGCGCAACCTTTATTTTGCGGTTTCCCGTCGCGGGAGGAGAACAAAAATGACGACGAAGAAAACTAGCATCGCCATCGTGGACGATGACCCGCGTCTGCTCAACACACTGAGCATTAATTTCAAGGCTCGGGGCTACGAGGTTCACCCAGCACGTACAGGTGCTGAGGGACTGCAGGTGGTGTCACAGCAGCAGCCAGACGTAGTCATCTTGGACATGGGGTTACCGGATATGGACGGAACCGTCGTGTTGGAAGGAATCCGCGGATGGTCTGCAGTACCGGTGATCATCTTGACGGCACGCTCTGATCCGCTGTTCAGCGCCGCAGCTCTCGACCGCGGCGCGGACGACTACGTCACCAAGCCCTTCTCTATGGAGGAGCTTCTGGCCCGCGTGCGCGTGGCGCTACGGCATGGTAGCCCACAGAGTCCAGTGAGGCGCACTGAGACCGCTGTGGTACACGCCGGGGACGTTGTGATCGACGTTCCGCGCCATTCCATCACTAAAGGCGGTGAGCCGCTGCATCTGACCCCCACCGAGTGGGGCGTGCTCACCACGCTGCTTCGCGCCCACGGCGGCTTGGTACGCAAAGAGGATCTGCTTTCTGAAATCTGGGGCCCAGGCTTCGAGGGGCAGGGTCACTACCTGCGTATTTACACCTCCCAGTTGCGTCGCAAGCTAGAGGATGACCCAGCCAATCCCGCCTTCCTCCTCACCGAGCCCGGCTTGGGGTACCGCTTCGTGGTGCCCGAGCCGGGTGTGGGAGGGAGTGGCTACTCGGAGTAGTTGTAGAAGCCCTTGCCGGACTTGCGGCCCAGCTCCCCGCGGGCGACCATGTCACGCATGAGCTGCGGCGGGCTAAAGCGCTCGCCCAGCTGGGATTCGAGGTATTCGGCGATGCCGAGGCGCACGTCTAGGCCCACGATATCGGTCAGCTCCAGCGGGCCGATGGGGAACTTGTAGCCCAGCACCATGGCGTTGTCGATATCGCGCGGGGAGGCCACGCCTTCCTCGACCATGCGGATGGCCTCAAGGGCGATGGCCACGCCCAAGCGGGAGGAGGCGAAGCCGGGGGCGTCCTTGACCACCACCGCGGTCTTGCCTAGGCCCTCGACCCAGCCTTTGGCCGTGTCCACGAGTGAGTCCGGGGTGGATTCGGCGACTACAACCTCCACCAGTTTCGAGGCCGGGACCGGATTGAAGAAGTGCAGGCCGATGACGTCGTTGGGGATGCTCTCTGCCAGCTGCGATACCGACAGCGAGGAGGTATTGGTGGCGACAACGGCTTGCGGGGCTGCATCGGCGATATCCCGGAAAGCGGCCACCTTGAGATCCATCGATTCCGGAACTGCCTCAACCACGAGGTCGAAGCCGGCAAAGGCGGAGGCGGCGGTGGACAAGTTGAGACGCTCATCCCAGGATTCGAAGGTGCCTTCCGCGCCGCGGTCGAGGGAGCCGCGGATGGCCTTGTGCACGCGCTCGCGGGCGGCGGCCACGGCGTCATCGTTGATATCCACCACGGTCACGGACGCGCCGGCGGCCAGGAAGGCGTGAGCGATGCCTGCGCCCATGCGGCCGCCGCCGAGCACGCCGACCTTGGCAGGAACCTGCAGTACTGAGGACATGAGTTGAATCTCCTTGTGAGTGGAAGGTTTATTTCTTGCGGTCCAGGAAGGCCTGCATCCGCTCAAATTTGGCGGGGGACTCAAAGAGCACGGCCTGGGCGATGTTATCCACCGCCGGGTGCGCTGCATCTGGCATGGCGATGAGCTGCTTGGTCAAGCGCACGGCGAGCGGGTCCTGCTGGGCAATGCGCCCGGCTAGTTCCAGGGCGCCGTCGACAAGCGTATCCGGCTCATGCAGCTCGCTGACCAGGTGGTTGGCTAGTGCCTCCTCCCCGTTGAGGATGCGCCCGGCCAGCAGGATTTCTTTCGCCAGGGGCGCGCCGACGCACTCCTTGAGGCGCCAAGTAGCACCCGCAGCGGCGGCAATACCCAGGCCGGCTTCGGGCTGTCCAAACTTGGCAAAGGGGGTGGACACGCGGAAGTCAGCGGCCAGCGCTAGCTCCAGACCGCCGCCGAGGGCGTAGCCATCCACCGCCGCGATGACGGGGGCCGGCAGTGAGGCGATGCGATGGAAGATGCCGGAGTTGATGCCACGGAGGGCATCCTCGCGGCGGCGCTCACGAAGCTGCGCGATGTCTGCCCCGGAAGCGAAGATCTCGCGCGGGCCCTTCGGGGTATCCACCGTGCAGCCGGTGATGATGAGGATGCGAGGATCGGACTCGAGCTGCGCGCAGAGCTCGTGGAACTCCGCCACCATCTGCTCATCGATGGCGTTGCGGACGGCGGGGCGGTTGAGCTTGGCGACGACAATTTCGTCCTTCTCGCCGCGCGTTGAAATCTCAATGGCTGTAGTCATTTACACCCTCTCAATCGCAATCGCGGTGCCCTGGCCCACGCCCACGCACATCGTGGCGATGCCGCGGCTCAGCCCGTCTGTTTCCAGACGGTTCAGCAGGGTCAAGGTAATGCGGGAACCGGAGGACCCCAGCGGGTGGCCCAACGCGATGGCGCCACCCCAGGCGTTGACCTTGTCCTCGTCCAAGCCCAGCTCACGGATGCAGGCGATGGACTGTGAGGCGAAGGCCTCGTTGAGCTCGACGGCATCCACGCTGTCTAGCTCCCAGCCGGCGCGCTCGAGCACGTCGCGGGTAGCCGGGATGGGGCCGGTGCCCATGATTTCCGGGCGCACACCGCGCGCGGAGTTGGCCACCACGCGGGCGCGGGCGGTCAGGTTGTGCTTCTTGAGCGCCTCGTCGGAGGCGACAATGACGCAGGAGGCGCCGTCGTTCAGCGAGGAGGCGTTACCCGCCGTGGTGACGTCACCCAGTGAGGTCACCGGGCGCAGCTTGGCCAAGATCTCCATCGTGGTGCCCGGGCGGGGGCCTTCGTCGGTGTCGACGACGGTGACGTTGCCCTTGCGGTCGGTGACCTCGATGGGCACGATCTCCCGGGCGAATTTGCCGGCTTCGATAGCAACGAGCGCGCGCTCCTGGGAACGCACGGCGAAGGCATCGGCCTCCTCGCGGCTAATGCCAAAGACGTTGGCCACTTCTTCGGCTGTCTCCGGCATGGAGTAGGTCATTTTCTCCTGCTCCGCGAACTTCGGGTTGGCAAAGCGCCAGCCAATGGAGGTATCGAAAACCTGGCCTGGCTTGGCAAAAGGCTTGTTCGGCTTCTCCATGACCCAGGGAGCGCGGGACATGGATTCGACGCCGCCGGCGACGACGATATCCGCCTGGCCGGATTCCACGAGGGCGGTGGCCAGGGCAATCGAGGACATGCCTGATGCGCACAGGCGGTTGACCGTAATGCCCGGAACGGTGTCCGGGTACCCGGCGAGCAGCCAGGACATGCGGGCAACGTTGCGGTTCTCCTCGCCGGCGCCGTTGGCGTTGCCGATGATGACTTCATCTACCGCGGAAGGGTCAAGCCCGGCCTCCTCCACCGTCTTCTTGATGGCGGTGGCCATGAGGTCATCTGGGCGAACCGAGGACAGTGCGCCGCCGTAGCGGCCCACGGGGGTGCGGAATCCGGAAACGAGGTAAGCGGTCATGTTTTTCCTTAACTAATTCGTGTGTACTGCGCTGTGTGAACTGCGTGCTGCGCTGGTGGTCTAACGTCCGTGGAAGACCGGCGGGCGCTTCTCGTTGAAAGCAGCGAAGCCCTCGTAGTAGTCCTCGGTATCGCAGAGCTTTCCTTGGGCGACGTTTTCGGCATCGACGCTGGCCCACAGCCCAGTGCCGTTATCGCGGATGTCCTGGACCAGGGTGCGGCTGGTGAGGAAAGCTTGGGTGGCGCCGTGGGCTGCGCGCTTGGCGACGCCCCTGGTGAACTCCAGCAGCTTCTCTGCCGGTACCGCGCGGGAGAAGAGCCCCGCGCGCACTGCCTCTGCGCCGGAGATGAGATCGCCGGTGATGATGAGGTCCATTGCGCGGTGCGTTCCTAGACGTTCGACGAAGAGGGAGTGCCCGCCCGAATCCAGGGTGGCGCCCAGGTTGGCAAACGGGGAGCCGAACTTGGCGTCTTCGGCGACGTATACGACGTCACAGGCCAAGGCGAGGCCGAGACCCACGCCGAGGCAGGGCCCGTGCACGGCGGCGAAGGTGGGCGCGGGGAAGCTATCGATCTTCTTGAGCACCGGGGTAACCACGCCCGCGAGGTAGGCGGTGGCGTCGTCTTCGCGCGGGTTGAGTCCCTTGATGTTGCGGCCGGCGCAAAAGCCCTTGCCTTCGCCGCGCAGGACGAGCGCGCGAGGGCTAAGCTGCGCGGCCTCATCGAGCGCGCGGGAGAGCTCGGCGAGGTCTTCTTCCGCGAGGGAATTGAGGGCCTTCGGGTTGTTGAGTACGAGCTCGATGACTCCGGCTTCGGCGTCGTGGTGTAAATCGATCATGGGTGTTTCTCCTAGGCGTCGAAGTCGAGGACGATGTTCGGCGTGGTGGGGCGCGACTGGCAGGTCAGGATGTAGCCAGCCTTGACCTCATCGGCCTCCAGTGCATAGTTCTCTGCCATGTCCACTTCGCCTTCCACCAGCTTGGCGCGGCAGGTGCCGCACACGCCGCCGGCGCAGGCGAAGGGGACGTCGGAGCGCACGCGCAGGGCCGCGTTGAGCAGGGACTCATTGGCAGAGACCGGAGACTCAACGGAGCCGGAAAGGCCATCGAGCTGGAAATTGATGGTGACGTTATCGCCCTCCGGATCGACCTCGACGTGACGGCCAGCCTGGTTCTGGTCTCCGGAGGGCTTGCCGGTGGTGAACAACTCGTAGCGCACGTCCTTCTCACCGACATCGCGGCTGGCCAGCTCGTCGCGCACCAGCTGCACCAACTCGAAGGGGCCGCAGAGGAACCACTCGTCGACGTTGTCGGTGCGCACGACGTTATCCAGTAGGGTCTGGAGTTTCTCAGCGTCGATACGCCCGGAGAAGAGCGGATTGACGCGCTGCTCGCGGGAGAGGACGTGGTGCACGGCAAAGCGCGTGGGGAACTTGTCCTTGAGGTCACCGATCTCCTCGGCGAACATGACGTCCCCGCCGCCCTTGTTGGCGAAGATGAGTTCAAACGTGGTGTTGGGGGAGCTGTGAAGCACGGTCTGGGCAATAGCCATGATCGGCGTGATACCAGAACCCGCGGCGATGGCCACGAGGTGCGGATTCTCCAGCTTCTCGACTTCCTCGCGGACAGCCTCAGGATTGTTCAGACCGGTCAGGTGGGTCTTCGAGGTGAACGCGCCCTGCGGGTTCATGACGTCCATGGTGTCGCCGGGCTGCAGAGTGTCGTTGGCCCACGTGGAGAACACACCACCGCGGTCGCGCTTAATGGCCACGCGCAGGACGCCGTCGCGAGGCACATCGCAGATGGAATAGGAGCGGCGGACTTCCTGGCCGTCGATAGTCGCCCGCAGGGCTACGTACTGGCCGGGGATGTAGTCATAGTCGTCTTGCAGCTCCGGAGGGATAGCGAAGGAAACCTCCACGGAATCCTCAGTCAGGGCGCGCACCTCGGACACGGTCAGGGTATTGAACGTGGCCTTCTTCTTTGTGGGGGCAGACGGGGTCGTGGTCATTAGTGCACCTTGAAGTAGTCGAAGGGCTCCAAGCAATCCTGGCAGTTGTAGAGAGCTTTGCAGGAGGTGGAACCGAATTGGGCAAGCTTACGTGTGCGGCGGGAGCCACAGTGGGGGCATTCGATGGCCGGCGGCGGTTCGAGTGTGAGCGGGATAGGACCTTCCGGCGTGGCCCGGGTTTTTCCGCTGGGCGGGGCAATGCCGTAGTCCTTGAGGTTTTGCCGGCCGGTCTCCGTCATCCAGTCGGTGGTCCACGCCGGGTGGAGCACGAGATCGACGCGCACCTTCGCGTAGCCGGCATCGGTCAGCGCTGTGGTGATGTCCGCCGTGATGTGTTCCATGGCGGGGCAGCCGGAGTAGGTGGGGGTAATCGTGGCCACCGCGGTATCGCCATCTAGGCGAGCGTCCCGAAGAATTCCAAGGTCGGCGATAGAGATCACGGGGATCTCCGGATCAGGCACCTCGGCGGCGACATCCCACACGTGAGCGTCGTCAGGCTGCGTGGGGCGCAGCGGGTGGGATTTATCTGTGATGGACACGATGAAACCTTGGTCCTTTCCTTGTCTTTACCAGGTCGCGCCGGGGTGTTGGCGCGCCAAGGACTGCATCTCCGCGAGGATGAAACCGCGGTGCTCGGAGAAACGCCCGGTGCGCTGCCCGGAGCGGGCCTGCTTGACGTCCGGGATGGCCAGCCCCGCCTTGTCTAGGACGTAGGCGATGCGCTCATCGAACTGCGCGCGCAGGCTCGAGGGCAGAACTGCGATGCCTTCTGCCGCCAGCTTCTCGTGAAGCGGGAGATCCTCGAAGAGCTCGTCAAGGTAGGGCCACATGTACATCAGGCCCTCCGTGATTCGGCGGTGGGACTCCTCGGTGCCTTGGCCCAGACGAAGAATCCACTGGTTGGCGTGGTCGACGTGGTACTCGACTTCCTTGATGGCCTTCGCCGCGATCGCCGCAATGGTTTCATCCTGCGACTCCAGCAAGGCCGTGTAGAGCCCGTACTGGTAGTAGGAGAAGAGCAGCTGGCGGGCGATGGTGTAGCCGAAGTCGCCGTTCTCCTGCTCGACGAGGCGCGCGGAGCGGAACTCCTCCTCGTTACGGAAGTAAGCCAAGTCATCCTCGGTCTTGCCCCATGCGGTACCGGCGTAGGTCAGTAGGAAGCGGGCGTGCCCGATGAGATCGAGGGCGATATTGCCCAAGGCGATGTCCTCTTCCATCTCCGGTGCACGCGAAATCCACCAGCCCAGGCGCTGAGCCAAGATGAGGGCGTCATCGCCCAACATGAGCGCATAGTTGGCCGTGTCCTCGGGGGCGACTGCGCCGGCGGCGGCGATATCTTCTGCGGTGATGCCGTTGCCCTGCGACTGCTTGGTCGCAGAATCGGCGGCTGCAAATCCGGTCACAGGTGCGGCACTCCTTCCGACTTGTCGTAGTACGTGGCGTGGCGGTAGCTCTTGCCCTGCGGGGATTCGAAGAATCCGCCCTTGGAGTCCGGGTCGGAGGAGGCAATGGCTTCGCTGGGCACAACCCAGACGGAGGTTCCCTCGTTGCGGCGGGTGTAAAGGTCACGGGCATTGCGCAGGGCCATGGTGGCATCCGGTGCGTGGAGCGAGCCGGCGTGAACGTGGGAAAGGCCGCGGGAGGAGCGTACGAAGACCTCCCACATGGGCCAGGTGGAGCTAGACATGGAATCTTCCTTAAAGTCTTGTGGCTGGTTGGGCAGTGTGCTTGGGCTTAGGCGATAAGCGAGGTGTCAGCCGAGTGGTGCTTCTCGGCGTAGGCTGCGGCAGCCTCACGGACCCACGCGCCGTCGGCATGCGCTTGGCGGCGACGCTGCATCCTCTGCACGTTGCAGGGACCTTCTCCCTTGATGACTGCCTTGAATTCGGACCAATCGAGCTCGCCGAAGTCATAGTGGCCGCGCTCCTCGTTCCACTTCAGGTCCGGGTCCTCGAAGTGCAGGCCAAGGGCCTCGGCCTGCGGGACGATCATGTCCACGAAGCGCTGGCGCAGCTCGTCGTTGGAGAATCGCTTGA
This sequence comes from Corynebacterium hiratae, assembly GCF_009708045.1. Taxonomy (NCBI): domain Bacteria; kingdom Bacillati; phylum Actinomycetota; class Actinomycetes; order Mycobacteriales; family Corynebacteriaceae; genus Corynebacterium; species Corynebacterium hiratae. The sequence goes on along the minus strand of NZ_VIOG01000006.1, from coordinate 41,716 downwards.
TGTTCCACGCCATGGACTGCTTGGAGTTCGGGGAGTCATCATCCGGCGGGCCGAACATCTGCAGCGCCGGGCCGTAGAAGCGGTTGATGGCTTCCTGTGCCATCTGCTTCTGCTCGGGCGTGCCGTGGGACAGCTCGTAGAGGATCTCCCAACCTTGGCGCTGGTGGAAGGATTCTTCCTTACAGATGCGAACCATGGCGCGGCCATAGGGCGCATAGGAAGCACGGCAGAGCGGGACCTGGTTGCAGATGGCCGCGCCATCCACCAGCCAGCCGATGGCTCCGATGTCGGCCCACGTGCGCGCCGGGTAGTTGAAGATGGAGGAGTACTTGGCGGTGCCGTCGAGCAGCTGCTGCACCAGCTCATCGCGTGGCGTGCCCAAGGTCTCCGCGGCGGAGTAGAGGTAGAGGCCGTGGCCGGCCTCGTCCTGCACCTTCGCCATGAGGATGGCCTTGCGCTTAAGCGACGGTGCGCGGGTAATCCAGTTGGCCTCCGGTTGCATGCCGATGATCTCGGAGTGGGCGTGCTGGGAAATCTGGCGCGTCAAGGTCTTGCGGTAGGCGGCCGGCATCCAGTCGGTGGGCTCGATGCGGGAGTCTTCGGCGATGAGCTCGTCGAAGCGCTGCTGTGCTTGTGCTTCATCCGCGGCCGGGACGGCGGCGAGTGTTTTCTCTGATGGGGTCATGGGAGGAATCGTTCCCTCTCTGCTCAGTGTCGGCTCGGTGATACTTACTGACTGGTTGGTCAGTATATGGGGCATGTGTGAGCTATGTCAACCAAGTTTGTGAGCTGCGCCCTACTTGTTGCGGTTCTGGGGCTTGGCGGGCAGCACGCGGTATGTGCCGCGGAATTCGGCGATGGGCTTACCCTTGATGCTGAGGGTGACGTCGACAACGCCGTTGCGGCCCCAGGCTTGGCGGGTCACCCCAACCCCGTCAACGACATCCCCTTCGAAGGCGGGGGCGATGTAGTGAATCGAGTTGTGCGCGGCCACGGCCAAGTCGCCACCGGAGTTGCAAACGCCGGCGAAGATGGAATCGGCAAACATGTATAAATAGCCACCCTGTGCCGTGCCATGTCCATTGCACATCTCCGGGCGGACGGTGAAGTGGCCTTCGCACTTGCCGACGTCTAGCGCGGTAATCTTCGCGCCAATCTCCGCGGTGGCACGGTCATCGTCGAACATGGTGCGCACGTGGGTGAACTCGGGGCTTTCGGCGACGCCGGGGGCGAGGATGGGGTGCTCGGTGCTCATGGGAATTCCTCCTTGAGGTAAGGGGTTTCCGCAGTGCTGCCGAGGGAGCGAAAAGGGGTGTGGTGGCTCACTAGTCTAACGGTGCTCGGGGCTCTCTGCTTGAATGGACTGCGTGAAGAATGAGAAATCCACTGTCCAGGGCGCGGCACGTGGCCGCCCCGGCTACTCCCGTGAAGATGTCATTCGTGCAGCTGTCCGTGCTTTTACAGCCCGCGGCTACGACGCCACGTCGATGGATAATGTGGCGAGCGAATTGGGGATTTCTAAGTCCGCGCTCTATCACCACATCTCTTCCAAAGAAGAGATTTTGGAGCTCACGGTAGTGCAGGCACTGAGCCGTTTGGAAGCGGTTGCGGAAGAGATGGCCGCGGCCGATGTGTCGGCGGGGGAGAGGGTGCGCGGGCTGTTGCGTGGCTCGATTGAGGTGCTGTGCTCCGACCCGAAGTCTGTCGCGCTCTTGCTCCGTTTGCGTGGAAACTCCGAGGTGGAGCGGAGCGCGTTGGAGCGCCGCCGTACGCTGACGCGTTCCGTGGTTCCGCTGGTGGAGGCTGCTCAGGAGGAGGGTGCTATTCGCTCCGATATTGAGGCTCCGCTGTTGACCCGCATGATTTTCGGAATGATTAACTCGACGTCTGATTGGTACGAGCCGGAGGGTCGACTTGGTGCCGAGGAGCTGGCCAGTGCTTTTGAGAGTGTTGTGTTTGGCGGCCTAGCTCCGCAAGCGACGGGCTAGTCGCGATGGGCAAGTAGTTGATCAGCTAGTCGGGGGCGAGCGTTTCGCTCCGCCGTTGGGGCTCCATATGGGGGTGGGGGCTTCTTTTGTCGGTGAAACCGCCGTGGCCTGCGATGATGTGTCGCGCTTCAAAAACTTGGCCTAATTGTGTTGTCTATCACCACAACGGCCTGTAGTGTACGTCACAAGACTTACCCAACCGAACGGTAAGTAATTAACGTACTTTTGTGCGTTGTCCCAGCTAACCAACTTCTTGCAGCACTTTCGAGGGAGCTTAAAGGGTGTGGTATTCCCCCTCTCCTCGAAATGAAAGGCAAATGACGTGACCGCAACGTTTGATATCTTCTCTGACCACCACGGCCCCCAGATGGGCATTGAGTACGCCTCCCGCGATGAAATCATTGCGCTGCAGACCGCGCGCGCGAAGAACGAGCTTCGCCACGCGTACTACAACGTCCCGCACTACCGCCGTGCGTTCGATGAGAAGGGCGTTCACCCGGATGACTTCAAGGAACTCGCGGACTTTGCGCTGTTCCCGTTCACCGACAAGGAAACCCTTCGCGCGGAGTACCCCTTCGGGATGTTTGCTGTTGGCCAGAACCAAATCTCCCGCATCCACGCTTCTTCCGGCACCACGGGTCGCCCGACCGTCGTGGGATACACCGAGAATGACGTGCGTATTTGGGCCGAGCTCGTAGCCCGTTCGCTGCGGGCAGGCGGCCTGCGCAAGAGCGATAAGGTTCAGATTACGTTCGGCTATGGCCTCTTTACCGGCGGCCTGGGCGCTCACTATGGCGTTGAGGCCCTAGGAGCCACGGCGATTCCGACCTCCGGTGGTCAGACGGAGCGCCAGATCCAGATCATGCAGGACTTCCAGCCGGACGCAATTCTGGGTACGCCGTCTTACGTGCTCAACCTCCTTGACCGCATGCGCAAGGAAGGCCTGGATCCGCGCGAATCCTCCCTGCGCGCCGGCGTCTTTGGCGCCGAGCCGTGGAGCGAGGGAATGCGCCGCGAACTCGAAGAAGGCTTCGGCATTACGGCCACCGATATCTACGGCCTCTCCGAGGTAATGGGCCCTGGCGTGGCCCAAGAATGTGTCGAGACCAAGGATGGCCTGACCGTCTGGGAGGACCACTTCTACCCAGAGATCATCGATCCGGAGACCATGCAGCCGGTTCCAGACGGCGAGTACGGCGAGTTGGTCATCTCCTCCCTCACCAAGGAGGCCTTCCCGATCATTCGTTACCGCACCCACGACATCACCCGCCTGCTCCCGGGCACTGCGCGTTCGATGCGCCGCATCGACCGCATCTCCGCTCGCAACGATGACATGATCATCCTGCGTGGCGTGAACTGTTTCCCGTCACAGTTCGAGGAGATCATCACCGAGGACCGCCTGCTTCGCCCGCGCTACCAGTGCGTGCTGAGCAAGCGTGGCCGCATGGACCACCTCACCCTGGTGGTTGAGCACTCCTCGGAGGCTACTCCTGATCAGATCGATGCCTCCGCCGCGTGGCTGAAGAAACAGATCAAGGAGCGTATCGGCGTCACTGTTGGCGTCGAGATTACTGACCACGTCGATTGCGGTGAGGGCAAGGCCAAGAGGATCGTCGACAACCGCGATCAGTAAAACACTGCAGCGTTCTCGGCTTCTTCGGCACGCCCCGCCGCACTCATTGTCCCTTTCGTTCACTGGCTTTAACTGTATCCACCGTGCTTCTGCACCCATAGAGAAAAGACTCCCACTATGTCTGCACCAGTCACCCAACAGCCTGCCCAAGGGCCGGGAATCACTACAGAGCACAAGCGCGTGCTCGCCGGTTCGATGGTCGGCACCACCATTGAGTGGTTCGACTTCTTCATTTACGCTCAGGCCGCCGGCCTGATCTTCGCTACTCAGTATTTCGATCCGGTCTCCAACGAAAGCGCCTCCCTCGCACAGATCATTGCCTGGGCGTCGCTGGGTATTTCCTTCCTTTTCCGTCCTCTCGGGGCAATTTTGGCCGGCCACTTGGGTGACCGGCTCGGACGCAAGCCGGTCCTCGTGGTCACGTTGGTCGGCATGGGCCTGGCCACCATGTTGATGGGTGTGCTGCCGACGTACGCCTCTATCGGCATGGCAGCGCCTATCCTGCTGGTGCTCTTGCGCATCCTTCAGGGCCTGTCCGCCGGCGGCGAATGGGGCGGCGCGGCGATGCTGGCCGTTGAGCACGCGCCGCAGGGCAAGCGTGGACTGTTCGGCGCGTTCCCGCAGGTAGGTGTCCCCCTTGGTATGTTCCTTGCCACCATCTTCATGCTGGTTCTCTCCTCGGTCCTCACTCCGGAGCAGTTCCTTGCCTGGGGCTGGCGCATCCCGTTCCTGTCCTCCGTGGTGCTCATTCTCCTGGGCTACCTGATCCGCCGGGCAGTGGAAGAGTCCCCGGCCTTCGCGGAGATGGAAGAGCTGAAGGAAAAGTCCACGGCACCGCTCGCGGTCCTGTTCAAGGGCCATCTCGGAACCGTTATCAAGTGTGCAGTTATCTTTGCCGCCAACAACGCGATTGGCTACTTCGTCATCGCCTACTTCACCGCCTATGGCACGAAGGTCGTGGGCTATACCCGCCCACAGGCTCTTGGAGTAGCCCTGGTCGCGTCGATTGGTTGGTTTATCGGCACGCTGTACTTCGGCCACCTGTCTGACCGGTTGGGGCGCCGCACGACGTTCATTGGCGGCTACATCGTCTTGGCGCTGTATATCACCCCGGTGTTCTGGGCGGTTGACTCGGGTAACGTCATGTTCTTCGGCGTAGCCGTGTTCCTCCTGGGTGTCATCCTGGGTGCGACCTATGGCCCGCAGTCAGCGATGTACGCGGAGATGTTCCCGGTGAAGGTGCGCCTGTCGGGCGTGTCCATCGGCTACGCCTTCGGCTCCATCATCGGTGGTGCCTTTGCCCCGATGATTGCAGAGATGCTGTACACGCGGTACGAGACCTCGATGGCCATCGCCGCCTACGGCATCGCGATTTCGGTCGTTTCCCTCATCGGTGTGCTTACCGTCCCGAAGGGTATTCAGGACCGCGATCTGCACGTTTAATCGCCCCGAGTTTGTTTACTCGCCACCCCCTTTAGCGCTTAACCCTTTCTCCGCTGGCTTTTGTTCCGGTTGGAGGGTCAGGCCCTAAAGGGGGTGTGGCGTTGTGGGGGTAAATAATTATTCAAAACGGTACCTATAGGTTGGCAGGTAGGCTAAGCTTCTCGCTAATACTCGTCGTACGCGGCCCGTATAAACAATTCCTACGGTCTTGTGGTGCGCGATATTTGCTCAAGAAGAAAGTTCTCTCATGACCACATCAACCCCGCATAAGACTCGCTCTACACGCGATACTTTTAATACGCGTTTCGTCTTCCTCATGGCCGCCATCGGCTCCGCCGTCGGCCTGGGTAACATCTGGCGCTTCCCTTACGTTGCCTATGAGAACGGCGGCGGCGCCTTCCTCATCCCGTACATGGTCGCCTTGCTGACCGCCGGTATCCCCATCTTGTGGTTCGACCTCGCCATTGGTCACCGCTTCCGCGGTTCTGCGCCGCTGGCATTCCGCCGCATCAGCAGCCGCTGGGAAGGAATCGGCTGGTTCAAGGTCGGCGTGAACTTCTTCATTGCCATCTACTACGCCGCCATCATTGCGTGGGCAGCGCTCTACACCATTAAGTCCTTGCAGCAGACGTGGGGCGAGGATCCCGCGACGTACTTCATGGTTGACTTCCTCCAAGCAGACGCGGACGCAACCTATTCCGGGCACGTTGTCCCATCCATTCTGGGCGTCATGATCCTCGTATGGGTTGTCTGCATCGCCACGCTGGCCACCAGCATCAACAAGGGTATCGGCAAGCTGACCTCCATCTTCCTGCCGGTCCTGGCCGTCATGTTCATCATTCTGGTGATCCGCGCCTTCTTCCTCGACGGTGCTGCCGAAGGCCTCAACGCCTTCTTCACCCCGGACTGGTCCGTGTTGAGCAACCCGTCGGTGTGGATCGCCGCCTACGGACAGATCTTCTTCTCCCTGTCCATCGGTTTCGGCATCATGATCACCTACGCGTCCTACCTCAAGCCGCGCACCAACCTCACCAACACCGGCCTGGTTACCGCCTTTGCGAACTCCTCCTTCGAGGTTCTCGCCGGCATCGGTGTCTTCGCCACTCTGGGCTACATGGCCGCCCAGCAGGGCGTGTCTGTCGATGAGGTGGCTGAGTCTGGTATCGGTCTGGCCTTCATCGCTTTCCCGACGATCATTAACCTCATGCCGCTCGGCTGGCTGTTCGGTGTCCTCTTCTTTGGCTCCCTGTTCCTGGCCGGTGTGACCTCGCTGATCTCCATCATGGAGGTCGTTGTCTCCGCCGTGGCAGATAAGTTCAACATCTCTCGCCGCGTTTCTGCCATCAGCGTTGGCAGCGCGATGGGAGTACTGTCCTGCTTCCTGTTCGCCACCTCCTCGGGCCTGGTCACTCTGGACATCATGGATAAGTTCACCAACAACTTGGGCATCGTCTTCGGCGCCATCTGCGCCCTCGTAGTCGTCGGCTGGGTGACCGGCCGCCGCCGCGAGATCCAGCAGCACATCAACGCCGTGTCGCAGTTCAAGGTGGGTGGCTTCTGGCAGTTCCTGACTTTCGTCGCGACCCCGCTGCTGCTCGTCTACTTCCTGGTCAACGAGATCATCACGATTGTCCGCGAAGGTTATGAGGGCTACTCCTCCACACAGATTGGGCTCTTTGGCTGGGCGGTTCTGGGCGTCATTCTGCTCGTTAGCTTCGTCATGCCGCTAGTGGACTTCCGCGGAAACAAGTACCTAGACGGCATAGAGACGTCTGATTACGGCGTCCCAGTGGGCGGCCGCCCGGCCGGCACACCGAACCCGCTTGCCACAGGCAACGCCGCCGCACCGAACACGGACGACAAGTAGCGGCTAGTAGGAAAGGAGAATAACAATGACTACAAGCGCAATCCTGCTCTTCATCCTCTTCGTCGTCGTCATCTGGGGCGGACTGGTTGTGTCCTCCATCTGGTTGGCGCGCAGCGACGATGAATTCACCGGTGAGCTGGGTAACGCCCCCGGCACCGACGACGAGTCCCTATCGCACCGCGTGCACCACTAAAGGGGCCGGGCAGTAAACGGCTGCCCGCTCACACCTGCCCCTTCCTATATCTCGACTACCGTGCGCCCATGGCGGGAGCCGGCGCGCAGCTCTTGAGCGGCAGTGGCGACATCGGCCAGCGGCACCGTTTCCGTGATCGAGTTCAGCATGCTGAGGTCGACGTGTTCGTCGAGAAGCTGCCAGGCCGCCTCGCGCACCTCGCGGGGCGCATCGACGGAGTTACCGCCGGCCAACACGATGCCGCGCAGGATGAACGGCAGTACCGAGGCAGGAAGATCCGGACCAGCCGCCATACCGGTGGCCGCCACCACGCCGCCCCAGCGCACCTGCGCCAGCACGTTGGCCAAGACGGTGGAACCGGCGGTGTCAATGGCGCCGTCGTACAGCGCCTTCTGCAGCGGGCGGCCGGTCTCAGACAGCGCTGCACGGTCAAGCACGTGATCCGCGCCGAGTGAGGTGAGGTACTCCGACTGGGATTCCACGCGGCCGGTGACGGCGGTGACCTCGTAGCCGGAAGACTTGAGCAGCTGGACCGCGATGGAGCCCACGCCGCCGGTGGCACCGGTGACGAGGATATGGCCCTTCGTCGTGCCGTGCGTGCGCAGCTGGTTGACGCAGATAGCGGCGGTGTATCCGGCCGTGCCAATCGCGGCGGCATCGTGCGCGCTGAAACGCTGGGGTACGGGGATGGTGGCTTCACCGTTGACGCGCTGGCGGGTGGTGTAGCCGCCATGGCGGAACTCGCCCAGGCCATCGCCGCAGGAGACGACAAGCTGGCCAGGGCTCAAGCGTGAATCGGACGTTTCCACCACGGTGCCCACCACATCGATGCCCGGGACGAGCGGATCGATGCGCATGACACCTTTATCGCCCTCCAGGGCCATGGCGTCTTTGTAATTGAGGGAGGAAAACTGCACATCCACGACCGTGTCACCTTCCCCGAGCAGGGGCTGCTCTTGGAACGAGTGCGTTACTCCGGAATCCGTGCGAGTGACAATCAGTGTGTTCATGGACACTATCGTACAGAGGATGTGAAGCAGTGTTTTCTGGCTTCTGCTTCAGCCGATTGTCAGCGAAAACCACTAGGGTGAGGCGCATGACTGGGATAGAAGCTCAACGCCCGCGCAATCGGCTGCGGCCCGCGCCGGATCCGTATCGGCACCTGCTTCGTGATTCCCTCCTTGTCGCAGCCCTGTCCCTGGTGGTCGTGGTGTTGGCGACGGTGGGCAAGCCCTTCATGGACATCCCCGGCGTGGTGGACGGCTCCGCGCATGCGGTGCGAAGGGTCAATCTGCAGCTCTTTGGCGGATTTGAGAACGCCTCCGTGTGGTACGGCGGGTGGACCGATCTCCTGGGGAATATTGCTCTCTTCATGCCGCTGGGAGCGGCGATTTACGTGGCCGGGCGCAACCGCGTCAGGATTCGCTGGGGCTTGGGCGGGACGATGCTCCTTGGGCTCGTGATCAGCTTGTGCATCGAAAGCGCCCAGTACATCTTTGCGCTGGGCTTTAGCGATATCGACGACCTCTTATACAACACGGTGGGTGCTGTCCTCGGCGCCGCACTCATGGCGCGCGTGGGACGCGAAGAGCAGATGAAGATTCTGCGCCGCCTCGGATTCCTGCTTGCGCTGGCAGCGGTGGTGCTCCTCGCCATGGCGACGCTGTAGTGCCTAGCTGGGCGTACGCACGAGCTTGGCGACGTCCCCCGCCACCCGCCGCGCATAGGGGGAGACACCGGTAATCGTGGCCGAGCCCGGGCCCGTCCACGAGCCATAGCCCACGGGGAAGAAACCTTCCACCGTGGGCTTTCCTTTTGCCAGCAGCCCAGGGAAGGGGCGCAGCGCTGGGCGGAAGCCGGTGGCCCAGATGAGATCGCTGAAGCCTTCGCGGTTCAACTGGTCCAGCGAGGAGAACATGCCGGTGGCGCGCAGCAGCCCATTATCACGGGCCTTGAGCACCGGCGGGACCATGACGATGTCTCCTAGCTCACTTTCCGGCCCCGGGTCCGGCTCGCCCCGAAGTTTTGCCAGCATGCGCTGTCTGTTGCGGCTAAAGAGCACGCGCCCGTCGACATCATCCGGCATCCAGCGCGGCGGGTGCGCGGTAAACCACGTGGTGTCCACGCCCGCGAGAGCTAGCTCGGCGGCGATTTGGGCACCGGAGTTGCCCGCGCCGACTATGGCCACACGGCTGCTACGGTCGCTGCCGGCGCCGTCCACGAAAGGACCTCGCCCCGGGTAGCTCGCCGTGTGCCACTGGCGCCCCTGGAATTCACCGGGGTAGAAGGGGATGAACGGCGCGGACCAGGTGCCCGTCGCAGCCACGACGGTGCGGGAGCGGAACTCACCGTGGGTGGTGAAGAGGTGGAAGAGGGGGTCGTCGTCAAGCACGCGCTCCACCGCCACCCCGTGCCGGACGGGAAGGCCATAGCGCTGCTCATAACGGGTGAGGTAGTCCACCACGTGGGAAGCCGGCGGGAAACCGGGATAAGCGGGCATGGGCCAGCCAGGCAGGGTGGAGGACTGGGCATCGCTAAAGAGCGTGAGTGAATCCCACACGTGCTGCCAGGCCCCGCCGGGGGAGGAGTTGGCGTCGAGGATGAGGAAATCGAGCTTCCGGCGGCGTAGGTAATAGCCGGTGGCCAGGCCGGATTGGCCTCCACCCACCACGATGCAATCGTAGGTATGCATCTATTGGATGAGCTTTCGCTCACGAGCGGCGGAGACGGCCGCCGTGCGGGTTTCCACGCCGAGCTTCTGATAGACGTGGATGAGGTGGGTCTTGACCGTGGCTTCGGAGATGAAGAGCCGCTGGGCAATCTGCTTGTTGGAATCTCCCGTGGACAGCGCCTGCAGGATCTCCAGCTCGCGCGGTGAAAGGGCGGTTTCCGGCTGTGCCAAGCGCTCCGCTAGGAGGTTGGTGACTTCAGGCGCCAAGGTCCGCTTTCCCGCGGCCGTGTCGAGCACCGCGGCGTGCAGGGTGTCCTCGGGGGCGTCCTTGAGCAGGTAACCCAGCGCGCCCGCCTCCACGGCGGCCAGGATATCCGCCTGCGTGTCATAGGTGGTGAGAATGAGCACCGGTGGACCGTCGAGCTCGCGCACGCGCCGGGTAGCGGCAATACCGTCGACGTCCGGCATCTGGATATCGCAAACGACCACATCGATATGGGGAACATCAGCATCCGTCAGCTGCTCGACGGCCGAGCCATCGGAGCCTTCCAACACCACCTCGATGTCGGGGAAGGCGTTAAGAATCGCGCGCAGCCCGGCGCGGACCACGGGGTGATCGTCGATGAGCATCACGTTGACCATTGCTGCTGCTTCCTGTTGGGATTCGCACCGCGAGTGCGGTGCCGGCGGGTGAAGATTCTACCTGGACGGTCCCGCCGACGCTGCGAACACGCTGCTCCAGGCCGGTCAGCCCGAAGCCGCGCGGGCCCTCGATGCCACGGCCGTCATCGACCACATCGAGGATGATTCCATCCTCGAAAGAGCCCAGAGTGACCACGGCGCGGTCGGCGTCGGCGTGTTTCATGACATTGGTGAGACCTTCGCGCGCGGCGCGTAGGATGACGTGGGAAAACTCGGTGGGGACGTCGGCACTGCCGGTGAGCTTGAGCCCGAAGCGGGTGCGCAGCCCCAGGCCCTTAGCCTGGGCCTGGAGCTCATCCACAAGTGTGCGCAGTTCCGCGTCGATGGAGGAGGCAGGGGCTGCTAGCTCTTTGACGAAGCGCCGGGCCTCCGCCAGGTTGTCCTGGGCCACTTTTTCAATGAGCGCGAGTTGCTCGGTGACGTCCTGCTGCGTGGATGTCTTCTTGGCGGCGCGGCTGAGCAGGACGATGGAGGAAAGCCCCTGCGCCACGGTGTCATGAATCTCGCGAGAGAGCCGCTCCCGCTCCTCGAGGCGCCCGGCTTGGTGCTCGCTGGCCGCTAGCTCCTCCTGGGTCTCACGCAGTTGCTTGGCGACGGCCGCGTGGTGCGCCGCCTCCGCCTGAACCCGGCGGGCGGCGTGGTAGACGGCCACGGCAAAGCAGGTGCCGATGAACGGCCCGATGGCTGCGGCCGCGGTCCAGAATTGCGGGTGGATCCATGCGGGGACGAAGGCGGCGACGGCCCACAGCACCACGCTGGCGACGATTCCCGGCCAGAAGGGAATCGCATGGATAAAGACGAAGACCAGCGGGAACTCGAGCCACATGAAGTCTTGGGCGTGCACCATAAGCCCGATCCACAGCAGGCACAGGGCGGCGAGCCACAGCGTGGTGGGGACGGGGCGGGTGATGGTGCGGGAGCCGAAGATGGCAAACCCCGTGTAGACCACTGCGAGTGCGATGGAGAGGCCGAGGACGCGGGCGTCGAGGCGCTCATCTGCCCAGGCGCGGAGCACTCCGAACACGAGGAGGAAGCCGAACATGGCATGCAGTCCCACGGTCCACAGTTTGTTGCTCATCATCACGACGCACCAGCCTATCGCCTAGGTGGGGGAGCGCGAATCAACCAACTGGTTGAGTAGAGGTTCAACTGGCTACCCGATTACTTTCGGCGCCCGCACACGCAGGATAAATAGTATGTTCCTGGCATTGAGAGAGATAGTCACCGCCCGCGGTCGGTTCTTCCTGATCGGCGGCGTCGTGGCTCTAATTACGTTGTTGCTCGTTATGTTGTCCGGCCTGACCCAAGGCCTGTCCAAGCAAAATACTTCCGCACTCGAGGCACTCGGGGAGCAGACTCCTTATGTGACCTTCTCGACGGAAGACCCGTCCTTCACCGAGTCGGAGATCTTCGCCGAGGATGTCCCCGCTTCTGGCATTCCGCTCGGTACTTCGCAGACCAAGCTTGAGGGCCACGGCGGCGTGGCGGTCTTCGGCCTGCCCGAAGGTACCCAGATCCCTGGCTCCAGCACCGTGATTCCGGAGGAGGGCATGGTCTTGAGCCAATCCATCGACGACGCCCTGAACGCGCCATCCCGGGGCACCCTCGGCGGCGTGGACCTGGACGTCAACGGGGTGGTCGAGGATGAGTATTACTCCCACTCCCCGGTGGTGTGGGTCTCTACTGAAACCTGGCAGCAGGTCTCCCATTCTCCTGAGGACATGGTGGGCGTAGCCGTGCTGTCCCAGGAGCCGACCGACACCTCCGTGTCCATGAGCAAGGCCCTGTCCGGCCTGCCGGCTTATAGCTCGGAGCGCGGTTCCCTGCTGACCATGCAGGCCTTCCTCTACGGAATCTCCGCGCTGGTCACCATCGCTTTTCTGAGCATCTGGACCATCCAGCGCACCCGCGACCTGTCCATCCTGCGCGCCCTTGGCGCAAGCGTGAAGTACCTGCTCAAGGATGCCATCGCGCAGGCTGCCATCATCCTGGCGATTGGCGTGGGGGTAGGCGCGCTCGTCGGCTGGCTGCTGGGCCTTGCCGCCCAAGGTGCCGTGCCCTTCGAGGTCTCCGCCATGACCGTCATCGTCCCCGCGCTCGGTATCTGGCTGCTCGGCATCGCTGGTGCTTTCCTGGCCACCCGCCGCGTTTCCAAGATCAACCCGCTCGATGCCCTAGGAGGCAACGCCTAATGACTACCACTGCTTCTTCCCCTTCACTGTCCCTCCGCGACATCGTGGTGACCTACCCCGACGGCGACTCCCGCGTCACGGCGCTGGATAACGTCAGCCTGGCCGTCAAGCCGGGCGAGCTCACCGCCGTCATCGGTGAGTCCGGGTCCGGCAAGTCCACGCTGCTCTCCGTAGCTGCCGGCCTCATCGAGCCGGACTCCGGCACCGTGGAGCGAACCGGCTCTCGCGGCCTCATCTTCCAGCAGGCCAACCTGCTGGCCGCCCTGACGGCGCGCGAACAGCTGCTCATTATTGATCACATGGAGGGTCGCAAGCCGCGCCAGGATCGTGCCGATGAGCTGCTCAGCTTCGTGGGCTTGGAGGGCTTTGGCAACCGCCGCATGAACCAGCTCTCCGGTGGTCAGCGCCAGCGCGTCAACATTGCCCGCGCTCTCATGGGCCAGCCTTCCGTGCTGCTTGCCGACGAACCCACCTCCGCCCTCGACTCCAAGCTCTCCCGCGAGATTGCCAAGCTCCTGCGCGGTGTCACCGATGACTTTGATACCGCAACGCTGTTCATTACCCACGACCGCAGCCTGCTCGATTATGCCGATACCGTGGTTGAGGTCAAGGATGGAAAGCTCTCCGAATATTCCGAGTTAGCAGCGTAGGAACCCTCTCATCTCTCACGTGTTCATACAAAGGGGTAGATTAAAGCCCCGTTATGATTCGACCCCGCAAGCCCCGAGTAAGCCCAACTGACTACCCGCGCATGCAGCAGTGGACCGCGCTGCATGCGCTTATGTTGAGCATCACTGTGGTGGCCTGCGGGGTCTTTATCGTCGCCGCCCGCAGAATCAAGGGAACTTCCCGCGAGGCGTTCATCCGCCGGATGGTGGGCTGGGCCTTGCTGGTGGCGGGCACTGCGTGGACGGTCATCTCCCTGGACCCGAAGCAATTCGATATCCGCGAGTCTTTGCCTTTGCACCTGTGCGATGTGCTGCGCCCGATTCTGGCGCTGGGCCTCATTACCGGCAATGAGCATGCCCTGACCCTGTCTTACTTCTGGGGCATCATCCTCAACCCGCAGGCCATTATCACCCCGGACGTCATCTACTACTTCTCCCCGCGGTGGCTGCGCTTTGCCACCTACTGGTTTTTCCACATCGTGGCACTTGCCGCGCCCCTGGCACTAACCTTTGGTCTTGGTTACCGCCCCACCTGGAAGGGTTACCGCTTCGCCGTCAAGGTCACGCCCGTGTGGATGGCACTGGCCATGGCGGTCAATGCGAAGACCGACGGCAACTATGGTTTCCTTAACCACGCGCCGGGCAGTCCCTCCATCATCAACCTATTCGGCCCATGGCCCGGTTACATCGTGGTGGAGACCCTTGCCGTCGCGGCAGCATGGGCGGGGATGACGTGGCCGTGGGAGAACACCTCGCTGCGCCGCGGCACCGTGGCCGTGGGCACTCGGGGACTGCTGCGCAAGTCCGTCGGCACCACCTCCGGGATTCTGCGCCGTGGCACGGTAGGTTTTCGTACATAGTGGCGCGTAAGCCGTGTCGGGCTCAGGTGGTGAATGCGTCCGAACAGCTAGGAGGCTGTGTAGATTTAGGGCGAAAGGAAGCTATACGAGCGTATGCAGAGAAATATCTGCATGATATGCGGCTCGCCTGTGCTCAGCGAGGACGTGGAGTTCGTGTCTTACAAAGACAGTTATATCGGTGCGTTGCGCAGGGCAGATTTTGAGTGAAGCGCTTCCTGTTCATTGACGGGAATTAGATCTGGGCTCGCCGGAAACGGGAACAGAAGCCGCAATATATCTTGTAAATCAGTGACGAGTGTGACCTGAACAGTACGCCTACGGTGCGGCTTTGGGGGCGGTGAACCCAGAACGTCCAAATTTACTCAATGACATTGAACAATAAGGGAAAAGATATGTTAATGTTCAATTGTAAGAATCAGCACGAGTTGAAAGGTGTACCTCATGACTTTTTTAAAGAAGGCGGCTGTCGCGGCTGCTTTGGTTTCGGCTGTAGCGCTCTCGGGATCGCCGGCTTTCGCAGCTGCAGGTAGCGACACGAGTGCAGCTGCAACGAAAATTGCAGATAAGAACTTCACGAAAGTCTATACGGAAGAATCTACTGGCGAAGGAATGGTTCTTTCTGTCGACAATGGAACGATCACTGAAAATAAGGATGGTTCAGTCACCATTTCCAACAAGGACGGCAGTGAAGTTAAGCTCAGGACAGCTTTCCTGCTTTCTGACGGATCGGTAGACAAGGCCTCTTACAGGGTTGACGGTAATACCATCACAGTTTCCTACTCTGAACCTCTCGTTGAAGGAAAGCGAGTTCCTGTCGTCACTCAAGGTTGGGCTGGATGCGCCTTTGGCACTGTTGCTACTATTGGTTCGATTCTCAGTATTCCGGTAACGGCTGGTCTAGATGCTGCTCCGGCTATTATGACTGCAGGAGCTGCTGCAGGAATGGCTTCGTATGAATGCGCGCAAATCGGCAAGTAAGCCGGGTCGTCCTAGCGTTGACCTTTCATTAAATTCTCGTTTGGGGATTAAATATGTATAAAAGTATGACATCACAGCAGAAAAGCGAAATGACCCTGGCGGTTGCAAGTTTCATTCTTGTCTGTATAGCTTTGGGGGGGATTCTTGCTTTTGATTTTTCATATGTAACTGTAGTAATTGGCCTGACCTGGTTAGTAACAACGGTTATTGCCTTTCGAAAGATTTGTGAAATCCTGAAGAGCTTAAAGGGTGGTGAGACTCACCGTACGGCTAAAGAGAATCTAGTATAAAGGTCTATTTCAACCTGTCGTGTAGACCTAAAATTACGAATCGACACTCTTGGCTGCGCTGGCTAGATCTTCCTGTCAGCGCAGTCCTTTTGGAATGAGTAGAGAGCTTAACCATTTTTACCAAAAATCTAACAAAAGTTTCCTGTTTATTATTTAGCTGTTTAATCTTTGGTGTTTCTGGAGCTCAGGCGCGGACCATCTCTCCTTTTGGTGGTCAGCTGGAAATGCCGGTTTTGCAGTCAAGCGATACAAATCCTGTAAATGATAACCGCATTGCTTCTTACTTTTCAGTTTCTCCTGTTTCTGAACAGGAACGACGGACCTGTACTGCAAGTAATATAGCCGATAACCTGTGGCTAGTTGCTAGGCATTGTTCCCCAAAGGCAGGAGATCGGCTTCGCCAGTATGATGGAGATGAGGCAACGGTAAAACGAGTGCATTTTATGTCCGATGTCGATGATTTGGCACTGGTAAGAGTGGGGAGTGGGATTGACGCAAAAGCATTTGATCTGCCTACTTCGTCCGTCGAAAAAGGAGACGCGTTAACTCTTATCGGGTATGGGGCAAATCATGAGTATTCCTCCATAGCGAAGCTGAAAGTAGAAGGCTTTATCGAAAGTTATCCGCCTGAAATAGGGATCCCCTTCCATGATTTGGCAATCGCAGTTACTACTACTCCTTCGCGGACGTGTGAAGGCGATTCAGGGAGTCCTGCTTACACTAATAATACTATTTATGCAACACACACTGCGGCGGCGTCTAATCAAGAGTGTACAAATGGCAAAGGTAATATGACCTGGTTGACGGTTCTAAATTCGAAAAGAGTGGCTTGGATTAAATCTGTTTGTAGAGATGAACCGGCAGCCGATAGTGGGCGTCCGTCACAAGCTACGGAAACAAGCCTTTAGCTATTAGGTCTGTAAATATATTTCCGATCGACGATTCGCGTCCATCTGCCGCAGCGCAGACCTGTAGAATCCGCGGGGTCGGATGCCGTTGTCTTTTTCGCGTATGGCCCAGCAGCTCCTGTCGCGCTCTTTATTGCCGGTGGCCGTGGCCTACCAATGAGTTAGTTGAGGAGCCGCGCGATGGCCTGCGGGATGGCGGCGGCGATCTGGGAGGCGGAGCAGGGGGCGAAGCCGTCGGGGGTCTCGGCCGCGATGGCTGCCGCGTGAGCATGGATGGCCCCGGCGTGGAGGACCTCCGTGATGACCTCGGAAGGGGACGGGGAGGACGTGGCGGCAGATAGCTGGGCGATGACCGCCCCGAGCACCCCGGAGAGCACATCCCCGGAGCCAGGGGTCGCGGCAAAAGAGTGCCCAGCGTTGAAGGAATACACAGGTTGGCCCGGAGCGGTGATGCGGGTCAGGCGGCCCTTGAGCAGGATGATGCTGTCTAGCTCCTCGGCTAGCTCGTGGAGGGCGCGGCTCCAGCCGGTAGCCGCATCGGGAGCAGAGCCGAAAGTGGCCTGGTAGAGACGGCTGAACTCGCCTTCATGTGGGGTGAGGATGGTCATCGGGTGCTCGGTGACTGTCTGGCGCAGAGAGGTGTTGCGCGCTAGGAGCGTTAGGGCATCGGCGTCGAGGATGGTGGGCAGGTTCTGCGCCAGTATCTTGCGTAGTTCGGTGGCCGCCGTTGCATCGGTACCGCGGCCGGGGCCCACGACCCAGGCTTGGGCCTGTCCGGCGGAGGCCACGTCAGGATGGCAGACCAGCTCGGGCAGCAGAGAAGTAATCGAGTTATCGCCGATGAAGCGCACCATCGAGGGCGTGGCGCGCACCGCTGCGGTGGCGCAGAGGATCCCCGCACCCGGGTAGGTATCGCTGCCGGCAGCCAGGGCAACGACGCCCCCGGAATACTTATCCGAGCGCGCGCCTGGTGTGGGATCAACGATGGGGCCGGTGCAGCCAACCGGCCAGGGGCGGGAAGCGCGCCCGCCCGGCAGATCGAGTTCGCCCGATTGCCACGCAAAGGCCGTCGGAACGGAGGGCTCGTGTGCGATGAAGGCCGCTGGTTCATCCAGTTCGGCGAGGGTCTCGGCAAAGGAGGACGCGCCGGGCAAGAAGAGATCGGAAACCACAACCTGCCCGCATTCGGCGGCCAGCGCGTGGCCCAGGCGCGGCGAGCCGAAGGTGACGGTGACATCGGCGTTAACGGCATCCGCAGCACACACTCCCGTGTCGGCGTCGACGCCGGTGGGCATGTCGACGGCTAAGACTGCAGCCCCGGCAGCGGTGGCTTCGCGGTAAAGCGAGAGCGCGGTGCCGCTTAAGCCCCGGGCGGAGCCGAGGCCGGCGATGGCGTCAATAAGCAGCGCGCTGCCTAAGGGCGTGCTGCCTGAGGGCAGCGCGTCGGCAGGAAGGACCGTGCCACCGGCGGCACGGAACGCAGTGAGAGCCTCCTCGTGGCAGCGTTCCGGAACCAGGGCATGGACCGTAACCCCGCGCGAGGCCAGCTCCGCCCCGGCAAAGAGCCCATCCCCGCCGTTGCCGCCGGAACCGGCAAGAATGAGCACCGCGCCGGGGCGTGCCTCCAGTATCACTGATGCGGTTTCTGCCACCGCCGCGGCGGCCAGCTTCATGAGCTGATCCTCATGAGACTGTTGTTCCAGCAGGCGCTTCTCAGCGGCACGGACAGTGGCGACGGTATAAGCAGGGCGCATAACCCACACCCTAGCGCGCGGGTTGGCAGGTGGGGCACCAGAAGAGGTTGCGGCCCTGCATGACCTGCTCCCGGATCTCGGTGCCGCACACGTGGCAGGGTTGCCCGGCGCGGCGGTAGACGTAGACCTCGCCGCCGTGGTCATCCTTGCGGGGTTCGCGGCCCATGGCCTCCGGGGTATGGGCTTCGCGGACGGTGTCGATGCGGCCGTGCTCGACGCCGTAGTCCATGAGTTCGACCAGGTCAGACCAGATGGCGTCAAACTCCGCGCGGTCGAGCTGCTTACCCTGAATGAAGGGGGAGAGCTCCTGGCGGAAGAGGGCCTCCGCGCGGTAGATATTGCCTACGCCGGCAAAGAGACCTTGGTCCATGAGCTGTGCACCGATGCTGCGTTTCGAGGCATGGACCCGGGACCACAAGGCATCAGGATCGGCGTCCTTCCGGAGTGGATCCTGGCCCACCTTCGCCACCTTGGCCTGGTACTCCTCCTCCGTGATGAGCGTGCAGAACTGTGGGCCGCGCAGGTTGGCGGCCGTTGTGCCGTTGTCAAGGCGCAGTCGAATCTGGCCCCACACATCAGCGGAAGGCTCAAAGCGCAGGGAGCCAATGAGGCCCAGATGGATGTAAATAACGTGGCGCGGGTTATCCGCATCGAAGTGCAGAAAGAGGTGCTTACCGAAGGCTTCGGCGAGTAAGAGGGGTGAGGCGCTGACAAGCGCGGCCTCCGCAGCAAACCGGCCTTGGGGGCTGCTCACGGCCAGTGGCTCGTTACGGAAATCCGCATTGAGTGTGCGGGCAAGGCGGTGAATAACGTGTCCCTCAGGCATGTCAGGAAGTCTACGCGGGGGCCGTGCTGCTGTAGACTTTCCGGGTACTACCCGTTGAACGGAAGGGCCTAAATACTATGGGGCGCGCGCTCGGTTTTGATCGTGAAAAATATATTGAACTGCAGTCGGAGCATATCAACGCTCGGCGCAAAGAAATCGGCGGGAAGCTTTATCTCGAAATGGGCGGCAAGCTCTTCGATGACATGCACGCCTCCCGCGTTCTGCCCGGATTCACCCCGGATAACAAGATTGCCATGCTCGAGCGCATCAAGGATGACGTAGAAATCCTCGTCTGCATCAACGCCAAGGACATCGAGCGCCAGAAGATGCGCGGTGACCTGGGGATCCTCTACGAAGATGACGTGCTGCGGCTTGTCGACGTCTTCCGGGACCGCGGCTTCCTGGTCAATAACATTGTCATGACCCAGCTCGAGGAGGGCAATAGCCAGGCGGAGACCTTCATCGAGCGCCTTGAGCGCCTAGGGCTCACCGTAGCGCGCCACCACATCATTCCGGGCTACCCCGCCAACATCGACCTCATTGTCTCCGAGGATGGTCTGGGCAAGAACGACTACGTGGAAACTTCTAGGGACCTCGTCGTGGTCACCGCGCCGGGGCCGGGCTCCGGCAAGCTGGCCACCGCGCTCTCGCAGGTCTACCACGAAAACCTGCGCGGCGTGCAAGCAGGGTACGCCAAGTTTGAGACCTTCCCCATCTGGAACCTTCCGCTGGATCACCCGGTGAACCTGGCTTATGAGGCCGCCACGGTGGACCTCAACGACGCCAACGTGATCGACCACTTCCACCTCTCCGCGCACGGCGAATCCACGGTGAACTACAACCGCGACGTCGAGGCCTTCCCGCTGCTCAAGTCGCTGTTGGAACGCCTGACCGGCACTGTGCCCTACCAGTCCCCGACGGACATGGGCGTGAACATGGTGGGCTTTTGCATCACCGATGACGAAGTCTGCCGCGAGGCCTCCCAGCAGGAGATCATCCGCCGTTACTTCAAGACTTTGGTGGAGGAAGCCCGCAACGGCCTCGACACCACGCAATCCGAGCGCGCCGCCGTGGTCATGGCGAAAGCCGGCATCAAGTCCACCGACCGTCCGGTTGTGTTACCGGCGCGTGAGAAAGCAGAGGAGACCGGCGGTCCGGCAGCCGCGCTGCAGCTTCACGACGGCACCATCATCACCGGCCGCACCTCCCCGTTGCTGGGCTGCTCCGCAGCCGCGCTGCTCAATGCGCTCAAGCACCTGGCTGGCATCGATGATGAGCTGCACTTGTTGTCCCCGGAATCCATCGAGCCCATCCAAACGCTGAAGACGAAGCACCTGGGCTCCCAGAACCCGCGTCTGCACACCGACGAGGTGCTCATCGCGCTGTCGGTATCCGCGGCGAAGGACGAGAACGCCCGCCGCGCGCTCGACGCACTGAAGGAACTCGAGGGCTGCGATGTTCACACCACCACCATCTTGGGTTCGGTGGATGAGGGCATCTTCCGCAACCTGGGCGTCCTGGTGACCTCCGATCCGGTCTTCGCCCGCAAGAGCGCGCTGTACCAGAAGCGCTAAGACTCCACCGAAAAATTGGGGATCTTGCCACCAGCAGGCCTAGACTTGCGGGCGTGACTATTGGCAAGATTCTCCTCTACTACTGCTTTACTCCCATCGAGGACCCCACCGCAATCATGCTGTGGCAGCGTAACCTCTGCGAGAAGCTCGGGTTGAAGGGCCGTATCCTCATTTCGGAGCACGGCATCAATGGCACCGTGGGCGGGGACATGGATGCGTGTAAGCGCTACGTGCGCGAGACCCGCGAGTACCCGGGATTCAAGAAGATGGAGTTCAAGTGGTCCGAAGGCGGAGCGGAAGACTTTCCGCGCCTGTCGGTCAAGGTGCGCGATGAAATTGTGGCCTTCGGCGCGCCGGGCGAGCTCAAGGTGGATGAGAACGGCGTCATCGGCGGTGGTGTCCACCTCAAGCCCGAAGAGGTCAACAAGCTGGTGGAGGAGCGCGGTGAGGAGGTCGTCTTCTTCGACGGGCGCAACGCCATGGAGGCGGAAATCGGCAAATTCAAGAATGCCGTGGTGCCGGACGTGCGTACGACCCACGACTTCATCGCTGAACTCGAATCCGGCAAGTATGACTGGATGAAGGACAAGCCCGTGGTCTCCTATTGCACGGGTGGTATTCGCTGCGAAATCCTCTCCGCGCTGATGAAGAACCGTGGCTTTAACGAGGTCTATCAGATTGACGGCGGCATCGTCCGCTACGGAGAAAAGTACGGCAACGATGGCCTGTGGGAAGGCTCGATGTACGTCTTTGACAAGCGCATGCACCACGAGTTTGGTCAGGGCCTAGAGGATCCAGGCTTTATTCAGCTCGGCCACTGCGTGCACTGTGGGAAGGGGACGAATACCTTCCACAATTGCATTAATGAGGACACGTGCCGCAAGCAGGTGCTTATTTGTGACGACTGTATCCAGCACGTGGAAACCCAGCATTGTGGGCGCCCAGATTGCGCCGAGGTGGCTGCGGCCCAGGCGCGAGCCTAGTTTTCGCTAGTTTTCAAGCACCGGGGTGAGCAGGATCTGGATGTCGTTGATGCACCAGATCATGAAGTTGCCGGCCATGACCCAGAAAATCGCCATCCAACCGCGCCAGCGCACGTAGGCCTTGAGTTTGCGCACCATGATGACGGCGCAGCCGATCATGCCGATGAAGGGGATGATCAGCGTCGTCGTGGCGAACACCGTGCGCTGGGTCCTTGTGCACAGCCAAGCGGCGAACTCCACGCGGAGGCAGTCGGTCGTGGTTCCGAAGAACCTGAAGAATCCAGCGAGGAGGAGCGCGTACAGCGCCGAGCTCACAAGGATAACCACCATAAACCACAGCGCCTGGCGCGAGGAGCGGCGGTTGGCCTCGGCGACGGCGAGGGGATCGGGCTCGTCGGCAAGCTCATCAAAGCTGCGGGGCTCGGGGCGAGGCAGGTTGGTATAGTCCGCGTCGGACGTGAGATCATTTTCGGGGTGCTCTGCTGCCATGCTGTGCAAGTCTAACGTGCTTCGGGGTCATAGGTGCTCGGGCAGACCAGGACTGGCACGCCCACGTGGGGGAGTAGTTCGGTGGCGGTGCTGCCGATGAAGACGCGCTCGATCGGTCCCATGGGGGAGGAGCCCAAGCAGAGCAGGTCGCCCTTCTTCCACTTGAGCGAATCCACCGCGCCGGACCAGCCGTGGCCGCTGCCGATGTCCGTCGTGACGGAAATCTCCGGGAAGGCCTCTGCGATGAAATCGTGGGCGCGGTCCAACAGCGAGAGCGAGTGCTCGCGCCAATTGGGGGCGTCGGAGGGAAAAGTGGGGGAGTATTCGAGGGGGACGTCGACCAGCCCCTTGGCGGAAAACGCCAGGATACGCAAGGGGATGCCGCCGCGCTGCGCAATGCAAGCTGCGTGCCGGAGGGCGGGATCGTCAGCGCGGCCAAGTTCGGTGAAGGCGAAATTGATGCGCGTCACTCCGTGCTTGGACAGCTTGATACCGCGTGGGGTGAGACCCACGGGAAGCGGCGAGTAGTGCAGCAGCGCATCGGCGGTAGAACCGGAGAAGAAACGGCCCTTCGGCGCGGACTGGTTGGCCCCCAGGAGGATGACGTGCGCGTTGAAATCCGTAGCCGCTTGCTCCAGCAGCTGCGGGCGGGACGGTCCCGCGATGAGAACGGAGACGTTCTTATCGAGCTGGTCCTTGTCCACCCCGGCTGCGTCCAAGGCCTGCTTAACGGCGCGTTCGCAGGTTGCGCGCTCCTTCTTGAACCACTGCTTATAGGAGCCGCTGAGCTTGCTGAGCGACGTCACGGTGAGGGGTTGCGAAATCGTGGATACTACCCGGATCTGAACGGGCGTGGAACGCGCAAGCCATGCGGCAAACTCGATGGCCTCGGTGCCCGTGGAGCTAGGACTCCACGAGACGAGTACGCGAAGCGGGGGGATACGGTCCTCCGAGGAGGACTGTCCTTCCGCGGGGTGTGAAGATTTCTTAGCCATTCATCAAAAGGATCGGGGTCGTTTCCTTCATTATCGACCCTTCACGCTTTAAAATAAAATCTGTTCTACCGGCGCTTTTTGGTCTATTTTCCGTCCATGGTGGGGCGGTACACATCCGCGAGTTTGGAAATCAGGTTGACCAAAGAATTGGCGTCCTTGATGTCCTCCGGTTCAAGCCAGCGCAAGATCTCGGCCAAAGCTGCCGCACGCTGGCGGGAGACGATGGTCAGCTCGGATTCGCCGAGCTGGGTGAGGGCGACGAGAACGCCGCGGCGGTCCTTTTCATCGCGGTGCCGTTCCACGAAGCCTTGGCGCTCCAATTGGTACAGTGCATTGGACGCGGTGGGCATCCGGATCAACTCTGCTTGGGCGATGGTGCTGACGCGAGAGGGCCCACGCAGGCGCAGTTGATTCATGATCGAGACCTGCGAGGTGGTTAGGGACGTGCCCTCCGTTGTGCGCTGGAAGATGAGCATGAGCTTATTGAGCGCGGGCTGGATCTGGCGGGCAACATCCAGGGCGTCCTCGTAGGGGATCGGGGATTCGATAGTTTCTTCACTCATGGAAAATAAGTGTAGCTACAATCCACTCGCGGCGGTAGTTAGCTGACTAAAAAATTAGGTTTTGCGTCGCGAAGTGCCCAAGGGGAGCCTAGATTGTTGACGCTGCCCGCACTACACTGTCCGGCGTGAATTCTCCGTCCAAGGCAGAGTCTGCAAAGACAAGGCCAGAAGTGGCCTACCGCAACGAAGTCTCCTATGAATGGGAGCGCGCGCAGCATCTGCGCGAGCTTCGCGCGGGAAAAGTGACGCGCGAAGAACTGTGTGGTGCTGATTTTCTCCTTCGCGCGGCGGCGGAGCACCACGGCGTTGACATGCAGAAGCCGTGCCCGGTGTGCGGAGAAGAGCTGCGACTGACCCGCTGGGTTTATGGCGACTCTTTAAAGCGCCGTGCGGGAAGCGCGCGCAGCGCGGCGGAAATTGCGGAAATGGCGGCCGAGGGGCTGGAGTTTACAGTGCATTTCGTGGAAGTGTGCCCGGCATGCCGCTGGAATCATCTGCTTCGAGCGGCCACGGTCTATGCTCGAAGGTAGTTTTGGCTTCCCAGTTCACGCCGGTAAGCTGCATGTATTTACAGTTTCTGTACAGGATTGATGAGGACACGGATTAGTGACCGAGAAGGAAACCTCCGGGCGAAAGTCAGGTAATCGCAAGAAGAGCGCCTCGCACAGGAGTAGGCGTTCGTCCGGCCGCACACGCCGCTGGCCGTGGATCGTGCTCGCTGTCTTATTTGTAATTGTCGGCATCCCCGCCTTGCTCTTTGGGTACGCGTATACGCAATACGACGTCCCCGAGCCCAAGGAGCTGCAGCCGAGCCAGATTTCCACGATTGTCGCCGGCGACGGCGAAACCCAGCTGGCCAAACTAGTTCCACCGGAGGGCAACCGCCGCCAGGTGACCCTGGATGAGATCCCGGATTACGTTGAGGATTCTGTCCTCGCGGCCGAGGACCGCGAGTTCTGGACCAACTCGGGCTTTTCCTTTACAGGTCTGGGCCGTGCCGTCTTGGGCAAGCTCACCGGTGATGCTTCCGCCGGTGGTGGCTCGACGATTACTCAGCAATATGTGAAGAATACTCTCGTTGGTGACGAGTACTCCTACGTCCGCAAGATTCGTGAGCTCATCTACTCGGTGAAGATGACCAACGAATGGTCCAAGGAGGACATCCTCAACGCCTACCTCAACACGGTCTACTTCGGCCGCAATGCGTATGGCATCGAGGCTGCATCCAATGCGTACTTTAATAAGGACGCCAAGGACCTCACCAAGGAAGAAGGCGCGCTGTTGGCAGGCGTTATCCAGTCACCGTCCGTCCTCGATCCCTGGGTAGATGAGGAACGTTCCCATGCTCGTTGGGACTACGTCATGGATGGTCTCGTTGAGATGGGTGACCTAGATCAGGCTGAACGTGACCAGCTCGTCTTCCCGGAAACCCGTGATCCGTCTGAGTACTCTGCCTACACCGAAGCGCCGGGAGCTTATGGCCACATCAAGAATCAGGTCATCGATGAGCTCGCTCGCGTGGGCATCACCGAGGATCAGCTGGCCACTGGTGGCCTGAAGGTGACGACGACCATTGACATGACCGTCCAGAATGCATCGACGGATGCTGCCCACGCAGAGTTGGACCAGCTTCAGGATGATGCGCGCGCGGCGGCTGTCACCATTGACCCGGCTACGGGTGCCGTGCGCGGCTACTATGGCGGCGATGATTCTGGCGGCTGGGATTATGCCAATTCCCCGCTGCAGACAGGCTCAACCTTCAAGATTATGACCCTGGCCGCAGCACTCCAGCAGGGCATCGATCTCAATACTTATTACTCCTCGGCGCCCTACCAGCTGCCAGGATCGCAGATCGTGACCAACGACGTGGGTGGCGGCTGCGGTAGCTGCTCCATCGCTGAGGCAATGAAGAAGTCTTATAACACGTCCTTCCTGCGCCTCCAGGATGACTTGGAAAACAAGACGCAGGACACCGCGGACATGGCCCACGCCCTGGGCGTGGCGCGCAGTCTGCCGGGAATTGAGAAGACCCTCACTGAAAATGGTGGAACGCCGTACGAGGGCATCGTGCTAGGCCAGTACCAGTCGCGTCCGCTCGATATGGCGACGGCAATGGCCACCTTGACCAACCAAGGCATATGGCATCAGCCGCACTTCGTGGAAAAGGTAGAAAACGACGCGGGTGAGGTTCTCTACGAGAATCCAACTGATGGCGGTGAGCGCCGCGTGTCCGCTAACGTGGCCAACAACGTGATCTCCGCGATGCAGCCAATTGCCGCATGGTCCAATGGTGCGCTAGCTGGCGGACGCCCGTCTGCGTCCAAGACTGGTACGACGCAGCTGGGCGATACGGGCCAGAACAAGGATGCGTGGATGGTCGGTTCCACGCCGCAGCTGGCTACAGCGGTGTGGGTAGGCACGGCCGACAACACCTCCGCAATCTTTAATCAGTGGGGCGGAATTATGTACGGCTCGGATGCACCGACGAAGATCTGGAAGTCCATCTTGGACACCTCTCTGGCCAACGTGGAGCAACAGCCCTTCCCGCAGGCTTATCCGGTTCATTACGGCGTCGGCAGCTGGGGCTCGGGATATGTCTATGATCCGAGCCAGACCACCACGTGGAACCAGACGCCGGCGAGCCCGGAGAGCGACAGCACCGAGGGTGAAGAGGAAACACCTGCCGAGGGCGGCGAGCACCACGACGAGGGTCAGGGCGGTAGCCCAGAGCAGCCGGCCCAGCCTGAGCAGCCTGAGCAACCCGCTAACCCTGAAGTACCTTCACTCGATGACATTCTTAATGGAGATGGCCTCGACCAATTGCTTGGCCAATAGGAGATTGATCCCCCGGTGAGCCATCACACTTCTTCGCAGCTTGTCCCACTCTCATCCGAATCGATGACCCGTGGCGCCATCGATGCCCTCGGCGGGCCGACGGGGCGCTTCGCCCGCTCGTCCCACTCTGGTTGGTGGACGCCGCTGCGCGTCATCATCACACTGGCGTGGACGTTCCTGGCGTTTGGATTCTTGAGTAAGGCAACCTGCGCGGGCAGCCGCCGAGGCGAGGACGGCCTCATCAGCCTGAACTGGGATGGCAACCGCCAGTACACGTCCTTTTGTTATAACGACATCGTGCCGCTCTATGGCGGGCGCGGCTTAGACCAGCCTGGCTTCCCCTATGCCTATTCCTGGGTGGAGGGGGACCTCACGCGCTACATGGAGTACCCGGTACTGGCGGGCCTGTTCCAGGGGGTCGTCGGCTGGCTGGCGCGCACCACGTATCCGGCCGTCGAGTGGATTGGTATGGCCGAGGTCAGTTGGTACTTTGGGCTGACCACGCTCATCTTGTCCCTCGTGTGGGTCGGCACCGTGGTCATGGTATTCCAGCTCACGGGCAATCGGGCATGGGATACCATTCTCATGGCGGCCAGCCCGCTCGTGGTCATCCACGCCTTCACCAATTGGGACATCCCGTCGGTAGCGTTCATGGTGGGTGCCCTTCTCGCCGTGAAAAAGCGCAAGAACTGGCTCGCCGGCATTCTCATCGGGCTCGGCACGGCATTCAAGCTGTGGCCCCTGTTTATCTTGGGCGCGTTTCTGGTGTTGGCCATCCGCCACAAGCGGTGGGCGCCTTTCACTAGGATGGTCGCGGCAACCGCCGCGACGTGGCTGGTGGTGAACCTTCCCGTGGCGCTGGCCTACCCCGAGGCCTGGCGCGAATTCTTCCGGCTCAATCAAGAACGCGGTGCCGAGTGGACCACGATCTATGCGCTCTTGAGCCGCGTGACGGGCGTGAGTTTTGAGCCCGAATTCCTCAACACTTTCTCACTCGTGGCGTTTCTGGTGAGCTGCGGGGCGATTGCCATCATGGGCCTTAAGGCGCCGCGCGCGCCGCGAGTAGCCGAAATGATCTACCTCATCATCATGGCCTTCCTCATTTTCAACAAGGTGTGGTCCCCGCAGTACTCCCTGTGGCTGGTCGTCCCGGCACTCCTGGCCCTTCCCAGGTGGCGGCTCATCTTTAGCTGGGCGCTTGCCGACGCCCTTCTCTGGCCCATCCTCACCTGGCACATGCTCGGCTCGGAAAATAAGGGCCTGCCGCACGAGATGCTCGATATCGCGGTGCTGACGCGCGATGGCTTCATCATTGCCATCGGTGTGCTCATCATCCGCCAGATGTGGGGCAAGTCTGAGGACAAGGTCCGCGCCGCTCATGGCGGCAGGGACCCGTTGGCGGGGGATTTTGCACGATGACTATCACCATCGTGGGCATCGTCTCCATCACGCTGGGCTTCCTTTGTGTGTTGAGCGCCTACTACCTGTTTCAGCGCTCTCAAGACCGCACCTGGCCGGTTGTGCTGGGCTTGCTGGCTTTGCTGTTTCTCACGGTGATCCCGGCGGGATCGGCGATCTTCGTCGCGGCGACCCACTAGCGGCAGCCGAGGAGATGGGGGATTTCCTTTTCCGCCGGTCAGTGCGGTACTGTGTGAGGGTTGCTTGACGCAACAGACCCTCCTGCCATATCCGCAAAGGTGATATGGCCGATACCAATTACTAGACCATAGGAGGTGATGAGGTCCGTGCGTCACTACGAAGTCATGATCATTCTGGATCCTAACCAGGATGAGCGCACCGTAACCCCGTCCCTAGACAAGTTCCTCGAAACGATCCGCAAGGATGGCGGCAAAGTCGAAAAGGTTGATGTGTGGGGCAAGCGCCGTCTTGCATACCCGATCAACAAGAAGGAAGAGGGCATCTACGCAGTCGTGGAGCTGGAGTGTGAATCCCACTCGGTTCTCGAGCTTGATCGCCGTCTGAACCTGAACGACTCCATTATGCGTACCAAGGTTCTGCGCACCGACAGCAAATAGCGGATACTGGGTTTCGAGCAATCCACGTAACCGATATTAAGGAGTAAAGACATGGCTCAGGGAGATACCAACATTACGGTTGTCGGCAACATTGTGGCCGACCCGGAACTGCGCTTCACCCCAGCGGGTGCCGCAGTGGCAAATTTCCGTGTTGCCTCCACCCCGCGTCGCTATAATCAGCAGACTTCCCAGTGGGAGGACGGCGAGGCCATGTTCCTCACCTGCAACGTGTGGCGCCAAGCCGCAGAAAACGTTGCGGAGACCTTGACCAAGGGCATGCGCGTTATCGTTACTGGCCGTTTGCGCCAGCGGTCTTACCAGACCCGTGAGGGCGAGAACCGCACTGTTTTTGAAATCGAGGTCGATGAGGTCGGCCCGTCCCTGCGTTATGCATCCGCACAGGTTAACCGCAAGTCCGGCAACGGCGGCGGCAACTATGGTGGCGGCCAGCAGCAGGGTGGTGCTAACTACGGCGGCGGCAACCAGGGCGGTTTCTCCGGAAACCAGGGCGGTTTCTCTGGAAACCAGTCCCAGTCCTCTGCCCCGCAGCAGTCTCAGCAGCAGTCGGCTCCGAGTAACGATCCGTGGAATTCTGCACCCCAAGCGGGAAGCTTTGGTGGTGCGGATGCAGAACCCCCGTTCTAAGACTGTCACGCAAGTATTCATTTAACTCAATTGAAAGGCAGGGATCATGAAGCTGATCCTCACCGCTGCCGTTGAGAACCTCGGCGCCCCCGGCGAAATTGTAGAGGTTAAGGACGGCTACGGACGTAACTACCTGCTTCCGCGCGGCCTGGCAATCGTTGCTACCCGCGGTGCTGAGAAGCAGATCGAGGGCATCAAGCGCGCCCAGGAAGCTCGCGCAATCCGCGACCTGGACCACGCACGCGAGATCCGTACCCAGCTGGAGGAGCTCAAGGACGTTAACGTCCCCGTGAAGACCTCCGAGTCCGGCAAGCTCTTCGGCTCCGTGTCCGCTGAGGACATCGTGAACGCCGTTGCCGCCGCTGGCGGCCCGAAGCTGGACAAGCGCATCGTTGTGCTGCCCAAGGGCCTGGTCAAGAAGACCGGCAACTACCAAGTCGAGCTGAAGCTGCACGCTGACGTTATCGGCAAGGTGAACTTCTCGGTCGTCGCTGCCTAAGAATTAAGGCGCACGACGGTCACCCTCCGTTCGCCCGCGTGTGAGGCGCGGTGCCGGTACGCAGGACGTGACCTTAAGACAACAGCAAGGCTTTAAGGCCGTGCTCCTTTCACTATGTGAGGTGGTGAGAGGAAGCACGGCCTTGCGCCGTTTTACGAGGGGCCGCGTTCTTGGAGATCTAGCACCGCGGGAGGCAGGGAAACGTCGCCAAGCGCGGCCTGTGGATAACTCGCCCAGCCTGTGGATAAACCTGCGTTCAGTTAACGGTGAATTCACTCATGCCGCCATGTGTTAACCCGCTGGTAGCGGCGATATCGGGGTAATGCCCCTACTTTTCCACGGGATGTGTGCGTATTTTCACACCACAGAAAATAGGCTTTGACCTGCAGAAATAATCTTCGCTGGTCACAGCGGTGCAAAGTTATCCACAGCCCTGACCTCTGGCTTTGTACGCCATGTCTTTGCTGACCTGGGAATTCCACAGCTCTCTGTGGATAACTGTGAGAGTTATGCCCAAGGGGTAGTGTCTTGCCCCTCGGCTACACTGTTGTGTACTACGCGCGGTTGCCGCTTGGCACTGCATCGAAGCCTGGCCGTCCGGCGCGGAGAAGAGTGAGAACTTCAGGAACGGCCAGGGTGGGACTAATGAACGGTGGGATTGATGAGCAATGACTAATGCCAGTTTTGACGACGACCACGTTCCACCGCCGCCGGAGCCGGTAGAGGAGGAACCTCGCCGCTCTTACCGGCAGGAAGAACCGAAGCGCTACGGCGAATTTCGCCAGCCGCCCGCGGACCGCGAGGCCGAACAGGGCGTTCTCGGCGCCATGCTCCTGAGCCCGAATACAGTCATGGAGGTCATTGAGGAGCTGGAGCCGGAGGACTTCTACTATCCTGCGCACACGCTCATCTACCAAGCCATGATCGATCTTTACGCGGCGGGCACGGATATTGACGCGGTGATTGTCGCGGCCCGTCTCGATCGCTATAACAACCTCGAGCGCGTTGGCGGTGCGCCCTACCTGCATACCCTGCTGGCCACGGTGCCCACTGCGGCTAACGCCCGCTATTACGCGGAGATTGTCGCGGAGAAGGCGGTGCTGCGCAAGCTGGTGGACGCCGGAACCAGAGTCGTCCAACTCGGCTTCCAGGGCTCCGAAGACATGGAGATCGAGTCCGTGCTGGACCGCGCCCAGCAGGAAGTATTCGCCGTGGCACAGAAAAAGACCACCGAGGATTACCGTGCGCTGAGTGATCTCATCGACCCCACGATCGATGAGCTCGCCGCCCTGCAACAAAACGGCGTGGAGTCGGGCGTGCCCACAGGGTTCATCGACCTCGACAACCTGACCAATGGCCTGCGTGCCGGCCAGATGATTATCGTCGCCGCCCGCCCTGGCGTGGGCAAGTCCACGCTGGCCATGGACTTCATGCGCTCGGCCTCCCTGCAGCACAACAAGACCTCCGTGGTCTTCTCCCTAGAGATGTCCGCCTCCGAGATCGTCATGCGTTTGCTGTCCGCGGAAGCGGAAGTGAAGCTGTCGGATATGCGCGGTGGCCGCGTGTCCACGGAGGATTGGGCCAAGATCGATGACACCCTCAACCGCATCCAGGATGCGCCACTGTTCATCGATGATTCCCCGAACCTCACCATGATGGAAATCCGCTCGAAGGCCCGCCGTCTGAAGCAGCAGCACGGCCTCGACCTCATTGTGCTGGACTATATGCAGCTGATGTCTTCGGGCAAGAAGGTGGAGTCCCGCCAGCAAGAGGTCTCAGAATTCTCGCGCCAGCTCAAGTTGCTGGCCAAGGAGCTAGAGGTTCCCCTCATCGCGATTTCGCAGCTGAACCGTGGTCCAGAATCCCGTACCGATAAGAAGCCGCAGCTGGCGGATCTGCGTGAGTCCGGCTCGCTGGAGCAGGACGCCGATATGGTTATGCTGCTCTACCGCCCGGACTCACAAGACCGCGATGATCCCCGTGCCGGTGAGGCGGATATCATCCTGGCCAAGCACCGCGGCGGCCCGATCGACACGGTGAAGGTCGCGCACCAGCTGCACTACTCCAAGTTCGTGAACATGGCGCACGGCTAAATTACAGGTCCACCACGGCGTTGGGGTCACCCAACCGTGGGCCGAGGATGATTAAGACCAGGAAGACCGCTGCCGCAGCGAGCGCCAGCCACCGCCACACCGGGAAGAAGCGCTCGCCGCACAGCCTGGCAAACCCCGCGCCGATGAGTGCGCCGAGGGTATTGAAGATGAGGTCATCAATATCAGTGCGCCCGAGCGTGAATGCATACTGCGCTGTTTCCAGTGCCAAGCTCAGCGCGAAGCCCCATGCGGCAGTGGCCTTGATTGACCGGCACATGCTGAAGACGAGCATGCCAAAAGGAATGAAGAAGGCGGTATTGCCCGCATACTCAAAAAGCGGGCCAAACCAGGTGCCGCCGGAGAACTCATCAAGCGGCACCAAGCGCAGGTCACGGACCCGCTGGTTCTCCGGCTTCCACAGGTAGCCGATCTGGTAGAAGGGCTTGAGCGTGGTGAGCGCGACCATGACCGCGACCCACGCGCCGAGGGCGACCCTATTGAGCAAGGGCCCGCCCCTTGAACTCTGGCAGGGTCAGAGCCGCGAAGGCCGCGATGCCGAAGGCTGCTGCAAAGAGCACGAAGAGCCAGCCCGTGCCCGCCACCGCGATGAGCGGCGGAACGATAAGCGGCGCCAGGATGGAGGCGAGTCGGCCGAAGCCCGCGGCCGCACCAGTACCGCGCCCGCGCAGGGCGGTGGGGTAGAGCTCCGGGCCGATGGCGTACAGCGCGCCCCACGCGCCGAGGTTGAAGAAGGAGAGCAGGCAACCGGCCAGGATGATCATGGCCTCAGTGTTGGCGAAGCCAAAGAATCCGGCGGACAGGGCGGAGCCCACGAGGAAGGTTGCCAGCGTCGAGCGGCGTCCCCAGACCTCGATGAGCCAGGCCGCTGCGGCGTAACCCGGCAGTTGGGCCAGAGTGATAATCAGCGTGAAGCTGAAGGACTTCACCAGGGAGAAACCGTCCGCGACAAGCAGCGACGGAATCCAAATGAAGGCGCCGTAGTAAGACAGGTTGACGCAGAACCAGATGGTCCACAGCGCCAGCGTGCGCCCGCGCAGGGATTTCGACCAGATGCTGGTGGCGGTGACATCTTCCTCGGAGTAGGTCGGTGCCGGGGTCGCGCGGTCGATGTCCGCCTCATCCACCTCGGCCTCAAAGGAGGCGACGATTTCTTCTGCTTCCTCGTGGCGGCCCTTCGACTCTAGGAAGCGCACCGATTCAGGCAAGTGAAGGCGCACATAGAGGGCATAGAGCGCGGGCACCATGCCGAGCGCCAGGGCCCAGCGCCAGCCGCTTTCCGACGCCCCCACGACGAACGTTCCAATTACCGCAGCGAGGATCCACCCCACGGCCCAGAAGGCCTCCAGCAAGACCACCATGCGCCCGCGGACCTTGAGGGGTGCGAACTCGGAGATCAGCGTGGAGGCCACCGGCAGCTCGGCGCCGAGGCCAAGTCCGATGAAGAAGCGCAGGATGATGAGGAGTGTGAGGCCCGTTGCGAGGGCGGAGGCGCCCGTCGCGAGGCCATAGACCAGCAGGGTTAGCGCAAAGATGTGGCGGCGGCCGAACTTATCCGCCAAGAGGCCGCCGAAGGTGGCACCCAAGGCCATGCCGATGAAGCCCACGGACGCCAGCCACGAGGACTGGGTCGGCGTGATCCCCCAGTGCACGGCCAGAGCGGCCATGATGAAGGAGATGAGACCGACGTCCATGGCATCGAGCGCCCAGCCGATGCCGGAGCCGAAGAGGAGACGTTTGTGTTTTCCAGTGACGGGAAGGCGGTCGAGCCTCTCCGTGCGTGAGATAGAGCGATGATCAAGTCGATTCATGCAGGCTAAGCTTACTCTGCGGGGGTAAAGCTTTTAAGTCGCAAAGAATTGGTCACCACAAAGACTGAGCTCAGGGCCATTGCCAACCCCGCTAATAGGGGGTTGAGCAGCCCGAACGCGGCCACGGGAAGAAGAATAATATTATAGGCGAAGGCCCAAAAAAGGTTGCCCTTGATGATTCGCAGGGTACTGCGCGCGAGCCGCACCGCCTCTGCGACGGAGCGCAGGTCGTTGTTCATCACCGTGATATCGGAAGCTTCAATGGCAACGTCGGCTCCCGCGCCCATCGCGATTCCGAGGTCCGCCTGCGCGAGCGCCGCGGCGTCATTGACGCCATCGCCCACCATGGCCACGGTCCGCCCCTGCTCCTGCAGTCGAGCGATAGTCTCTACCTTGTCTGCGGGCATGACCTCTGCTGTCACGTTGGCATCATCAATGCCAACGGCCCGCGCCACTGCATGTGCCGCGCCGGCGTTGTCCCCGGTGAGTAGATGCGGGGTAAGCCCTAGCTTGTGCATTGCGGCGATGGCGGCGGCGGAGGATTCCTTGATGCGATCCTGTAGCTCGATGGTTCCCACCAGGTCATCGTCCACGTAGACGCCCACCTGCGTCCCGGTGCCGTCATAGCCCGCAGGCGGCCGGCCCACCCGCACCCGGGAGCCCTCAATCGTTGCCTCGATTCCCTGGCCGGGAAGCTCGTGGAAGCCCGCGGCCGCGGGGAGCTCGCCCTCGTAGGCTGTGCGGATGGCTCGTGCGATGGGGTGCTCGGAACCCTGTTCCGCGGCGGCCGCGAGGCGGAGAACTTCCTGCTGCGTGCGTCCTGCCGTAGGTTCGACTGCTCCCACCGACATCTGGCCTTCGGTGATGGTGCCGGTCTTGTCCAGCACGATGGTGTCGATTCGGCGCGTCGATTCCAAAACCTCCGGACCCTTGATGAGGATTCCCAGTTCGGCGCCGCGCCCGGTGCCCACGAGGATTGCGGTGGGCGTCGCCAAGCCCATGGCGCACGGGCAGGCGATGATGAGCACAGACACGGCGGCCACGAAGGCCGGGGCGGCGCCGCCGACCCACAGGTGCGCCAAGAGCGCGAGGATGGCGATGCCGATGACGATGGGGACAAAGACGGCGGCGATACGGTCCGCGAGGCGCTGGACCGGGGCCTTCGACGTCTGGGCTGCAGTGACGAGCGCACCCATCTGGGCCAAGACGGTGTCGGACCCGACGCGGGTGGCGCGCACCTCGAGCCGACCCGAGGCGTTGATGGTCGCGCCCGTCACCGTGCTGCCGGGAGAAACCTCAACCGGCATCGACTCGCCGGTGAGAAGGGATTCGTCCACGGCGGAATGGCCGTTGAGGATCACGCCATCGGTGGCGATCTTCTCGCCGGGGCGGACAACAAAAACATCGCCTACTCGGAGCTCGCTGGCGGGAATGCGGGTTTCGGTACCGTCGCGAAGCACGGTGGCTTCCTTAGCTCCCATGGTCAGCAGCGTGGTGAGCGCCTCGGAGGAGCGCCCCTTAGCTTTGAGCTCAAACCATCGTCCAAGCAGCAGGAACGTGATAACCATGCCGACGGACTCGAGATAAATATGGTCCATCTGCGCGTCATTGGAGCGCAGCGTCATGTGCATGGTCATGCCGGGCATCCCGGCATCGCCAAAGAAAAGCGCGTAGAGCGACCAGCCAAAGGCGGCGGTGGTGCCCAGCGTGATGAGCGTGTCCATCGTGGCGGCGCCGTGCTTGAGATTGGCCCAGGTGGCCCGGTGGAAGGGCGCTCCGCCGATGACATAGACGAGCGTCGTGAGCATCAAGCAGGCCCACTGCCAGTGCTGGAATTGCAGCGCTGGGACCATGGAGAGCAGCATCACGGGCAGAGAGAGCGCCGCGGAGATCAGAGTGCGCTGCAGGATATCGGAGGCTTCGCTCTCGCGGGCGTCCTCCGCCGTGCTAGTCGACGTCTCCCCCTCACCATCCAGGGTGAACGCTCCGTAGCCTGCGCCTTCGACGACGTCGATGAGATCGGCAGGCGTCGTCGTTGCAGGGTCATAACTCACGGAGGCGGACTCCGTGGCGAAGTTGACCGTGGCTTCAACGTTGTCGAGCTTGTTGAGCTTGCGTTCGACACGGGAGGAACACGACGTGCAGGTCATCCCGGTGATGCCGAGGGTGAGACTGGTAGTCATGCTGTTTAGGCCAACTCGTAGCCGGCTTCGACGACGGCGGCGGCGACTTGGTCGTCGCTAAAGCCCTCCCCGGTCACGGTGACGGCGCCGGTGGTGTGGTCGGCCGTAACGTCGGTGACGCCACTGATCTCTGAGATCTCTTCCTTGACGGAAAGCTCGCAGTGGCCACAGGTCATGCCGTTAACGGTGTAGGTTGTGGTGCTCATGGTGGTGGATCCTTCTCCTTACCTTGGGGGTTAATGTCACTGTCGAGGATATACCCCCCTGGGGTATGTGGGCAAGGAATAATCGAGTCTTGTGTACCGTTGGGGGTTGATAGAACCGAGAAATATCCCCGAGACTGATAGGAAAAGACATGGCAACGATTGACATCACTGAGGACACGTTCCAGGAGACCGTTTCCGGCGACGGCATTACGCTCGTCGATGCTTGGGCGGAATGGTGCGGCCCGTGCAAGCGCTTCGGCCCAGTCTTTGAGAAGGCATCTGAAGAGCACCCCGATGCCACGTTCGCCAAGCTGGATACCGAGGCCAACCAGGAGCTATCCGCGAAGCTGCAGATTCAGTCCATCCCCACCTTGATGGTGTTCCGCGACGGCATCCTGGTCTTCCGCGAGGCTGGCGCTCTGCCGCCGGCGGCACTGGAGGATCTCATTGGCCAGGTTAAGGCCCTCGACATGGACGAGGTCCGCGCCCAGGTGGAGAGCCAGCAGGCGGAATAGAACTGGTTAGTCCTTGTCTGCGGTGAGGTCCCGGTGGCCCCGCCGCGCGCGCTTTCCTGTGAGTATCGCTACACTCGCAGGAAAGCGTCTTTTTATATAGGGCACCAATAAGAGCTGCATTAACTACTGCTGCAGGAACCACAAAGGAGTGAGTGCGATGGCAAATCCATTTAGCAAAGGCTGGAAGTATGTGATGGCTTCTTTCGATCAGAAGATCGACGAGAACGCTGACCCCAAGGTCCAGATCCAGCAGGCCGTGGAAGGCGCGAAGAAGCAGCATCGCGAGATTTCCGAACACGCAGCGGAGATTATTGGACGCAAGACCCAGTTGGAAATGCAGCTCAACCGCCTGGTGAAGACGCAGCAGGATTATCAGGACCAGACCCGCCGGGCGCTGGAGTTGGCGGATGCCTCTGAGGATCCGCAGAAGGCCGCCGAGTACAACCAGGCGGCAGAGGTCGTAGCGAGCCAGCTGGTCGCCGTGGAAAACGAGCTGGCTAACCTGAAAACGCAGCACGAGGCGGCTAGCCAGGCTGCCGAGCAGGCGAAGGCCCAGCAGCAGCAGTCGGAGGCCCGCCTGAAGGAGCAACTGGCGCAGGTGGACCAGTTGCTGTCCCAGGCAGATCAGGCAGCGATGCAGGAAAAGAACGCCGAGGCTTTGAACTCAATGAACGAGCTCAAGCCGGATGATTCCACGCCGACCTTGGACTCGGTGCGCGCC
Organism: Corynebacterium hiratae; assembly: GCF_009708045.1. Taxonomy (NCBI): domain Bacteria; kingdom Bacillati; phylum Actinomycetota; class Actinomycetes; order Mycobacteriales; family Corynebacteriaceae; genus Corynebacterium; species Corynebacterium hiratae. The sequence goes on along the minus strand of NZ_VIOG01000006.1, from coordinate 4,577 downwards.
AAGATTGAGAAGCGCTACGCGGATGCGCTCGGCGCCCAGGAGCTCCATCAGGCGGCGGGGGGTAGCCGCATTCAGGAGATCACGGCTGCAGGCCACGACATGGCCGCTACGTCCCGCTTGGACGAGATTCGCGCCGAGATGGCCAAGAGCAAGGAGCTGGAAAACTCGCCCTTCGCCAGCGACCAAGCGCTTGAGGCCGGCGCCGATTCTGATGCTAGTGATGCCAACGCCGAATCGGACTCCGCCGAGGGCAAGCAGTAGCCACTGCGAAGCAAGCCACTACACAGAAAAGTGACCTTCTAGAGCGGGCCGCGCAGCGCGGCCGGGGTGTTTCAGAACCCCACGCTCTCCAAGGTCCCTTTTGACGATTTTCGGTTTAGCTATCTTGGCGGCGGATATTGATGAGCACGCCGCGGATGCCCGAGTGAAAGCCATCGCGCAGGTTGACGCGCTGGGTTTCTGTCAGCGTGTACTCGTGCAGCGTTTCGCAGGCGAACTGCAGCAGCGGGCGATCGATCTCCGGGGGCAGGCCGCCGCCCGAGAGCAGGTGGGCCTGGTCGCGCTGATCGGCGCTCGCGGCGTTGTCGAACCACCACGAGGCATATTGCTGCCCCACGTCAAAGGGGGACTGGAACCCGGCGGAGCTCCACACTTCTTCGGGGAGCGGAACATACTTCGACCGCAGCTTGCGGCGCGGCGCCATCATCGAAGGTTTGGGCGCAGCTGGCTTGGGCGTTGGCTTCGAGCTTTCGGGGGCTGCGTCCGCTTCCTCGCCCGCAGGCTCCTGCGAGTCGATGCCGGGCGCGGAAGGCTGCTCGCCGGAGGGGAGAGGCTCCTCTTCCTTGCGGGAGGTATCGGGCGCAGCCGATTCGGGATGAGAGGCAGTCGCGGCAACGTCCGTCGCGGCGGCAGAAGGTGTGGCCGGGCCGGGCTTGGGGGCGGAGGGGAAGGCGGCTTGCGCCTCGGTGGGCTCGTCGCACTCCTCTGCGTGCTCATCGGTGGCAACGGCTTCGCCCTCGCTGCCGTCCTCGGAGTGCTGGGGCTCGCGGATGGTCGGCGGCAGCGGCCCTTCGAGGACCTCGAGCTCCATTGCATCGGCGAAGTCTTCCCGCGGATCCAGGATGGTGGTGGAGTCGCACGCATGGCGCAACGCCGAGGACATCGAATCCCAGCCAAAGCCATAGAGGTGTACGCGCACGCCGTTGTTCACGGCTTCTTGGACGCCGGGAATCATGTCGGCATCGCCGGAGACCAAAACAAAGTCCGTGACTTGGCCCTTCATGGCGGAGACGATCATGTCGGCGACAAGGCGGGTGTCCACGGCTTTCTGTGTGCGACGCTCGCCCCACTCGATGAGCTGGCCGGTGCGTAGCTGGACGCCGTCGCAGACGCGCAGTGCGCGTTGGTAGCGGTGGGGGCCGGTATCCGGGATTCCGTCATACCAATATTGGCGGTGAACGCGGTTGCCCACCTGGGTTTCAATCATCGAACCGAGGGAGCTGACCACTTCGGGTAAATCAATCTCTAGCTGGGCACGGGCGCCGTCTCCCAGGAGTTATAGAAACTGGCGAGTAGATATGACGTGTCAACGAAGACAAGTGTTCGTTCAAGCATGGCTCCTAAATTCCGTTCTATTTTTTCTAACTAATTTTCTTAGGTCACTTCTGTGAGGTCTTCCAGCCTACGGCCGGTGTAGTCCAGTGTGCCCCATTAGTCACAAAACGTCGATAACCTTGAGGAAATTCCCAGGTCAAAGATATGGAATGGGGAAACCTTGCCCTGGTCGAGTGTTGGTTATATGGTTAGTTACATGAGTAACCAACCAGCCAAGAGGTTTGCATGGACAACTCCGCGCAGCCACTCTTTCGTCAGATAGCGGTGCTCGTCGAGGACGCCATCATCGAGGGCACTCTCGCCGAGGGTGCCCAGGCACCGTCCACGAACGAGCTCGCCGCCTTCCACAGCATCAACCCCGCGACCGCCCGCAAGGGGCTGACCCTCCTCGTGGATCTCGGAATCCTCGAAAAACGCCGAGGCATCGGCATGTTCGTCACCTCTGGTGCCGCCGAACTGATCCGGGCGCGGCGTCGCCAGGAATTCGCAGCCGAGTACGCCGCGCCGCTTATCGACGAAGCCGTGCGCCTGGGCTATACCCGCCAGCAACTCCATGACCTCATCGACCTTGTCGCAGAAAGCCGAGGACTCTATTCATGATTTCCACCCCGCACTTCACGTTTGATGACGGCCTGACTCACGGGCTTGTCGGCCCCAACGGAATTGGCAAGACCACCCTGCTGCGCAAGATTGCTGGCCAGCTCGGCGGCTCCAGCATCAAGGTCGACGGCGACAAGCCCTACGACAATGAAAAAGTCCTCAACAAGGTTGTCCTCATGGGCATAGATAACCCGTTGCCCGAAGGCTGGAATTTGAAGAAAATCTTCACGGTGGCAAGCCTGCGCTGGCCCACGTGGAGCACAGCGCGCGCTGAGGAGCTGGTCGAGCGCTTCGAGCTTCCGATGAAGAATTACTCGGGCCTCTCCCGCGGGCAGAAGTCCGCAGCGAGCTTCATTGTTGCGGTGGCTTCGGGGGTGCCCTACATGCTTCTCGACGAACCCTATCTCGGCCTCGACGCCGCCAAGCGGGAGGTTTTCTACGACGTCCTGCGCGAGGAGCACGGCCGTACCATTATTGTCTCCACCCATCACCTCAACGAACTGTCTGGTTTGCTCGATACCGTAGCCCTGATGGGGGAGAACCCTCTGTCCGGCCCCATCGATGAGTTCATTGAGGGCGTCGTCCAGCTCACTGGTTCTGCCGAAACCCTCGATCGCGCGCTGGGGCGCTTGCAGCTCCCGGTGCTTGAGCGCGAAACCTCAGCCGTGGCCGACCGCGCGCTTGTCGACGCCCGCCCCAACCACACCGCCAACGTCTTTGCCATGGCCCAGGAAATGGGGCTTCGCGCCACCGAGGTATCCCTCGAACAGGCAGTTCTGGCATTGGGGGAGGCGTGATGAAGCTTTATAGGCATATGGCGCTGAGCTGGATCAGCTTCTTCTACGCCTTGTGGATTGTCATCCTTCCGGTGCTGGGAATGGACCGTGGGCAAGGCTGGGCCATCGGGTATTCACTCCTTATGGCGCTCCAGCTCTACCTGGTCCAGCCTGACTTCTCGCGCTACCTCACCTTTGGTCTCAGTACGCGCGTCTGGAACGGGCACCGGCGAATTAATGCCTCCCTGGCGCTTTTGCTCCTTCTCGTCAGCGCACCCTGGGCCTTCCCGTGGTGGGTCCTCATTGCGCCGGCGCTCATGTGGGTGGTGTGCATGACGAAACGCTTTGAGCCATCACGACTGACCACTAGCTCCCTCATCGTAGGCAGCGATGGTGATTCTTCGACGGGCTGGTTCTCAGCGTCCCCGGTCTCCCAGATTGTGTTGCGCCCTCAGGTGCGCGCCTGGATGTGGGCTGCGATTGGTGCAGCCATCGCAACGGCGATAACCATCGTGGTGATCAAGCTGTGGGATACCGGCGTGGGCATCGTAGGTGTCATTGTTACGTTGATTGTCCTGCCGCTAGTTGCTGATTCAATACGCAGCTCACTCAAAGATGCAGTGGCCTTTGGGCTGCCGCGCGGTGTCTGGGCCAAGGCCACTTTGCTGTGCACGGCAATCCCCGTGGTCCTATCGGTCTTGGCCGATCTTGTATCCATGATGTGGACGGGCAATCCAGCCGGGTTCACCATCGTGTGTCTTGCTACAACCTCGCTACTTCTAGGTTTTGCCATTACCGACAAACTGACGTGGCTCTACACCACTGCGCTAGCGGGAGTAATCGCCGCACTGTTCATAGCGTGGCTTATCAATCCCAGCGTTGCGATGGGGTGGGCGCTCACAGGGATGGCAACTATCTACGTCGTGTGGGTTGCCGTATATCCCCGGATGGCGAAGAAGGCCAACGTGTTTAGCCCGGGCCTCATGGGCTGGTTTGGGGCACACTGAGCGCCATCCAATGTCTGCGTTAAAAAGGTTGTTTTAGTGCACTTCAAGAAGGGGTAAAAACCTTCATTGAAGTGCATATTTGTGTTTTATCAAGGCCGTGTGTAACTTTATATGAGTCAGCGCGACCGACAGCGCCCCACAGGAACTGAAGTTCTTGGAGAGTGGCGGTAGGAAAACAGGCCCTGACAAGAAATATTTTCTTTACTCGCAGTACTGCGTTTCGCTCAAGGCGGTCCGTATGACTGTGTGGTGACGATGTCTGAGAACTCAATAGTGTGCCAATGTACTTTTTGTGTTGGTTGATTTTTATCATTTTGGCTGCGATACGCCGTATGTGTGTTGCGGTTGGTGTATGCCGGATGGCGCTTTTCCTTTAAGCGGCGTCATTGTAAATAATATTAAGTTGTTTGGGCATATTGATTTAAATCTTCTAACTAGGCCAGCCTCCTTTTGTGCCCCGTCGGGTTGGGGGTTGGTTGGATTTTTTCTTTATGTAATTTTTGGATAGCCAGTCCGTGCTGTGCACGGTTTGGTTTGTCTGTTTGTTAGGTTTGGGCTTTTCACGGCCTTTTTTGTGGAG